>NZ_RQWN01000004.1:0-300000 GCF_003977755.1 Haloterrigena salifodinae
CCGGCGGCCCGACGACTACTTCGGCGCGCTCGAGGCCGCGGCTGAGCGGAACTCGTTTCCTGTCCCGGACCGGGCGGACGTGAATATCGCCATCATCCCGAGGGGGCCGAGCCTCGATCCCGCCCGCACCTACGACTCCGAGCACGACGTGTTTCTCGTCGGCGACGCGACTGGGATCGCCAACCGGTATCAGGGTGAGGGGATCTGTCAGGGGATCAGATCGGCGTACCTTGCCGCGACGCTAATCGCGAACGAGAACGAGTTGGCCTACCCGCGAAAACTGTACGACCTGATGCGGTCCGAATATCGCCTCGCTCGGTTGATGCGCGGCGCGTAGATCGAACACGAGGATCCCGACCTCCTGGCCTCGGTCGCAGCGGCGCTCGAGGGGTTAACGATCGAGGAAATCACCCGCAATCCCGCGACTGTAATACGACGCATCGCGGGTCGGCCGAGGACCGCGCTCGATCTGGTCGCCGACGCCGGAATGCTCCGTCGGTTCTCCGATGCATATACCGATACGTGGGAGTACACTGCCTGAATCGGCTCGAGGGCACGAACGGAAGGGATGATGCCGGTGGTTCCATACTTGGCGTAGGCGAGCGTGAACTCGGTTCAGTCGAGCGAGGGTCGCCGCTCGACGTCGGACGACCGACCTCGCCGGTGACTCGCGACCGCGATCGCTGACCCGGAAAATCGTCCGAATACATATCCGTCTCGCTTTCGGAACGTCAGTCATGAGTTCGGACGACCTCTCTCGCCGATCGCTGCTCGGGCTAGCGGGACTCGCAAGCCTCTGTTGCATCGGGCCCGGGACTGCCGCCGTGACCGGCGGAACGACCGTCGGACTGACGGCCGGAATCGCGCAAGGCGTGGTGATTTTCGCAGTGCTCGTCGCCGTCGGACTTCTGTTCCGGCTTCGGTCGGACTGTTCGTGTTCGTCTTCCGATGCGGATCGGGACGCCCCACGGTCCCCGAACGCGGACCTCGAGTGAGCCGTCGACGTGACCGGCTCGACGACAGACGGCGTGCCGAAGCATTTGCCCAGTAATTGTATAGTATTGTGGAATACCAAAAATACTTTAGTCGTCGCCGTTCCAATCATCTCGTATGACCGAGATGGGCGCGATCGTCGGCGGGGGCTACGTCGGCGACGAGCGGGTCGAGGGCGTCGAACTCGAGGACGAGACGTCCCCGCCGATATCGTGATCGTCGGCGTCGGGGTGACACCGAACACTAACCTCGCCGAGCGTGCGGGTATCGAACTCGGACCGACTGACCCCGACCTGCTGGGACTGGACGAGGACGAGTTCGTGGACCGATTGGTCGACAACGCGCCCGACAAGCCACCGAACTACGAGCGCGTGATCGAGATCAACACGGGTTCGGAGCCACCCGAGGACGAGTCCGAGGCGACGGAACTCGAGTTAGGGCCGAACAACTGCGCAGCCTAACCCCGGATATTCATAGTCTTCGGTCCTGCTCGAGATGTGCTACGGAGCAATGTTGCCTCGGATTCGCCAACCGCTGTTGACTCTGAGTACTACTTCAGAACAGCGGAAACACAGAATATTGTGTGATTATGGAACTATTAGAAACAACTCTAAGTGGCTTATTCGAGTAGTCGAACTCGTATGGCCGACACCAGTGAATACGCGACCGACGCACTCGTTTCGCCGGACTGGCTCGAAGAACACCTCGACGAGTTCGGAAACGACGACCCGGAATATCGGTTGGTCGAGGCTGATATCGAGTATGAGGAGTCGTACGCCGAAGGACACATTCCGAACGCAATCGGATTCGGTTGGGGGACGCACCTCCAGGATTCGACACAGCGCGACATCCTGAAAAAGGACCAATTCGCGGAAATTATGGGAGACGCTGGAATTATGGAGGATTCGACGGTCGTCCTCTATGGTGACGAGTGGAATCAGTGGGCCGCGTATACCTACTGGCAGTTCAAGTACTACGGTCACGAAGACGTCCATCTGCTGGACGGCGGACGGGTCTACTGGGAAGAGAACGACTACCCGATGACAACCGACGAACCCGGTTTTCCCGAACGTGAGTACGACGTAAGCGGCCCGTTCGACAATATCCGTATTTATCGGGAGGGCGTTGAGGACGCACTCGAGGTGGACGTTCCGCTTGTAGACGTTCGTAGCGCTGCGGAGTACCGCGGTGAAAAAATCGCTCCCGAAGGAAGTCGGGAGACCGCTCAGCGAGCAGGTCACATTCCGGATGCTCAGAACATTACCTGGAGTGAGAACCTCGAAGATACTGGTCGATTCAAGAGCCGAGCGGAACTGGAGGACCTCTACGCAGACTACGGTATCACCGGTGATAGCGAAATCATCACTTACTGTCGAATCGGCGAGCGCTCGTCGATTACCTGGTTCACACTCCACGAACTCCTCGGATATGAGGACGTCCGTAATTACGACGGTTCGTGGACCGAGTGGGGGAACCTCATTCGCTCCCCTGTCGAGGTAGAGACTGACGATCCCGCAACGTTGGCAACTGAAGGATAGCCCAATTAGAGTTGTGACATTCTCCGCGCCGTGAATGGCGCGGAGGATGTTACTCACACCCGCCCTGCTCAGTTCTTGGTTCTGACAAAGGATGGAACACTCGTCCTTCGCGAGAAGGGCGGGATTCTCGCTGAATCAAGATAGTGACTCGAGAACCCGTTCGAAGCGCTCGGACGCGTCGTCGCCGATCGGGTCAAGGTCGTCGTTCTCGGCGACAGCGATCAGACGCTGCGGATCGACCGCGCTGACGACGACACCGTCGTCATCGTTGTAGACGACGACGTTGCACGGGAGCAGCGTCCCGAGTTCGAGGTCGTCCTCGAGTCCCTGATGGGCCAACTGTGGATTACACGCACCTAGGATTCTGTACTGTCGGAAGTCCTCGTCGAGTTTCTTTTTCAGCGTTTCCTGGACGTCGATATCGCAGAGCACGCCGAACCCCTCGTCCTCGAGGGCGTCGATTGTTTTCTCGGCGACGTCGTCAAACTTGCCGTCGACTTGCGTACGAAGCGTATCGGACATACTGTACGACCGATTTCGAGAACAGTTGTAGTTGGGGTAGCAACGGCAAGCCCGCGGCATGTGCGTCAGTTCGGGAAGACTGTAGTTCGTCCACGATGAAGAAATTACTATGGTTTCTCGTCGTACCGTACGAGCGATCGCCGCTCTACTCGGTCTCACGCTGCTCGCCGGACTTGGATACGCCCTCCAGTGGCGATCAAACCCGTCGCCGTGTCCGTACGCTTAGCGCCACGCAATCGACATCCCGCGTCCGGTCATCACTCGCTCCCGACTGCGCGACGTACTCGAGCCCCAGCCCGGTGAGCGTATTCTCGAGGTCGGACCGGGAACCGGCTACTACACCGGGATGGTCGCACGGGCGATCGAACCGTCGGGGACACTCCACGCTGTAGACGTCCAATCGGAGATGGTCGAATACCTCCGAAGGCGAATGCGACAGGAGGGTACCCAGAACGTCGAACCGATCCGCGGTGACGCACGGTCGCTTCCGTACCCGAACGATACGTTCGACGCCGCGTATCTGGTCTTAGTCCTTGGCGAGATTCCCGATCAGGAGTGAGCCCTCGACGAACTCGAGCGGGTTCTGAAACCCGACGGCCGACTCGTCATCGGCGAGTCGTTCCCCGATCCGCATTTCGTCGGATTCGATAGGTTGCGACACCGTATCGAACAGTAGGGACTGGCGTTCGACGCGCGTACCGGAATGCGAGCCGGGTATTTCGCGCGCTTTGACGCGAGTCCCTCGGAGGAGTCGACCGACTCCGTCGAATAATCGGTTGTTAGTTGAGTGTGCAAAACCGACCGAGACGTTTCGATCGTCGAAAACGTCGCTACGTTTCTCTAACACCTTCTTAGAGGTCATATAACTAGCTATCTTCGCTTATTATCCCGCTCACCACCATGTGCGATACACGAGGGATCTCAAACACTCCTGCCTCTATATTGTGCAAGTCTCACAAAACCTTTAAACGCTATCAGTCCATACGTAGTGGTGATGGCAACTAATGCACGTGGCGCCTCCGGAGAATCGCTTGACGAACCGATCTACATCGACGGGAGAAGGCACCTTGAGGACGTCACGACGGCACACGACGTCGTCCTCGTGGACTGCTACGCCGACTGGTGTGGCCCCTGTCAGATGCTCAACCCCGTCCTCGAGCGGCTCGCGGAGACGACCGAGGCCGTAATCGCGAAGGTCGACGTCGACGAACACCAGCAGCTCGCGAGTTCGTTCGGCGTTCGCGGCGTGCCGACGCTCGTCCTCTTCGCGGACGGCGAACAGGTCGAACAGCTGTCCGGCGCGCTGCCGGAAGACCGACTCCGTACCCTGATCGAGGGATACACCGAATGAACGAGGAAACTGATACGACCGCAGACGTTCGCGACGTGGTGATCGTCGGTTCCGGCGTCGCCGGTCTTTCCGCGGCTGTCTACGCCGCGCGGGCCGACCTCGAGCCGCTGGTACTCGAGGGTCCCGAACCGGGTGGCCAGCTGACGCTGACGACCGACGTTGAGAACTACCTCGGCTTCCCCGAGGGCGTCGGCGGAATGGAGCTGATCCAAAACGGCAAGGAACAGGCCGAACGCTTCGGCGCCGAATTCAGGCACGGCACTGTCGAGAACGCGACGCTCGAGGAGCGGCCGTTCGAGCTCGAATTCTCGAACGGCGATACCCTGCGAACGCGTTCGCTGATCGTCGCGAGCGGCGCGAGCGCTCGCTGGGTCGGCGCCGGGAACGAAGACGAACTGATGGGCTACGGGCTCTCGACGTGTGCGACCTGCGACGGCGCGTTCCACCGCGGCGATGACGTCCTCGTGATCGGCGGCGGCGATTCGGCGATGGAAGAAGCGCTCTTCCTCGCGAAGTTCGCCGACAGCGTGACGGTTGTCCACCGCCGCGAGGAACTACGCGCCTCCGAGATCATGGCCGACCGCGCCCGCAACAACGAGACCATCGAGTTCCGATGGAATACGGAACTCGAGGCGCTCCACGGCTCACAGGAGGAGGGCGTCACCGGCGCGACGCTAGTCTCCCATCCCGACGGCTACCCCAGCGAGAAAGCCACAAAGGGCATGGACGTGGACCGGGAGACCGTCGACGTCGGCGGCGTGTTCTACGCCATCGGCCACACGCCGAACACCGAGTTCCTTGAGGGGACCGCCGTCGACCGCGACGAGAGCGGCTATCTCCGCACCCGTACGGACGACGCCGGCCGCGCGACGACCGAGACGGCGGTTGAGGGCGTCTTCGCCGCTGGCGACGTCGCCGATCCGCACTATCAACAGGCGGTCACCGCCGCCGGAACCGGCAGCATGGCGGCGCTCGACGCCGAAGCGTACCTCGAGACGCTCGAGCGGACGGAAGAACCTGCGCTCGAGGTTTCTCCGTAGTCGCCCCCTCGCTAGCACCGAATCAACTTGTCTCTAGCCGTCCAGTAGACGGTGGAAGTTCTCGCAAAGTAGCGTTTACCGTAACGCGTCTCAAGCAACGTTTGATATCTGCGTGTCGGTAGAATGGGAACCCATCGATAAGCTCACTGCTTCAGCCGTGAGGAGCTGACTCGTTTGCTTCGCCAGCCGCAGGGAGTCGAAACGAAAACGCAGATCCATTGGCGAGTTCGGAGTCGACCCAGATTTCACCGCCATGCCGTTCGAGAATCCGTCGCAAAGTGCGAGACCGGTTCCGGTACCGGAACTCTCGTGACGACTGTGTACTCGCTCGAACTCCTCGAGATCCGCGATCAATCGTTCGAGTTCCGTCTAGTACTGCCGGCGCTCGATCGCTTCTGCGAAGTTGCGTCTAAGATTCGTGTATTCCACATTATTCGCAAATCCATACGAATATAACGGCGACTACGAACCACTATTTTGTGTGTCGATATCGAACAGGGAGACGATGGCTACCGATTCGACTATTCACGACTACGAAGTTCTCGTCGTCGGAGGCGGCCCGGCTGGAATGACTGCGGCGCTGTACACGACGCGACTCGGTCATCGGACGGCCGTCGTTGACCGAGGCGGTGGTCGTACAGCGATGATGCAAGACGTCCACAATCTACTAGGTATTACAGAAGAGACATCCGGTAACGAGTTCCTCTCGATCGGTAGAGACCAGCTTCGGGAGTACGGATGCGATATTCACAATGATCTACTCGTCTCCTGTGACAGCACCGAGGACGAGTCCATACGTCTCTGCGGGAATAACGCTGACTACCGTGCAGAGTACGTCGTCCTCGCGACGGGATTTAACGATGTCCGTCCAGAGCCGCCACTACCGCGGACTGGTCGTGGACTCCACTACTGTTTGCACTGTGATGCCTACATGTTCGTCGACGAACCCGTCTACGTCATGGGTTACGGGGAGAGCGCTGCATACGTAGCCGCGATTATGCTTAACTTCACCGACGATGTCGATTTGCTCACGCGCGGTGATGACCCTGAATGGAGCGATGAGACGGCGACGATGCTCTCGAACCATCCGATCGATATTATTTACACGGACATCACTGGCGTTCAAAACGACAAAGACGGCTGGTTAGCGGCCCTCGAGTTCGAAGACGGCACGGTTCGCGAGTACAAGGGTGGCTTCGCGATGTACGGTGCTGAGTACAATAATGGTCTGGCCCGCAACCTCGGCTGTGATATCAACGACGATGGAACGGTCGTCGTCGATGATCACGGTCAAACGTCGGTCGAGCGCGTCTATGCAGTTGGTGACCTAACGCCAGGTCACAATCAACTCCCGATTGCACTGGGTGAAGGAGCGAAGGCTGGCATCTCGTTGCATTTCGCGTTACGTGATTTCCCTCGGGATATCGACATTATCGAGGAGCAAGGTCCAGTCCGATCCGACGAGGTCCCCGGAATCCCCGACGAACTTCTCGAGCAAGAAGTCGATTTCCACACATATGACTGAATGATAGCAGAATAATCCTCTAAGCTGGTCAAAGTTGCTGTAAGAACTAGGGATCGATGCGTCGTCAGTCTCCAACCGCAGGGTATAGTGGTGTATGAAAATGACAATAGCCGTGGGTCGTAGAAGCAAAGCCCAAACTCTTCTTACGACAGTTCGATAGTACCATTCGAAGCGATTGTCATGTCATACTTTCGGCACCTGAACGAAACATGTCTACCTTGGATCCAGTCGCCAGTAGAGGTCGGCTCAAACGATCGGTCCAGCGCAGCAGGATCCACAACATCGTTGAGCGGTGGCTCGAGGGAAGTCAGGGAGACACCTTCCGCGTCGACAATCGCTTCGAGAACGCGCAGGCTCGGCTTCGAGCGCGTGGACTCGGTGTCGGTCATGGCTCAGACGAGGAGTTGGATGTCGGATTCAGCCATGTGCTGCAACGCGGTGGCCGCGCCGACGCCGGTGGTGACGCCGTCGTAGAAGTCGTCCTCGTCGTAGTCCATCAGCTCGATCGTCATCTGACAGGCCTGCAGATCGACGCCGCTCTCGAGCGAGAGGTCGATCAGCTCCTCGATGGTGGCAGTGCCGTTGTCGTCGATCTTCTTCTGCATCATCTTCGTGGCCATCGTGTCCATGCCAGGGAGCGCGGCGACGGCGTTCGGGACGGGCATGTTAGGATTGCCGACGGCACTCAATTTGAGATCCTTCGACTTCTCCTCGTGGAGAATGTCGAGCCCCCAGAACGTGTGGAAGACGACGACCTCCCAGCCGAACGCGGCCGCGGTGCTCGCGAGGATCAGCGGCGGATACGCCATGTCGAAGCTGCCCTGCGTTGCCACGATCGTCATCTTCTTCTGGTCGTCGCCCAGGTCCGCCTCTGCGAGCGACTCCTCTAACTCCTCGACGCGCTCGCGTAGGGCCTGCAACTCGGCGGCGTCGATCTCGGCGTTGGATTCGGCGTCCGCCTCGCCGTCTTCGATCGGTGTCGTTTGATTATCCGTGCTCATTATTCCGTCTTCTTCACGTAGTGGGTGTAGATGTCGTCCCCTTCGACTTGCTCGAGGAGTTCGACACCGTCGGTGCCGTCGGCCCACCCCTGAATGTCGCTCATGCTGCCCGAGTCAGTCGCGACGACCTCGAGGACGTCGCCGGCCTCGAGGTCGTCGATCGCTTGCTTGGTCTTCACGATGGGCATCGGGCAGGACTGTCCTTTCACGTCCAGCGTCTCCGTGGTCTGATATTCCGAACTCATGATTTCGTTTTGTGCTCCGTATTGGAGCTATTACACAATATTAGATGCACCCATATAAGGGCTCCGGTTATTGTACAATACACGAACACCCCCTGGTCCGGAGGAAGGTAGAAACTAGTTAGTACCGCCCATATACGGGAACGTGGGATCGATAAGGGTAGATCTATCTATCCTGTATTGTGGGTAATGGGGGATACTACGCAAACCCTTAAGTGCCAGTAGCCGATACTGGAAACTGTACAACATGGACGATATGGATCTTCCAATGCCGGACGTCGAGATCGAATCGGTCAGTCCAGACGAATTGAAGGATCGAATCGACGCGGGCGAGGATGTCACGCTCCTCGATACTCGCATGGAATCGGAGTACAACGAGTGGAAGATCGACGGAGAGACCGTCGAATCAATCAACATTCCGTACTTCGAATTCTTAGACGACGAAATTGACGACGATGTCCTTGCACAGATCCCCGATGACCGCGAAATTACGGTTCTCTGTGCGAAGGGGGGCTCAAGCGAGTACGTCGCTGCACAGTTAAGAGAGCGCGGCTACGACGTCGACCACCTTGAGGACGGGATGAAGGGCTGGGCGCGCATCTACGAGCGCGTGGAAGTCGAACGCTACGACGGTGCGGGGACGCTCTACCAGTACCAGCGTCCCTCGAGCGGCTGTCTCGGCTACCTCGTCGTCGATGGCGACGAGGCGGCCGTGATCGATCCGCTGCGTGCGTTCACAGATCGGTACCTTGAGGACGTCGACGACCTCGGCGCCGACCTGCAGTACGCAATCAACACGCACATCCACGCAGACCACATATCGGGCGTCCGTAATCTCGACGCGGAAGGCGTCGAGGGCGTCATCCCCGAGGCGGCGGTCGACCGCGGTGTCACCTACGCCGACGAGATGACTCTCGCGGCGGACGGCGACGAGTTCGAAGTCGGTGAAGCCACCATCGAGACTGTCTACACGCCCGGACACACCTCCGGAATGACCTCGTACCTGATCGACGACTCGCTGCTGGCGACCGGCGACGGTCTGTTCGTCGAGAGCGTCGCCCGCCCCGACTTAGAGGAGGGCGACGAGGGCGCGGAAGACGCCGCACGACAACTCTACGAGTCGCTGCAGGAGCGCGTCCTGACGTTGCCCGACGACACGCTGATCGGCGGCGCGCACTTCAGCGACTCCGCCGAACCCGCCGACGACGGCACCTACACGGCACCGATCGGCCAGCTCGCGGAGGAGATGGACGCCCTGACGATGGAGGAAGACGAGTTCGTCGAGCTGATCCTCTCGGACATGCCGCCCCGTCCGGCCAACTACGAGGACATCATTCCGACGAACCTCGGCCAGCAGGAGGCCGACGACGAGGAGGCGTTCGAACTCGAGCTCGGCCCGAACAACTGCGCCGCGAGCCAGGAGTCGCTCGCCGGTGACTAACGCCCAATGGTAGCTGACCCAGTCCCACTCCAGTTGGCTGCCGAGCTGTTCCCCAACGGGATCAGCCGCTACGCCGTCGGCGGGTTACTTGTCGGTCTCGGCGCGGTCGTGATCTACGTCGGGACCGGCATCCCGGCCGGAGCGAGCACGTTCCTCGAGTCGACGCTGTCGTACGTCTCCGGGCAGTCGCGGTTCCAGCAGTACGTTTCGTCCCGGGACTGGCGCGTCGTGTTCACGCTTGGCATAATCCTAGGCGGGCTGGCGTTCGCAGCGACGGTCCAGTCCGGGGTGATTACGACCTCGCTCTACCAGCCCGGAACGACGGGCGAACTGTACGAGGTCGGCGGCGTGACGCTCTGGTCGACCGACGTGCAGGCCTGGCGGCTGCTGGTCGGCGGCGTGTTCGTCGGAATCGGCACCCGAATCGGTAAAGGATGTACGTCCGGCCACGGGGTCTGCGGCGTCGGTTCGGCGTCGAAGACCTCGCTCGTCGGCGTGGCGTCGTTCCTGACGGTCGCGATCGTGACCGCACAGATCGTCGCGGCACTGGGGGTGTCGCCATGAGCGAGACGGTCATGTCTCGAGGTGGCAAGCGGGGAGGTGATGACCCGTGAGCAGCGATCGTCATCCCCTGTTCATGCCGCTGATCCTCGTCGGCGGCCTGATCTTCGGGTTCGGGCTCGGGTTCAGCCAGATGGCGCGTCCGGAGGTCGTGCTGAACTTCCTCCAGTTCGAGGACTTCGGACTGCTGTTCGTCATGTTCGGCGCGGCGATCGTCTCCGGGATCGCCTTCGCTGTGATGCCTCGGATTCGAGACAGCGCGCCGCTGACGGGTAACCGGTACGAACGCCGGCTAAAGCCGTTCGACCGGAACGTCCTGGTAGGCGGCGCGATCTTCGGCGTCGGCTGGGGGCTCTCGGGTATCTGTCCCGGCGCCGCCTACGCCAGCCTCGGCATCGGTAACGTCTCCATCCTGTGGGCGCTCGCCGGCATGTTCGCCGGCGCCTACCTCCAGGGAGTCTGGCGCAGTAAGCGTGCCGCAGCCGACACGGCCCCGGCGGGTGCCGACTAACGCCGTTTACAGTTCGTGTTTCGCAAACTGAAACAGCAGCATTTCGTACACTAATGGATCCGGGGACGATACTACTGTTCGCAGCCGCCGCTCTCGCGAGCCTGTTTATGGCCTAGGTGATCGGCGCCGGCTCGAGCGGCGCGACCCCCTTCGCCCCGGCCGGTGGCGCGAACGCGATTCCGACGATGCGCGCGGCGTTTCTTGTCGGCATCCTCGGCTTCGCCGGTTCGATGACCCAGGGCGCGAGCGTCTCCGAAGCCGTCGGGAGCGGCCTCGTTGACGGGGTGAGACTCCCGATCGGCGGCGTCATCGTCGTCTTGCTGATCGGTGCCGGACTGATGGCGATCGGTATCCATACCGGGTATCCGATTGCGACCGCGTTTACCGTGACCGGGGCGGTCATCGGCGTCGGCTTCGCGCTCGGTGGCGATCCGGCCTGGGGAAAGTACGCTGAAATCGGCGCAGTGTGGGTTCTCACGCCGTTTATCGGCAGGGGAATCGCCTACGGAATCGCGAGCGTCCTCCCCCGATCGGACGTTCCCGAGGCCGTTAGCGCCCCGATACTCGCCGGAATCGTCGGTGTCGTCGTCGCGAACCTCGAGTTCGCGTTTCTCTCATCAACCGGGGGAACGCTCACCGCAGCTGTGACCACGCTGGTTTCTGTCGACGGTGCCATCGCAACGATCGCAATCTCGCTCGGATTCGGAGCGCTCGCCGCAGCCCTCGTTCGCTGGGACGTCGATCGTGATCAGGCCGGTGGACTGCGCCGGTTCCTGCTATCGCTCGGCGCGCTCGTAGCATTCTCGGCGGGCGCGAGTCAGGTCGGGTTAGCCGTCGGCCCGCTGTTCCCGCTGCTCGAGGAGCTGCCGACGGTGTCGCCGATCGCGGTCCTGCTCGGCGGCGGCGTTGGGATCCTCGTCGGCTCCTGGACGAGCGCACCGCGGATGATCAAGTCGATTTCGCAGGAGTACGCGTCGCTGGGGTCGCGACGATCTATTTCGACGCTCGTCCCCTCGTTTCTCATCGCACAGACCGCGGTCCTGCTCGGGGTACCGGTCTCGTTCAACGAGATCATTGTAAGCGCGATCGTCGGCAGCGGACTCGCGGTCACCGGTGGAGCCGGCGTCAGTCCGCAAAAGCTGGGACTCACCGTCGCCGTATGGATCGGGTCGTTCGCCCTCGCATTCGGACTCGGCTACGGATCGATGCTTCTTCTGTAACTCTGAGGCAGCAGGCGACGCGTTCGGCTCTTTCGAGCCGTCGTCCGTTTCGATCGGAGATCTGTCGGAGTAGTAGTTGCCCATGCGTTCTCGACGAGCTACGGAAGCAGCTGGCTGATCAACGGCCGGTTCGACGCGACGACGCGGTAGACGAACTCGCGGACGGGTACATATCCCGGAACGCGACGAAACAGCGGGAAAAACTGCGATGGCAAGAGGCCGGTCCGTTCGTAGGCGCGTTCCATCGCTGCCCCACAGGAGTAGGTCGTCTCGTCGGTAACGAAGTGCGCACAGTCCTCGTAGTCAGGCGGCAAGCGCGCTCGCAGAGCGTCCGTGAGTTCCGAAAAGCCGACGATGTCGATCGCCGCGCGGCGGTCCACGAACCGCGCCGCATGAGAACAGACTCCGCAATCGTCGTCGTAGACGAGCGTCGGTGGTGACATTCTCGAGCCGAAGACGTAGATACTGATGAAGCCCTCGAACCACTAAACTCTCAACCCCAACGACTACCCCTACACTTCCCGTTTGGGTTCCCATGCCATCGGAGTCGGACGACGTTCGCGTATGGCTCGTCGAGCGCGATTACGATAATCGCGACCTCATCATCCTCACCTACGCGACTCCCGACGGAACTCGAACCTTCCGAAAGGAACTCGCAGCGCAGGCGGTCGACCTGGACACGGTCACTGCCACAAAGGACGTCTCTCCCGATGATCTCGCGACCGTCGAGGACCCAGACGTCCGCGAACGGTACGCCGACGAAGCAGCGCGAATGGCGGACGAACACGATCCAGCGGAGACGATCTAACTCGAGGGACGAACCGGTCGTCCTGTGCTGGTTGAACGGAGTTCAGTGATACGTCTTTTCGCCGGCCTCGATCGGGACATCGAGCCAGTTTGCCGTCGGCGGGAGCGGGCATTCGTACTGATCCGAGTACGCGCATGTCGGATTGTACGCCTCGTTGAAGTCGAGGATCCAGTTTCCGTCGTCCGTCCGGTGTGCATCGTCCTCGAGGTCGAGGTATCGACCTGCGCCGTAGGTCTCGTCGCCGCTGGTCGCGTCCCGGAATGGGACCCAGAGCCGTTCGTCGTCCGGGTTCGCTTTGTAGGCCTGCAGCGCGACGTCCTCCCCGCCGACGGTGAAGCGGAACTCGCCCCAGCGCAGGTACTCCCGTTCGCCGTCGGTGCTCGTCCCCACGGTAACCGGTTCGGGGTCGTCGTACTCGTGCAGCGGTAGTTCGAACCGGTACTCCTTGTCGATCGGGTAGTACTCGAGGCCGTCGAACGACTCGCGCTCGTCCGGCGGAATCGGCGAGTGCGGATCGCCGCCGAAGTACCGGTCTTTCCCCTCGCGTTGCGTTTCGATCGCGCGTCTCCAGTCAGTGGTCATAATTGAATTGAAAGCGGTCGCGGTGTGGTCACGGCACGGTCGTGCCGTCGATCCGTCGCGGGGCGACCGGTCGCGGCCGAATCTCGCCGCTCGGCGTGAGTACGGCACTCGTGGTGTTACGCGTGTTGCTCGATTAGGCCCTGCAGCGTCCCGCGGTCCTGGGCACCGACCGTGCGCTCGACCGGCTGGCCGTCGGCATAGAGGACGAGCGTCGGGACACCGCGGGCGCCCAGTTGCTGGGCGATCTGCTGGTGAGCGTCGACATCGACCTTCGCGACTGCGGCGTCGGTCTCCGCGGCCAGCGCTTCGATCGTCGGCTCCATCATCTGACAGGGGCCACACCAGTCGGCGTAGCAGTCCACGAGGACGAGGTCGTGCTCCGCGACGACCTCGTCGAGGTGACTCTGGCCCGTGATCGCGATCGGTTCGTCGGGCGCGTCGCTCGCCTCGGCGGTGTCGGCCGTGTCGAGGTTCCCACCGTTCTCGAGGCGCTCCTGCAACTCTCGCTTCTTCTGCTCACGGATCCGTTCTCGTTCGTCGTCGGTGGACTCGCTCATCGGTCGACGGTACGGTCTCCACGATAATAATGATTTTGTGCCCTGAAAGCAATATCGTGCTGGCGGAGCGGCCGGGATATCTCTGGCGCTGGCGACGCGACCGACGATCGCTGCCAGCGCCGGTCGTACCGGGAAGTCCCGAACGGAGGCAGATACTATTCCTCCCACTGCGGCTGTTGTAGTGGGGAGAGAGGCCCTATTCTATCGCTCGACGAGGATTCGTTACGGGTCGATCCGGAGAGCAGTGACCCGCTCGAGATCGATCGCCACATATATATCTATCACCGATTCCTGAACCGATGTGTTTCTCGATAGTGGCATGACTATACAATACTATTCTTCGAATGTGATCCAACGATGACCGACCTCCGACGTACGATCGGACAGTATGCGGGACGAGCGACGGCCTTCGGCGCCGTCCTCCTCGTCGCCGCGACCGCGACGGCGTCCGCACAGACCCACGGCGGCGGTGCCGACGGATCGATGGGCGGCTGGGGAGCGTTCGGCGGCTGGATGCTCCTCTGGCCGGTCGTCCTGATCGGCCTGCTAGCCCTGCTGGTCGTCTGGGCCGGCAGTCGACGCCGGGGTCACCGCATCGACCGCACTGACCGCACCGACCGACCCGACTGAGCACTCGAGGAACTCCGCGAGCGATACGCACGCGGTGAACTCTCGGACGAGGAGTTCGAGCGACGACGACACAATCTGTACCCCTAGACCAATGACTGACGCACACAACCCGGACGTGACGATCGACTCGCGAGACGCATCGTGTCCCGGCCCGCTGATGGACCTCATCGGGAAGGTGAAGGGTCTTGGCTCGGGAACCGTGGTCGAACTCCAGACCACCGAGCGTAACTCCACGACCGACGTCCCGGAGTGGCTCGAGAAGGCCGGCCACGACTTAGTCGAGATCGAGGAGCGCGACGAGTACTGGAGTATCTTCCTGGAGGTCAATTGAGATGCATCGAATCGCTATCGTCGGCGGCGGAACGGGCGGAACGGTCCTCGCGAATCGGCTCGCGAGCGAGCTACAGACCGAGATCGAGACCGACGAGGTCGAGGTCCGGCTGATCACGGCCGATCCGAACCACGTCTACAAACCGACGTTCCTGTACGTTCCCTTCGGGAAGAAGACGGTCGACGACGCGAAACGGCCGATCGAGGAACTGGTCGACCGCCGCGTCACTCTGATGACCGACGAGGTCATCGGCGTCGACACGGATCAGAACCGCCTGTCGTTCGCCGACCGAACGACCTCGCTGCACTACGACCAGCTCGTGCTGGCGACCGGCGCGACCCTCGAGCCAGAGGCCGTCCCCGGACTCGCCGAGGGCGGCCACCACTTCTACGGCCTCGCCGGCGCCGAGCGGCTCCGGGACGAACTGGCCGACTTCACGGAGGGCCACCTCGTGTTGAGCGTCGTCGGCGTCCCGCACATGTGCCCGGCGGCGCCCGTCGAGTTCACGCTGATGGTCGACGCCTGGCTCCGCGAGCGGGACCGGCGCGAGGACGTCGAGATTACCTACACGTACCCGATCAACCGCGTGCACGGCCTCGAGTCGGTCGCCGACTGGGCGACCGACCTGTTCGAGAAGCGCGACATCGGCCTCGAGACGTTTTTCAACGTCGACGAGGTCGACCCGGACGCGGAAGTCATCGAGACCGTCGAGGGCACCGAACTCGAGTACGACCTGCTCGTGGCGATCCCGTCCCACCGGGGCAGCGACCTCGTGACCGACGCGGGACTGGGCGAGGACGGCTGGGTCGATGTCGACAGGCACACGCTCGAGGCGACGGCGGCCAAGAGCGTCTACGCGATCGGCGACGTTGCGGACGTCCCGGCGAGCAAGGCCGGTAGCGTCGTCCACTACGAGGCGGGCGTCGTCGCCGATCGGATCGCCAGCCGCGCCCGCGGGGAAACGCCGACGGCGACCTATGACGGGAAGACCGTCTGCTTCCTCGAGGCCGGGATGGACGAGGCCACGTTCATCGAGTTCGAGTACGGCGAGGAGCCGTACGTCCGCGAGCCGTCGAACCCACTCCACTGGGCGAAGCTCGGCTACAACGAGTCCTACTGGCTCACCGCGTCCTTCGGTCCGAAACTCGCCGAAGTATCGAACAGCGACATCGCATTTGCCAGTGGTCTCATGGCTATCCTCGGAATCGTTTCCGTCGTATACCGGTAACGCTAGCGCTTCTCCTGCCCGGTGGCGTCGCCGTAGATCCGCTCGCAATCAGGCAGATGGTTCTCGTTATTCAACTCGTCCCGCTGCTCGCCGGTCTCGGGCTCGTCTCCTACTACTCGCCCATCTCGGATCGATTGTATTCACCGGTACAGCGACTCTCGGACTACTCGTTCGTCTTCCTGATCGTTCTACTGTTCGTCGTCTATCTCGGGGATATGATCACGCTTCTCGGCACGGGAACACTCGTTATTTCAGCCATCATCGTCGGCACATCGTTACTGCTCGGGTACGTTCTCGGCGGTCCAGCACGAACCACGAGAGAAGTTCTGGCGACGACGACTGCCGCTGGAAACGCCCCGATCGCATTGTTTATTGCAACAACTAGCTTTGCCGATCCGAACGTCCTCACGATGGTTCTCTCGTTTTCGTTTATCGGCGTCGTTGGCTCAGGACTGGTTGCTGGCGTGTGGAGACAACGACAAGGCGGGACGGCAAACGTAGCGAAAACGGAATAACCGTCAAATTATGGCAGATCGGTGACGTAATACCACCTATTCAGCGCGCAATTCCTGAGAGATCGCAGACAAACCGACGGCCCTGCTGGTACCGTTCCCACCTGTACTGACCGTTAGCTCTAGCCGAACTGGAGGACACAGGACGGTTCCCTCGAGTACGAAAAGACGCGAGTACGCGAGCCACGAACGACGACCCCTTCAACACACTCAACGCCATCTCTATGGCAATGAGTACTCGAGCGGGCGGTGCTGACGGACTATTCTGGGGGAATATCGACGACGTCGTCTTGCGCCGATATCGGACGCTTGTCAGTACGGTCGACGACGGGGTGTATCAGCTCGATCCGGAAGGGTACTTCGTCGCGGTCAACGACGTGATCGTCGAGACGACGGGGTATTCCCGCGAGGAACTCGTCGGCGAACACGTCTCGCTCGTTCTCGCCGACGCGGATATCGAGCGCATCGAAGGCGCGATCGACGGCCAGCTCGACGCGGAAGACGCGGACATCGCCACTTTCGAACTCGGCGTCCAGACTGCCGACGGCAGTGCGGTTCCCTGTGAACTACGGCTCAACCTGCTGCTCGAGGAGGATGAGTTCGAGGAACGATCGGCGCGGGTGCCGTGATCGAACGCGCCGCATCCCGCCACTATCGATCTCGCCGCAAGCGCTCGCGGCGCTCCTCGAACTCCTCGTCCGTGAGGTCGCCGCGGGCGTAGGCAGTTCTCAATTCCTCGAGAGCGGGGTCCGTCCGTCGGCTGCCGGACTGCCGGACCGCGCTGTACAGGAGGTATCCGAGACCGAGGATCACCAGTAGCGGCACGATCGACATCAGTAGCCACATCCACGTGGCTCCGGTTCCGCCCCACATTCCGCCGTTCCACATGTGGCCGCCGCCCCAGACGCCCATCATGGGCATCACGAGCGCCATCATGAGCGCCGGAATGAGCAGGATCGCGGCGATAACGATCAACAGCGTCCGAATCAGTGACTCGTCGGTTGCCATACGTCGTCCTTCGATCGCCAGAGTATTGAACGGAACGGGGAATACCGATCGTCCGGAATCGTTCATCCGTCCGCATCGGGCAGATCGCTCGATTCCGTCGACGGCTACTCTCGAGCGTCGGATTCGACGAGTCCGTACAATAGTCGCCGTCGCGCTTCGAGTTCGTCGAGGGCGGTCTCGAACTCATCGTCCGACACGGTCGGAATACCTGCCTCGTGGAGGGAGTGGAGATCGGGCGAAGGCGGAGAGTCGTCTGCCGGTTCGACGAACCTCTCGTGGAGCGTCTCGAGGTAGTGCTCGACGCTCGTGCGGGCGTTTCGGATGGTGATCTCGTTCGGCCGCTCTCGTTTCGGAACGCCGAATCGGAGCAGCGTCAACGCTTCGTCGAGCACGACGATCTCGACGATCGGCGATCGATCCGGACGGGCGCTGTGAAAGTAGTGGAAGATCGGGTAGGCCTTGTGATTCTCGGTGAGGGTCGCGAGTATCGTGACGAACTGCCAGCGTCCCGTTCTGGGGGCGACGTCCCCGATACCCAACGTGAATATCGCATACCCGGTGAAATAGAGTCGGTCGGACCACGAGATGGACCCTCGATTGAGCGTATCGATGATGGCGTTCTTGGCGCTGGCGAAGACGAGCGTCCAGCCGATCCAGAGTAACACGATCCGGACCGTGAAGCTCAGCACGAAGAGAACGCACCGGACAGGCTGAGGAATCTGGCGTTCTGGCCGCCTATTCGTCGTAGTATGTGCCACGCCCGCCCCATCAGTCGAGACGTGAGCGGACCAGCACCCCCTTCGATCCAGAGCGTCGTCCAGACGATATCGATGACAGTGGTAGCGAGAAGGGCGACACCGAGCGCGAGCGGGGCGACGTTCAGTACTGTCCGGTCGTTGATGGAGGATGGTTCACGCGTCCGTCGTGTCCGACTCGAGAGGAGGTTCGTCGTAGCGTAGTCGGGCCGGGATATAGAAAGTGTTCCCAGCTACTGAAGCGGCGAGGCGCAACCGTTCGCGGCGGACGAGCGTTGCACGCTGTCCGTCACGAGAGAAACGAGACGATGGTGCGAACGAGCCGACAGACGGGCTGCAAGTTAAACTATTATTCGACCGAAGCCGCTAGGCACTCGCATACGGCTATGAGTTCTGAGAAATCGACTCCCTCCATCGACGAGATCGAGGACCGTATCGAGCGGGTAGGGAAGTACTCCCGCGCAGTCCGGACCGGCTTCGTCGTAATCGTAAGCGCGTTCCTCCTGGCCGTCGGGGTCGTCCTGCCGGCGAATCTCGAGAGCGCCTCGCAGGCGATCGAATCGATACTCCTCCCCCTCATTTTCGTCGGCCTTGGATCAATATTGTACGGTATCGGGATGCATCTACACCTCATGCACCTGAATCTCGTTCGCCAACTGCAACCGAGCTCCGTCGACGACCGACGGTCACCCGGCGAGCAGTCCGAATGACGCGGGCCGCCAACTGTTAGCGGCTACGAACACGCATCCCGACGATGGTGGTGCACACGGCACTTGTGTCGATCGAGTTCGGAGTCGCGCTCAGGCCGGCGACGCGCGTGCCCGTACCGCCCACCGCTGCTCGACGATTTTGAACAGATAGTAGCCCCAGAGTCCGAGGAGGACGGCGAATCCCGAGCCGTGCAGCAGCGCCGACCACGACTGGTCCTGATAGAAGAAGCCGATCCCGATCGCGAGGACTGCGAGGTTCCAGGCGAGCACGGACCGCGGGCCGACGACCGACGGGAGATGCGTCGCGGGGACGAGTCCCTCGGTACGGCCTTCGCCACCGTCGCCGCCTGCGGCTCCGGGGAACCACTCGAGCGAGCGGGCGACGAGCAGCGAGCCCGCGAGCGCGATCGGAAGCGCCCAGCCGAGGAAGAAGAAGTGCAGCGCCCCGGTCTCGATCCACGGCTCGGGGATACCCAGCGGGACGCCGAACAGAATGAACGGCGCGAAACTCGCCGGGCCGAGGATCCACACCTGCGCGACGAGCACCGAGAGCGCCGTCCCGTTCGGCGTCCCGGCTCGGTAGGTCCGAACGATGGTGTACATGTACAGGACGTAACCGGCGGCGTACAGCACCAGTCCGACCGCAGTCACCGTCTTCCCCATCCCAAGTACCGGTCCGACGACGAGCGGGACGATACCGAGTGCGAACAGCGGGAACGAGATGCGTTTCAGGCGGTCGCTGTACAGTTCCGCACCCACGAACCGCGGGAAGAGGTCGTACAGCGTACCGATCGCCGCGAGGCCCAGAAAGCCCCACGCGTTGGCGTGGACGTGCGCTTCTCGGAGTCCGTACCAGCCGCCCGGGACGTCCCAGCCACGACTGTACAGCCCGAACGCGAACGTGAGTCCGATCAGGTAAACGAACGGCGAGAGGAGGTAGAAGCCGATGGTCGGGTTGCGCGCTCGCCAGCCCTCGCTTCGGAGGACCATCGCGAAAACGACAGCGAACAGCCAGGCCGTAAGCAACCAGATCGTCCCGAGACCGACGTCGAACAACAGCGGCTCGCCGTAGGCGCGTCCGTACCAGGCGAGCAGTAGGGCGCCGTTCAAGCCGAGGAAGACGACTCCGAGCGCCGGTGTCGACGGTCCCGGACGCTCGAGTTTCCGCGCCGCCAACTGTGGCAGCGTACCGAAGACCAACTGCGTGAACGCGCCGATCGTAACGAAGTGGATGTGCGTCCACGTGATCCACGAGACGGCGGAGACGAATTCGAACTGCTGGAGGCCTTGGTAGACGGCGAGCGCGAACCCGACGAACAGGAACCCGATACCGGCGACGTGAAACGGCGTCATCGAGAGCGACGGACCGCCCGTCGATCGGCGAGCGGACCGCTGTTCAGTGTCGGTCGGACGTGACTCGCGTGGATTCGTATCGGTCATACACGTTCGTTCGACCGGCCGCCGTGAATCGGTTCTCGCGAACATCGGAGATCGGTTCGAACATGTTCGAAGTTCTCGCTACGGCGGTCGAACCCCTGCCTGTAGATACCAATGCCGCGAGCGAAACTCACCGTCTCACTCCCCGAATCGCTCTGGATCCACGAGATTTCGACGGCCTATCCCGACACGACGTTCCGCGTCAGTTCGGTGCTGCCGGGATCGGACGTCGCGATCGGCGTCGTCGAACTGGCGGCGCCGAATCCGGTCCCGATACTCGCCGCGATCGACGACCGGAGCGATATCCGGGACCTCGAGTTGCTCTGGAAACACGACGAGACGGCACTCCTGCAGGTCGAGACGTCGAATCCGTCGCTGCTCGTCCCCCTGCAGCGGGCCGGCGTTCCGATCGAGACCCCGTTCTCGGTCGAAGACGGTGCGGTGACGTGGGAGCTGACGACCAGCTCGGATCGGTTGTCGACGCTCGGCGACGCGTTCGACGAGCGCGGCATCGAGTATCGCATCGACTACGTCCGCGCCGTCGACGCGAGCCGCGCGGAGAATCCGATGACGGATCGACAGCTCAAGGTCTTCCGCACCGCCCTCGAGGCGGGGTACTACGACGTTCCCCGCGAGGCGACGCTGACGGAGGTCGCGTCGGCGCTGGGCGTGACCAAGTCGACCTGTAGCGACGTCTTACACCGCGCGGAGAGCTCGATCGCCCGCTGGTTCGCGGATGAATACGCCGACGCTCGTACGCCCGTCTGATGACCGCTCACGGCGGATCGGGCCGGTGTCGGTTCCGATTTCGGATCGCCGGTCAGGCCGTTCGGTCCGGCGGGATCAACATGACGTTGCCGTCCGCCCGCGCGACGACGTCTTCGGAGACGCTCCCGAGCAACAGTCGCCGGAGCCGGCTGTGACCGCGCGAGCCGACGAGGATAGCCGTCGGCTCGTACTCGTCCTCGGCGGCCAGGATCTCGTCCGCTGGATCGCCCTGCCGGACCTCGGTTCGCGTCTCGATTCCCCACTCCTCGAGCCTGGTCGCCAACTCCGCCAGTCGCGCTTCGGGATCAGCGTCCTCCGGAAGCGACGGATCCTTCGGCGTCTCGACGTGGACCAGCGTCGCCTCCCGCGTCGCGTGACGGAGGTACGTGAACGCCTCGAACGCCCGCTCGGCGTTTTCCGAGAAGTCCGTCGCGTACAGTATCCGCTGGAACAGATGTTCGCGGACGACGGTCGGCTCGTCCGCCCCGCGTTCGATCCGGTTGACCAGCAGCGGGACGACCGTCGTCCGCGCGAGGTTGCGCGCGGTCGACCCGATGACGCGGTTCTCGAGCGGGCTCTTCCCCCGCGAGCCGATGACCGTGAGGCTGGCGCCGACCGCCTCGGCGACGCCGTTGATTCGCCGGTGGGGCGTGCCGCGGACGACGTGCGCCTCGACGTCGAAGCCCGCGTCTTCGATGACGCGGCGGTAGCGCTCGAGCGCCTGCTCGCGTCGTTCCTCGAAGTCCATTCCGGGCATGCCCGCGTGGACGTTCGACGGGATCACGGTCACGAGGTGGATCTCCTCGACGCCGATTCGGCCGAGGCACTCGAGGCAGGTCTCGCTCTCGATCGTCGCCTCGCTGGCGGCGGAGAGGTCGGTCGCACAGATCGCTTTCATACTACTCGTAGGGCCGACGGAAGGATATTGTTTCCGGTGACCAATACCGGGGCCGACCGATCGGTCGGGGATGATGCGGACTGCAACCCGGATACCGGCGACCGTCGGCCGGGAAGAGATCAAATCCGTGACCGATCGAACCGCGCGAGGCAGTCGACCCGACCGCGCGCGAGCTGTGCGGACGGCTCGCGACTCGCCTCGAATATCTGCATAAGTTATCCGAATATCTCCGTAGGATAGCCGTGAGATTTATCGCAGTAATATTGTGCGAAAATCCCAAAAGCGTTATAGCCATCCTCCGGGTAGACGATAGTGAGCAGAAAACCATGAGATGCACACAACCGAACGGTGGTGGTCGATCGCGATGATCGACCTCGCCGCGTCTTCGTCAGCAGCACAGGCAGGCGCCCTCGTCGGCGTCATCCTCCTCGAGGCGATCGTCCTCTACGTCGGGTACGGCGCGCTCGAGCGAATCGCAATGCCGGTCGTCGAGCGGGTCAAACACGCATGATGGAGCTGTTCGGAATCGCACTGACGACGCTCGCACTGTTCGTGAGCTTCGGCTTCATGGTCGGCGTGCTGTTCGGCTTCTTCGGGATGGGCGGCTCGTTCCTCGTCACGCCCGCGTTGCTCGTGATGGGGTACCCCGCCAGAGTCGCCGTCGGGAGCGGCATGGCCTTCGTCTTCGGGACGGCAGTCATTGCGACGCTCAAGCACCACGACCTGGGACAGGTCGACTACAAACTCGGCGGGTTGATGATCGTCGGAACCTCCGTCGGCATCGAGATCGGGCGGATCGGGGTGTTCTACCTCGAGGAACTCGGTCTCGCCAGCGGGGTCATCGGCATTACGTACGTCGTCCTGCTGGGCGCGATCGGCGTGTTCGTCACGCGTAACGCGCTCAAAAACGACGGTGCGGACGATTCGGGCGGCGGCCACCACGACGCCGCGGACGAGGAGATCGATCCGGACGCGATCCCGGATATCGCGAAGAAGATCCAGTCGTATCACGTCCCGCCGATGATGACGATCGCGGGCGGCATCCAGGTCTCGCTGTGGATGGTCCTCGGCGTCGCGTTCGCGACGGGGCTACTGTCGGGCTTCCTCGGCGTCGGCGGCGGATTCATCCGGATGCCCGCGATGTTCTACCTCATCGGGGTCCCCGTTCCGGTGGCGGTCGGGACCGATCTGTTCGAGATCGTCTTCTCGGGTGGGATCGGTTCGTTCCTCTACGGGATGGAGGGGGGCGTCGACCTCTCGATCGTCGCACCCTTGCTCGCGGGGAGCGCACTCGGCGCTCGTATCGGGTCGGCCGCGACCGGTATCGTCAACGAGGGCGACATCAAGATCTACTTCGGGCTAATGTTGCTCGGTGGATCGATCGCCGTCGCGTTCCGCCAGGCCGGCGACTACCTCGGGATGGAGGTCCTGAGTACGATCAGCTTCGCGCTGATCCTGCTCTCGGCGTTCATGGTCAGCGGGGCCGTGATCTATAGCACGATCGCGACGATGCGAGCGGAGTCGAAGGCGTCGGCGGCGTCCGCGGACTGACGTCAGAGACGCCGCTCACCGCGTTTGACCGCGGCGCATTGAGATTGCGCAATATTCACACAACCCTTATACCGGTGTGGTCCCTATCAGCGGATAGTAAAATGGCTAACTCGATGGCGGAACAACTACAGCAGGACATGGAGTGCGAAGGGTTGCTGGAGTGTATCCACGGGCTCAAGCAACTCGACAAGGAGTGCTTTCGCGTGATGGTCGAGAGCGAGGAAGCGCTGACGATCGACGAGGTCGCCGACCAGGTCGACCGCGAGCGCTCGACCGCGTACCGATCGATCCAGCGACTGCTCCAGAGCGGCTTCATCCAGAAGGAGCAGATCAACTACGACCAGGGCGGCTACTACCACGTCTACTACCCGACGGATCCGACACAGATCGCGAACGATATGCAGCGGATGCTCAACGACTGGTACGCGAAGATGGGCCAGCTCATCCAGGAGTTCGAGGACAAGTACGAACACACCGACGCCGGCACCGAAATCCCAGCCCAGAGCTAATCGTCTACCGGCCGCCACTCGCGTTCACGCTCGCTCCCCCCGAATCGCTCTCGAGGTCGGTTCGCTGACGGGAGTCTCTCGTCGAGCCCACCGCTTCAGCCGCGGGTTGTCGAATCGTTGCCGCCGTTGTTTTCGTTGTTGTCGCTGTCGCCCTCGTCGTCGCCGTTGCCGTCGTTATCGGTCGGCAGGACGGTGAACGGCCGCATCATGTCGTGGTCCTCGTGTTCGATCATGTGGCAGTGCCACATGTACGTTCCCGTCTGATCGTTGAACAGTCCGTCGTGTTCTCCGAAGTGAACGATCACGTGGACTACCTCACCGGGATCAACGGTGATCACGTCGTTCCATCCTCGTTCGTACGGCTCGGGAGCCTCGAGCGCGTCGAGGTCGAGGTCGTCCTCGTCCGGATCGTAGTCCCCTATCGACTGTCGTCCCAGCATCTGGAAGTGGACGAGGTGGAGGTGCATCGGATGGGACATCGCGCTTCGGTTGGCGAAACTCCAGATCTCGGTGTCACCGAGCGCGGGCTCCTCGGTCACGGGGGCATCGATCTCGAGGCCGTCGCGTTCGGCTTCCGTTCCGAGCAGGAAGAGTTGCCGGCCGTAGTCGTCGGTCGCGCCACCGTTGAGCGTGAGATAGCGCTCGTTGTCGACCGAATCGACGGGGATGTCCGGAACGCGGGTCAGCTCGTCGGGGAGTTCGGGAGCGTCCGCCGAGTCCCCGTCGTCGCTCACGTCCACGAGCATGATCTCGGGGAGCGAAACGATGTCGTCGTCGCTCGAACTCATCTCACCACGATACTGGGCGGGCGCGTCGTTGTGGAGCAGCAGTGTCTCGCCGGCGTATTCGGAAAAGTCGACGACGACGTCGGCGCGCTGGCTGGCGCCGAGCTCGAGGCGGTCGTCGATCTCGACCGGCGCCGAGAGGAGGCCGCCGTCGTTCCCGATCTGGACGAACGACGGCCCGTCGCCGCCGGTTTCGCCCGACGACTCGTCGTATTGGTGGAATTTGAGGGTGTAATATCGGCTGTTCGACCCGTTGAGGAGCCGGAACCGATACGACCTGGGTTCGACGGAGAGCCGCGGCCAGGCCTTCCCGTTGACGACCGGCGTGTCGCCGTAGAACTGCGGAACGATACTCGGGTCGGGGTGCGACTCGTCGCTGCCGCCTTGCTCGTCCGAGATCTCCGTCGGATAGAACAACGACCCGTCCGCCTCGAAACTCCGGTCCTGAAACACGAGCGGGATCTCGTACTCGCCCTCGGGCAGACCGAGGCTCCGTTCGTGCTCGCTCCGCAGGAGATAGAATCCCGCGAGCCCGGCGTAGACGTTGAGCCGCGTGATACCGAGCGAGTGGTCGTGGTACCACAGCGTCGCCGGCGGCTGGTCGTTTACGTAGTAGTAGTCTTTCTTCTCGAATTCGGGGCCCATCTCCTGGAAATCCCGCGTGTACCACGCCTGCGCGTGGCCGTCGCTCTCGGACTCGACGTTGCCGCCGTGGAGATGGGTCACGGTCCGGACGCCCGGCGTATCGTACGGAATGATGTCGTCGTGGATCGTCGTGTCCTCGGGCAGAAGGTGCTCGTCCGGGAGGTCGTTCGCCCATCGAACGTAGATCGGTTCGCCCCGCTCGGCTTCGATCGTCGGGCCCGGGAACTGTCCGTCATAGCCCCAGACGGTCGTCGCCGGGAGGTCGCGGTGGACCTTCTGCTCGACCTCGCGCATTTCGATCTCGTAGTGAGGATGTCCGTCTTTCGTTCCGGACGGTTCCGCGACGCCCGGTCGAGGGACCTCGTCAACCCACTTCTCGAGCTCCGGCGACGAGTGGTCCGTTATCGTCGTCGCGCTCTCGGCTCGAGGCGGAGTCGTAGTCGTCGAACAGCCCGCGAGAGCCGAAATACTCGCGGCGCCGGCCCCAATACAGAGTTCGCGGCGCGATACGCTCGGTCCGGACGACCCAGTCTGATCACCCATGGTACGGTTGCACCTATGAATGCCCGGTATATGCGGGTCCGGCCGATTCCTACGGTATCGGAATCGGAACAAGGGACATCGTCGAACGAGCCCTATTGCGCGGCCCGTTCCAGACTTCCGACGTACCCCATATCGGAACGAAACTGTCGTGTGAAACCATTGGGCCCGCTGAGCGGACGAATCGGTCGCGTAGTTCGTTCGATCCGACCAACGAACTTAAGGAGCATCGTCGCATAGAATTGGGTATAATGAGCAATACCAACTTTGATCCGGCGGAGGTCGCACGGCGCATCGAAGAAGACGGGGAGGACCTTTTCGTCCTCGACGTCAGGAACGAAGACGACTACGAGGAGTGGCGGATCGACGGGAGCACGAACGTCCCGATCTACGACGAGTTGCTGGAGTATGACTACTCTACGCTCGAGGAGCACCTGGCCGAACTCCCGAAAGACACGGAGATCGCGGTCGTCTGCGTCGCCGGCATCACGTCCGCGCGAGCGGCGGAGTTCCTCCGCGAACACGGGTTCGACGCGAGATCCATCGACGACGGCATGAACGGCTGGGGTCGCGTCCACCGCCAGTACGACCTCGAGGAGCGTTCGGGTGTCGAGGGAGTCGTTCAGATCGTCCGCCCTGGGACGGGCTGCGTCTCGTACCTCGCCCACGACGGCGAGGAAGCCGTCGTCGTCGATCCGAGTCAGTACATCGATCAGTACCTGAACGCAGCCGACGAGCGCGACCTCGAGATTGTCGGCGTCGCGGACAGTCACGCCCACGCGGACCACGTCTCTGGCGCCCGCCGACTCGCCGGCGAACTCGACGTCCCGTACTACCTCCACGGGGACGACGCCGGCGAACTCGAGAACGTCACGGGTCTCGCGGACGGCGAGACGATTTCCGTCGGCGACCGCGATCTCGAGGTGCTCCACACGCCCGGACATACCCCCGGCAGCGTCTCGTTCCGGTTCGGCGACGCGCTCCTCTCCGGGGACGCGCTGTTCCTCCGCAGCGTCGGCCGCCCAGACCTCGAGGACGGCGAGGAGGAGGCCGTCCGCGAGGCCGCCGGCCAGTTGTTCGACAGCCTCGAGCGGCTGACGGCTCTCGAGGACGAGACCGTCGTGCTGCCCGGCCACTTCAGCGACGAGTCGATCCGCCCGCTCGCGACCGAACTCGGTGATCTCCGCGCGGAGACGAGTAACGAACTCCTCAGTTACGTCGAGGACGGCGACGAGCAGGCGTTCGTCGAGACCATCGCCGAGAGCCTTGCGGACGAACCGGCCAACTATAACGAGATCAAGCAGATCAATTGGGGCAAGGAGCAGCCCGGCAGCGACGTTGAGGCGCTCGAACTCGGGCCGAACAACTGCGCAGCCAACTAACATCCACATCGAATCCCGACACTGATCGCACCCGGTTCGGTTCGCGAGCAGGGATACGGTTCGATTCGGCGTGACGCTCCTAACTCGATCGACGGTTTGGCGGGCGGTCGACCTCCTCGAGAGTATCGGTGCCGTTCGGATTCGAGAAACTCCGCAACGAAACTACGTCTCGATCGATCCGGATCGACTCCGGAAAGACGATCCGATACTCGCAATCGAGCAATCGGAGTTCCACGAACCGATTCGAGCCTTCGTAACCCGCATCCGAGAAGCAGTTCGCGAGACTGACGCCATTGAAGACGTTCTCGGCATCGTCGTGTTCGGAAGCGTCGCTCGAGGCGAAGCGGATCGACAGAGCGACATCGATCTGTTCGTCGTCGTCGACGGCGATCGGACGAGTGCGCGACGCGTCGTGGCAGATATTGTCGCTGATCTCAGCGAACGACGATTCGACGGCGATCGATTCGAGTTCGAACCGTACGTCGAATCCGCGGAGAGTGCGCGGCGGGCGGGTCCGAAGCTCCGTGAAATCTTCACGGAGGGCGTGACGGTGGACGGCAGTGAACGACTCCACTCCATCAGCAAGGCGGTGATCACCGATGAGTAGCACGCGGATCGAACAGCTCATCAGCAACGCACAGGCGGCGTTCGACCGGCGACCGGCGGATGTCGAACCCGGACTCGACGTGGCGGACGCGGCGCTCCTCCAGTTGCGGAAGGCCTGTCGGTTGCTCGCCGGCGCCGAAGCCCTGCACGACGCTGCGTACTATACGCTTGTCATCGAAGCCTCGTTCGTTGCGATCGAACGGACAGTCGAGTTCCGACTCCTCGAGCGCGGCACGATGGAACCGGATGATCTCCCCGGAACACACCCGGGCGTGTACCGAGAGGCAGCGGCAGTCGGCATTTTTTCGGAACCCGCAGCCGAGGATCTCGCCGATCTCTGGCACAACCATCGAGCGAAAACGTACTATCAGGACGGATTCGCCTCAGCGGAACGGGCCCAAGCGATGTATACACTCGCCAGCGAAATCCACGCCTTCGTCATCGGTCGCTCTTCTCAGGGTCACGAGTGTCGCTGTCCCGAGCCCAATTCGTAGCACGCGCACTCGTCCGTTTCAGATCTCCCGCTATCGGTGCGAATCAACGGACAAGAAGCAGGGCTGAAACGGATTCAACCCGGGCTGTCCTCACGGATAACGAGCGCGGTTGCCACCGCTCGTCGGCGAATCAATCGGTCATGGTGGCCAGCACCAGCATTTCATAGCATGTACAAGATTATTATTTTCTGACTTCGTTGGAGAGCACATGCAACCGAGTACGGCGATGACACCGACCGAACTCCGGGCGGATATTCCGCTCTACAGGAGGCGACATCGTCGTCCGGACGGATCTCGAGCATCCGATCGGCGTCCTCCCGTGGCAGCGTCTCGAGTGGGAGTCGTCGACGTTCGCGTCGTCGAGACCGACGCCGGCCGAATCGATCTCAAGCGATTCGCCAAGACCATCGCCGATGCCAAATTCGCCTGTTTCAGCGCGGTCACGCGGACCCACGGAACGCGACTGCCGGTCGCGGAATCGAGCGCCTCGCCGCCGATGGTATCGTCATCCGATCGCTGCCGTCGCTGAACGCCGTTCGGGCGTCCATCTACGCGGTCAATACCACTGGCGATGTCGATCGAGCGAACTCGCTCCTGCGCGGAACCGAACGTCGTTACTCGCGGTCCGAAAACAGTCCGTCGAGTCGGTGCGGACACGATTCGATGCGGTTCGCGTCCGAATTATACTCTATCATGCCGTGATCGGAGAGTTTCGGGAGGTGAACGTGGTGGAGCGAGTGGGCCACGCTCGTCACGGCCGATTCGTCTACATCGTTCACGCCGTCTTCCCGTGCCGCGATCCCGACTGCCAACTCGGCGAGGTCGATAGGATCGTTTCGCCCCGCGAGCACGTCGAGCGTCATTCTACGTCGCTCGTCCGCGAGTAATCGATAGCATTCGCTCGCGGTCAGTTCGTCCGCGTCGGATGCGGCGCGTACAGAGTTGATCATCTTGACCGTCCTCCGGTCGACCGGCGAGGTCACCATACGTCACACTCAGCAGACGGTCGCTCGTAACATCAAGGTAAAACTACGTAGGTGAGATCCGCGCGCCGACTCGGTAAGTCAGACGCGGTTCGCGTCGACTCCGGACCTTCGATCCCGGTCAGCACGAAATCGCCGCCGAATTGCCTCCATCGGCGGAGGGTTAATGCGCCAGCGTCGCTAGTCCCCCCGTAATGACGTCTCGATCGCTGACGGAGGCCCTTCGGGAGACGCTCGCGCTCTTCGACGAGGCCGGGTCCCCGCGGACGACGACCGAACTGGCGGACGATCTCGGACTCGGTCGACGGAGCACGTACGAGCGACTGGAGCGACTCGTCGAACGGGACGAACTCGAGACCAAGCGCGTCGGGGCGAGCGCCCGGGTGTGGTGGCGGCCCCCGTCGGCGAGAACCGATCGACCGCTCGGGTCCGGAGACTGGCCGGTCGAAGCCGAGTCCCTGCTCGCCGCCGCCCTCGACAGGACTGACATCGGTGTGTTCATCCTCGATGAGTCGTTCAACGTCGCGTGGCTCAACGAGACGGCCGAGCGGTACTTCGATCTCGACCGGGAGCGCGTCCTCGGGCGGAACAAACGCCGACTCGTCGAGACCGACATCGCGCCGGCGGTCGACGACGCGACCGCGTTCGTCGACACTGTTCTGGCGACCTACGACGACAACACGTACGCCGAACGATTCGAGTGTCGCGTGACGGCGGCGGAGGAGCGCGAACCGCGCTGGCTCGAGCACCGCAGCGAGCCGATCGAGACCGGGGCGTACGCGGGCGGACGGATCGAACTCTACCACGACGTCACCGATCGGAAGCAGCGCGCGTCGCGCGAACGGAAACTCGAACAGTACGAACGGCTCGTCGAGACCGTCCCCGACGGCGTCTACGCGGTCGACGAGGATGCCCGGTTCGTCGCGGTCAACGACGGCTTCTGTGAACTGACGGGATACGACCGGGACGAACTCCTCGGGGCACATGCGACGACCGTCCACGACGCCGAGATCACGACGCGGGCCGAGTCGCTGGCCGAGGAAATCGCGACAGGCGAACGAGGTTCCGCGACCATCGAGCTCGATCTACAGACCGACGACGGAGCGACCGTTCCGTGTGAGAGCAGGCTGGCCCCGTTCCCGCTGGGCGAAACCGACGGCCGCTGCGGTGTGGTTCGCGACGTCTCCGATCGCATTGAACGGGAACGGACGCTCAGACGACGGATCCGGCAACAGGAAGTCGTTGCGGACCTCGGTCAGCGGGCACTCGAGAGCCGAGATCTGGACGAACTGCTGGCCGACGCAGCCGACCTGCTCACCACGACGCTCGAGACGGACTACTCCAAGGCGCTCGTTCTCGATCGGACCGCCGACGAACTCCAGTTGCGACAGGGCTCCGGCTGGGATCCGAACGTCGTCGGAACGACGACCGTCTCGGCCGTCGAAGACGGGTCACAGGCCGCCTATACGCTGGCGTCTGGGGGTCCTGTCCTGGTAGACGACCTCGACTCGGAGTCGCGCTTCAGCGGGCCCGACCTGTTGACCGACCACGACGTCACGAGCGGTATCAGCGTCATTATCGGTTCCAATGAGGATCCCTGGGGGGTCCTCGGAGTCCACGACACCGATCACCGGGCGTTCTCGGAACACGACGTCGCCTTCGTTCAGTCGGTCGCGAACGTACTCGCGACCGCCATCGACCGGCACGATCGCGAGCGGGAACTGAAGCGCCAGCACGAACAACTCGCCGCGCTCGACGCCCTCAACGACGTCGTCCGCGACATCACCGATGAGGCCATCGACCGGTCGACGCGCGAGGAGATCGAGCAGAGCGTCTGCGAGCACCTCGCCGCGACGGACTCGTATCTGTTCGCGTGGATCGGCGACGTCGACGCCGCCGATCAGACGGTGAACGTTCGAACCGAGGCCGGCGGCGTGGCGGAGTACCTCGAGGGGATCGCCATCTCCATCGATCCGGACGACGAGCGAAGCGGCGGACCCACGGGTAGGGCCGTCCGGGAGCGCGAGATCCAGACAATGCGGGACATCCGCGACGATTCCAGGTACGACCCCTGGCGGACCCGCCTCGAGGAGTACGGAGTCCGGTCGTCGGCCGCGATCCCGATCGTCCACGAAGAGACCATCTACGGCGTGTTGAACGTCTATGCCGATCGGGCGAAGGCGTTCGAGGGCCGAGAGCGCGCCGTGCTCGGCCAACTGGGGGATGTGATCGGTCACGCCATCGCCGCGACAGAGCGCAAGCGCGCCCTGATGAGCGACGATGTCGTCGAACTCGACTTCCTCATTAGAGATCTGTTAGACAAACTTGACCTCGACGTTCCGTCGGCCGGACGGATCACGCTCGACCACACGGTCCCGATCGAGGACGACGAGTTCCTCGTTTACGGGAGCGCGACCTCGGACGCGATCGACGGCCTGGAGGCGCTCGTCGAAACGCTTCCCCACTGGAAAGCTGTCACGTACCGAGGTGGCGACGCAGCGACGCGGTTCGAACTCCGACTCTCCGAACCCCCGGTGCTGTCGACGGTCGCTTCGCTCGGCGGGTCGGTCGAGAGCGCCGTCATCGAAGACGGAGATTATCGCATGACGATCCACGTGGCGTCGGGTGCGGAGGTCCGACAGGTTGTCAACGTCGTGCAGGACGCCTACCCCACGGCGGAACTACTGAAACACCGTCAGCTCGAACAACGGCGGGACACGACCGACCGCGGTCGCCACGCGCTGACGGCGGTCCTCACTGATCGCCAGCGATCGGCTCTCGAGGCGGCGTACCACGCGGGCTACTACGAGTGGCCGCGCGACGCGTCCGGCGAGGAGGTCGCCGAATCGCTGGAAATCGCACCGCCGACGTTCAATCAGCACCTTCGGAAGGCGCAGCGAAAGGTGTTCGACTCGCTGTTGTCGAGGTCCGGACGGAACCGATCGACGGAATAGCCGTCGGACCCGTGTCGCCGCTTCGTCGACGTCGTCTTGGCGCCGCCGGGCGGTCGTCGCCCTCGTTCTCGGACCGCGGCCGTGACGACCCCGTCGCCCATGCCGCTGACGCGCGCGGCGTCACGCCCGGCGGGTGCGAGCGCTACCGCCGTCGCGGCGGTAGACTCCGACGGCGGTTAGCAAGCCGACGACCGTGCCGCCGACGACGGTCAGTGTGGTCCCGACCGGAAGGAGCGACCCGGTGACGATCGCGACGAGAACGGCAATCGCGAAGGCGTCGAACGCGGACGCGATCCGCCGCCGTTCCGGCGCACCGTCGGCGAACCTCCAAGCTACGACGCCACCGGTGACTGCGCCGGCGACCAGCCCTGCCGGGATACCGACCAGCAGCGAGAACTCGATCCGCGACTGGAGGAGGTCCGTTACTGCGACGGTGACGATCAGGAAGGTCGCGAGACAGGCGGCGACGAGACGACCAATCATTCCGAAACTCACGTGAATCACTGCGACAGACGTGTCGCTACGAGATATACTCGAGTCCTCGTTCTTCCCGGCTGAGAGCCGGTGTCCGCGCGAGCAGAATTCGGATTTGACCCGAACGACCGCGCGGCGGAATTCGCCTCGCTTTTCGTCGTCGCTCGAGAACGATCGACAACGATGGACAGAGAGTCGACGAAAGACGTCGATCCGAACGACGCAGAACACCGCGAGGTCGGCGCGGGCCTCCTGGACGAAGACATGGGACCGAGTTCGGCCATGGCCCACCTCTACCGCGGCGAAATCCACCGGATGAAGTTCTGGCGGGAACGGCTCGACCAGACGACCTACTGGGCGATCGTCGTGATGAGCGCGATCCTGACGTGGTCGTTCACGAGTCGGAACAATCCCCACTACGTCGTGTTGCTGGGTGCGGCAGCGGTGACCGCGTTCCTGGTCATCGAGGCCCGTCGCTACCGCGGGTACGACATCTGGCGCGGGCGCGTCCGAACGCTCCAGAAGAACGTCTTCGCGTACGGCCTCGACCCCTCTGCCGGTCTCGAAGACCCGTTATGGCGCGAGAAATTGAGCCAGGACTACCGTCGGCCCACGATCAAGATCTCCACCGAAGAGGCGATCGCCCATCGCCTGCAGCGGATCTACCTGCTCCTGTATACGATAATCCTGGGCGCGTGGGTCATCCGCGTCACGGCGTTCGCCGGCCTTTCGTGGCCCGAAAGCGCCGCCATCGGTGGGATTCCCGGTCTCCTCGTCTCCGCGACGGTCGCCGCGTGCTACCTCCTCGCGGTGTTCGTCACGGTTCGACCGCGAACATGGAAGGCCGAGGACGAACTCCACGAGGCAGATATCGGCCGCCATCGCTGAGATCGCGTCGCCAACAACCGAGCGGGATCCGGAGTACATCCCTTCCCCAGCGCCCCCGCTTTCGAGGCATCCCACCCGTTTATCCCTGTTTCCGACGTATCGGATACGCATGGAACTCCGCGTAGCCGACGTCCGACCACCACGGGCGAGACTCGGATCCGGCCCTCGAAACGCGACGGGAGGTGTCCGACCGTGACCGATTCCGGGACGTCCGCGACGTTCGATCGCCTCCTCTTTCCCACCGACGGCAGTCAGGGGGCGGCCGCCGCGCTCGAGCACGTCCTCGATATCGCCGCCGAACACGGGTCGACGGTGCACGTTCTCAACGTCATGGATATGGTGCTGTATAGTCCGTTTCAGATGGAGGGCGCCGTGGTCGACGCCCTCGAGCGGGAGGGCGAGCGGATCGTGCGCGACGCCGCGGACCGCGCGACAGACCGCGGAATCGACGCGATTACCGAGGTTCGGAGGGGGGAGCCGTATCGGGAGATCATCGACTACGCGGCGGACCACGATATCGACCTCACCGTCGTGCCGACCCACGGGCGTCGAGGACTCGAGCGGTTCCTGCTCGGCAGCACGACCGAGCGCGTCGTCAGACGCGCCGATGGCCCCGTGCTGACGATTCGGCCGGACGCCGCGGCCGAATTGGCGTACCCGTACCGACGGGTGCTGGCCCCGACCGACGGGAGCGACTGTGCGCGAGACGCACTCGAGGTGGGCGTCGACGTCGCGAGCGCGACCGGTGCGGCGCTTCACCTCCTCACGGTCGTCGACGTCGTCAGCGTCGGCGTCGACGTCCGATCCGAACTCAAGACGGCGATGCTCGAGGAGGTCGCGGACGAAATCCTCGACGAGGCCTCGTCGGTCGCGGAAACTAACGGCGTCGAACCGGCCGCCGAAACGGTCGCGTACGGGCCGTCGGTGGCCGAGGCGATCCGCTCGTACGTCGAGGAACAGGATATCGACCTCGTCGTGGTCGGGACCCACGGCCGAACCGGCTTCGACCGGTACGTACTGGGGAGCGTCACCGAGTCCCTCGTTCGAACCGCGCCGGTCCCCGTCCTGACGGTTCGCGAATCGGCAGCCGAGGGATCGTAGTCGCGTTCGTCTCAACCGGGACCGACCGCCAGCGCGAATGGAACGGCGACGATCACCGCGACGAACGCCGCAAACGCACGGTCGCTTTCGAGGATGACGTCCTGAACCGTCTCGAGAAACGCGTAGTAGGCGTCGTAGACCGAGAGCGCAGCGATCGTACTGACGGCCGCCGCGCCGAAGAGGAGCAGGACGATTGCGATCCCCGCACCGGACTCGAGGACGATGGCGACCAGCAGAGTATCGGTGAGCGTCCCGAGGCTGGCTCCCATGACGTACGGGACGATCTCGTCTCGCCGGATGTACCCCCGATTGTAGATGGGGACGATCACGCCCATCGAGAACGCCACGCTCGTCGTTACGGCGGTGACGGCGAATCCGAGACCGAGCGACAGCCAGCGGCGCTGGAGGAATCGGAACACGTGCTCTCTGAGCCAATCGACGGAGATGTGGTTCAACAGGGAGTCTAACAGGTGAAAACTCCCGCCGAGAACGATCATCGCCACCAGAGCGCTGGGGGCCGCGCCCAACTGGTCGATCGTCGCGGTCGTGAACGGTTCGAAAAGACTGACGCCGCTCGCGCGACCGTCGACGGACACGTCGCGTGCCCACTCGCTCCGCTCGCTCATCCGGATCACAGCCGTACCGATCACTGTCGCCGGGCCGTAGATCGTCGCACTGACGAGGAACGACAACGTCCCGAGCCGCATCGCTTCGGGGAGCGAATACGACGGCGCGCGGAGGAACTCCAGCGCGCCGATCAACAGGACGATCCCCGCAGCGCCGAGGCGCGATCCCGAGACGAGCAGAAACAGCTCGAGGACGCCGATCAGCTCGGCCGAGAACAGCGAGAGCGCGATCGCTGCGACGATCGATCCGTTCAACATCACGTACGCGGAGAGCCAGCTGGTTCCGACGTACGAGAGCGGGCCCGTTTGCCGGGTTAGGATCGGCCGGACGACCGACGAGAGCGTCTGCAGCGACGCGCTCAACAACTGGATGGCGAAGAAAAACGAGACCACCGCGACGCAAATCAGAACCGCGAAGCGAACCGATCGAAACGATACTCGACTCGAACTTCGCTCCATCGGAACACGATACGAGGGATGGAGGTAAAACAATGTGTGCCCGCGACGACAGTTCGTCGTACAGCATGGGCAACCGAGGTGCGACCGTGATACGAGGGACGGAACCGAGCCACGGAGACAGCGACGCGACTCGTTCCGCGCCGCGTCAGATAGTACCGGTTCGTTTTTCGAGCGCAAGGTTATGACCGCCGTTCTCGAGATCCTCGTTCGAGTGTGTGGCCTACTCGCGCTCGCGCTGGGAATTAGGATCGTCGTCGACGCGTGGCTCGAGGTACCGTACTCGGTGCTCCTCATTCTGGTTGGGATGGTGATCTCGCTGCTGCGTGTCGACGTTGGAATTCAGCTCTCGAGCGACGTCATCATGGGCCTCGTTCTACCGACGATTCTGTTCAACGGGGTCGTCGAACTGGATCGAACGGTGCTGCGCGAGAACCTGACCGTCCCGCTCGTGCTGGTCGGTCTCGGCATCCCGCTGGCGGTCGTGTTGCTCGGATCGATCATCGACGTCGCGTTCGAGTTGTCGATCGGGGTTTCGCTGTTGCTCGCCGCGATCCTCGTCCCGACCGATCCTGTCGCCATCATCTCGCTGTTCGAGGAATTGGACGCACCCGAACGGTTGATCGTAGTCATCGACAGCGAGAGCCTGTTCAATGACGGCGTCGCGATCGTTCTCGTCAACCTACTACTCGCGCTCGTCGCCGGGCAGTCGGGGCCGATGTCGGGGTTCGAGATCGTCGAGATCGTCGTCGAGGATCTCCTCGTCGTCGGTCTGGGCGGCTTTCTAATCGGGGGCATCCTCGGATACGGGGCCACGCAGTTCGTCCACCGACTCCCCGAGCGGATGGCGATCCTGCTGGTCACGGTCCTGCTCGCGTATGGCAGCTACGTCCTCGCCGAGAGCGTCGGCGCGAGCGGCATCCTCGCGACGGTCGGCGCCGGAGCGTTCGTGGACCTAGCTATCGAGGACGGGATCGGCCGCGACGCGCTCGAATTCGTCCGCGATATCTGGGAGGGCGGGGCGTTCCTGCTGTCGACGGTCGTCTACGTGCTCATCGGGACACAGGTTCCGATCGCCAGCCTCGCCCGGTATCTGCCGGCTGCGCTTTTCGTCGCCGCTCTCGTCTTGCTCGTCCGGGCAGTGGTCGTCTACGTCCTCGTGGGCGCGGTCAACGAAACCGTCTCGAGCCCGCTTCCCCGCAGCTACCAGCACGTCCTCGTCTGGGGCGGGTTGCACACCGTCGTCCCGATCGCGCTGGCGCTCGGGCTCCCGCTGTGGGTCCCCCACCGCGAGTTCATCCAGGCTGTGGTCTTCGGCGTCGCCATCCTCGGTGCGCTCGTCCAGGGAACGTTGCTCCCGTTCATCCTCCGTGCCACCGGCGTCCGAAATCGGGCAGCGGGAGTGATCCAACCGGGGCCGCGTCGCGACGGGGAGCGGCCGTAGCGACGCCCGGTGAGTGTGTGCTGCCAACGGCCACCGCCCCTTCTCTCGGCACCGATCGTCACGGCCGCTACTCGGCCGGGAGATCGGTCCCCTCGAGCGGGTCCTCGAAGGCGCCGACCAGCGCCTCGAGGGCGTCCGTCGCCGTCACCAGCCCGACGACCTCGCCGTCGGCTTCGACGAGCGCGAGTTCCTGGTGGGCCGCCTGGAGTTCGTCGATCGCGTCGCTGACGTGCATGTCGATGGGAAGCGTCACCGGCGGCGTCGCGATCTCTTCGAACGTGACGTCCCCGCTCCGCAGGTCGTCGATTCGGTCGACGACCGTCGGAGCGTAGACGATCCCGACGAACGCCTCGGGCGTCTCGTCGATCAGCGGAAACCGGGTGTGGGGACTCAAGCCGATCCGGTCGAGGTTCTCCTCGACCGATGCGCTCGTCGAGAGAAACGTGACGTCCTCGATGGCGGTCATATCGTCCTCGACCGGCCGCTCGCCGACTGTGAACGCGTTGATGATCTCCTCCCGACGGTCGTCGGGAACGTCGCCCCGCTCGAGGATCGACGTGAGTCGATTCCGGAGTTCGGCGCGGGTCTCGATGATCTCTGTTTCGGTCTCGAGCCACGCGCCGGTCATCTCGATGTCGAACCGGCGCAGCGTCCACTTCGCGACGGCGTCTCCCAGCCAGATCACGGGCGAGAGCAGCCACGCGAACCAGTACAGCGGCGTGGCCCCGTACCTGGCGACGAACTTCGTCCGCTCGACACCGAGGTAGGTCGGCGTCTGTTCGCCGTGGGTGAGATGGAGGAGGTTGATGATGACGAACGCGAGGACGGCGCCCGCGCTCGCGGATGCGAGCGCGGTGTTCTCGAAGATCGGACTGATGATCGTTGCGAGCGCCGGTTCCGCGACGATTCCGACGGCGATACTGGTGGCGCTGATCCCCACCTGACAGCTGGTCAGGTAAATCTCGAGGTCATCGGTCATCTCCCAGGCTCGCCGCAGTCCCGGCTCGTCGAACGCCGACTCAGGATACTGTCGGACCCGGGTGAGCGCGAACTCGATCGCGACGAAAAAGGCGTTCGCCAGGATGAGCCCGATTCCGGCGAGTAACCGGAGTCCGATTTCGAAGGGATCCATTCGACCGACGATTCGGCGGCGCGTGCTATAAAGACGTGACTGCGTTCCGACGGGATGGAAACGCCCGTCACCGACGCCGACCGCGGCTATCGTCTGATCCGGTGGCTCGATTCGGCGCGTACCTCTATGGTGATTCGGGCTAAACGTCGAGTAGTGTCCGAGAAGCCACACGAGCGCCCGTCCGACCGCGTCGTGGCATCCCTCGAATCGCGCGTCGACGGACTGACCGACGAGGAAGTGCGCCGCCGACGCGAGGAACACGGCGAGAACGACATCGTTCGGGGCGGCGGCCGATCCCCGGTCGATATCTTCGTCGCGCAGTTCGACAGCGCCCTGATCTGGGTGTTGCTGGCCGCGGCCGCCCTCTCGGTCTGGGCGGGTCACGCCGTCGACGCGATCCTGATCGCGATCATCGTCGTGGCGAACGGAATCTTCGGTTTCGTCCAGGACTACCGGGCCGAGCAGAGCCTCGAGTCGCTCAGGGAGCTGGCCGCGCCGACGGCGACGGTTCGGCGCGAGGGCGAGGCGCGAACGATCGACGCGACGAGGCTGGTCCCCGGCGACGTCGTCGTCCTGCGCGGCGGCGACGTCGTCCCCGCGGATGGGCGGCTCCTCGAGGCGACCGATCTCGAGGTCGACGAGGCCTCGCTGACCGGGGAGAGCGTCCCGGTCTCGAAATCGTCGACGCCCGTCGCGTCGGAGACGCCGCTCGCGGAGCGTGCGAGCATGGTCTACAAGGGGACGAGTGTCACCCGCGGCAAGGGCCTCACCGTCGTCACCGGGACGGGAATGGAGACCGAAGTCGGCGGGATCGCCCGCGAACTCGCCGCGACCGAGGAGACCCGGACGCCGCTGCAGGACGAACTCGACGCCCTCGGTCGAACCCTCGGGCTCGGCGTCCTCGTCCTCTCCGCGTTGGTCGCACCACTGTTGCTCCTCCAGGGCACGCCTGCGATTCAGGCCGCCCTGACGGCCGTATCGCTCGCCGTGGCCGCGATCCCCGAGGGGCTGCCGGCGGTGGTCACGCTCACGCTTGCGCTCGGCGTTCGGCAGATGTCCGAGGAAAACGCGCTCGTGCGTCGGCTGCCCGCGGTCGAGGCGCTTGGCGCCGTCGACGTCGTCTGTACCGACAAGACGGGCACGCTCACGAAAGGGCAGATGACCGTCAGCAGGTGCTGGGTGAACGACGCCGTCGTCGACGTCGACTCGGTGGCCGAGGCGGACGCGCGCTCCGACCGCGAGGAACTGCTCCTGCGGATCGGCGCACTCTGTAACGACTCGACGCTCAAGGACGACGGCGGCGATCCGACCGAGCGGGCGCTGCTCGAGGCCGCGGATCGTCGCGGGTTCGACGTCGACGAACTCCGTTCCGAGCGCCCGCGGACCGGCGAGGTGCCGTTCTCCTCGGAGCGCAAGTGGATGGGGACCGTCCACGGCGACGTCGGCTACGTCAAGGGCGCTCCCGAGGTCGTCCTCGAGAACTGCGATCGGATCCTGACCGCCGACGGGCCGAAACCGCTGACCAGCGAACGCCGCGAGCGCGTCGAGACGACGGTCCGGGCGTTCGGCGACGACGCGCTCCGCGTCCTCGCGATGGCCGCCCGCGAGGAGCCGACCGGTGCCGGCGATCTCGCCGACGGGTTGACGTTCGTGGGACTGGCCGGGATGATCGATCCGCCCCGCGAGGAGGTCGCCGACGCGATCGCGGAGACAAGGCGAGCGGGGATCGACGTGAAGATGGTGACCGGCGACAACGTCCGGACGGCGCGGGCGATCGCCGAATCGCTCGGGATCGGGACTACCGTGCTCGAGGGCGGCGAGATCGAACAGATGGATGAGGAGACGCTTCGCGAACGGGTCGCGTCCGTCGACGTCTTCGCGCGGACGTCGCCGGAACACAAGGTCCGGATCCTGCGAGCGTTACAGGACCGCGGCAACGACGTCGCGATGACCGGCGACGGGGTCAACGATGCGCCGGCGCTGAAGAACGCCGACGTCGGCGTCGCCATGGGGATTCGCGGAACGGACGTCGCCAGGCAGGCGTCGGACATCGTCCTGTTGGACGATAACTACGCGACGATCGAGCGGGCGGTCGAACGCGGGCGGGCGATCTTCGACAACGTCTGGAAGTTCGTCGCCTACCTCCTGAGCGCGAACGTCGCCGAGGTGGCGATCGTCTTCCTCGCATCGCTGTACGGCTACCTCATCCTGCCCGCCGTACAGTTGCTGTGGATCAACCTGCTGACCGACGGCCTGCCTGCGCTGGCGCTCGGCGCCGATCCCGAGAGCGGCGACGTGATGGATCGCCCGCCGCGCGATCCCGATCGAGGGATCATTGATCGACCCATGCTCGGACTCATCGGCGGGACCGGCGCCGTCACTACGGTGGTGGTGCTCGCGCTCATGTTCTACGCGCTCGAGGGGGCTGCCGAGGTCACAGCGTATGCGATGACGATAATCTTCACAGCCTTCGTCTTCCTCGAGTTCGCGAAGCTCTACGTCATCCGCTGGCTGCGCGAGACGTCGACGTTGTCGAATCCGTGGCTCGCGGCCGCCGTCGCGACGTCGATCGCCCTCCAGCTCGCGGTGCTCTACACGCCGCTGAACCGGTACTTCGGAACGGTGCCCCTCGATGCGGGAGACTGGGGACTCATCGCCGCGGTGGTCGTCGTCTGTCTCCCTGCGTACCTCGCGGTCGCCGTGCTCGTCAGGCGACTCGAGCCGTAAGCGGTCGGTCAACACGGGGAACGCGGACAGCCACGAGGTCCGACGCGTCCCCGCTCTTTATAAGCCGCCATTCGTCGTCGGCGCGAGTACCGTAGACGCGGTTGCAGATCGTCCCCCGCCACTAAGGGCATCGCCCCCGAGCATCAGGGTATGTCGCCATCGATACGACGGCTCGTCCTCGACGTCATGAAACCGCAGGATCCGAACATCCTCGAACTCGCAGACGTGGTCGGCGACTGTCCCGGCGTCGACGGCGTCAACGCCGTTCTGGTCGAGACCGATCGCGAGGTCCAGAACTGCAAGCTCACGATCGAAGGGGACGACATCGATGCGGACGCCCTCGAGGAGGCCGTCACCGACCTCGGCGGAACGGTCCACTCGATCGATCAGGTCGTCTGCGGTGAGCGACTCGTCGAACAGATCGAAACGCCGCAGGATCAGTGACCGGGTGAGCGACGTGTCTCGGCTTCGCGACCGCCTCGATTCCCTCAGCGCGCTCCTCGAGAACGAGGAAGTCAGATCCATCTCGCGGCGGTACTTCATCTCCAACGGGTTCGACGGCACACTGACGAGCATCGGCGTCGTCGTCGGCGCCTACCTGTCGGGCGTTTCCGACGGCCTCACCGTGGTCACGATTGGTCTCGGCGCGGCCGTCGGGCTGGGAACGTCGGGCGTCTGGAGCGTCTGGGAGATCGAACGCGCCGAGAAACAGGCCGAACTGATAGAGCTCGAGCGGGCGATGCTGACCGACCTCGAGGACACGGCGGTCCAGCAGCGGCGGGCGGGCGCTCGCAAGATCAATGCGCTTGCGAGCGGAATCGGCCCGCTCATCGGCATTCTCCTGCCGCTGGTACCGTTTCTCGGGCAGGGCGCCGTCGTCTCCATGCTCGAGGCGACGCTGCTCGCCATCGCCGTCGGTGTCTGCGTGTTGTTCGTGTTCGGTGCGTATCTCGGTTCGATATCGAAGCAGAACTGGATCGTCGCGGGGGTCAGGATGGGGCTCGCGGGGATCGTCGTCGCGATTCTGAACCTGTTTCTGCCCGGCTGAAGCCGCGGCTCGTCCGCTGGAGCCAATTCTTTGAACCTGCGGGACCGGACCTCCGTTCGAAAAGATGCCGGTGATCGTCCGAGATCGTTCCGCGTCGCGGCCGACGGTTGTGACGGCATCCGTCGGGAACGAACGATCGCACATCGATACTACCCCGCATCGGTCCGATCCGTCTCCGTCGACCGAAGCGAACGCACCGCGTCGAACGGCGGGGTGATGCTGCCGAGCACGAACAACGAGTAGTATCGAAGGTAGGTCTGGATTGGGACCTGGACGAGTGTCACCCCCGCAACGAGCACCGACAGCGCGTACAAGACGGCTATCACGGCCAGTACCGCGATCGATAGCAATCCGAGCGCCGTTTCGAAGACGAGATAGAGGACGACTGCGACGATTCCGAACGGGACGGCGAGGACGAGACCGATAGCAACGAATCCGATGCCCGCGACGAATCCCGCGACCACGCCGAGCCCGAGGCGAACGATCGCGTACACGACGTACTGCTTCCACCCCTCCTGCAGGGCCGGCCAAAACGCGCGCCACGCCTCGAGGACCCCCCTGTCCTCGAGGAGCATCACCGGAACGACGAAGTCGGCCGTGAACCGGTGGACGAGCCAGATACCGATACCGACCGCGATGAGAATCGGCGCGAAGAGGACCGCTAGCAGCCCGAAGAAGAGCGGGGAGAGCAAGAGAAAAGAAACGACGGCCGGAACTGCGATCAGTATCGCGATGCCGAGGGCGAGCGCGATCCGAAACAGAAGCAGCGACGCACCGTTGGAGACCTGTTCCCGCGTGTGCGTTCGCAATCGGACGTCGCGGTCGGTGACGACTCGAACGAACACGAACTCCATGATCGCCCCGAGGAAGAGTAGTACGAGCCCGATCGCCACGGCGATGCCGATCGCCAGAACGATCCAGCCGAGATCGATTTCGGGGAGTGCGACGAGGTCGGCGATCGGCGGTGGCGGTTCGGCGACCGGCGACTCGTCCCGCGGCGTATCCCCTGCCGTCGTCGAAACGCCGGGATTCCCCCCGCTGGCGCCCGATACGAAGAAGGCGATCACCGCGAGCGAGAGCCACCGTCGCAGATCGAACGGAAGCAATAGCCCTCTAGTCGCCTCCAACGCCGGTCGAAGCTCGTCGATAGCGGACCAGGTCATCGGGTCAGGTACGACGAATATCGGAATAAAACCACTGCGTCAGATCTCCCGTTCGATCGGCTGGCGCGAGGGACGGGCCGACGTCGGTTCGGCTTCACGACTCGAACCCTTCGTTCGCTGGAGTCGAGTACACCGAACGCCGTCGAAATTGTTTTTGCGACCGCTGGCTCGAACGCCGCGTCAGCCCGCCGAGTGAGCCGCCGTTCGTTCCGCCCGTTCGGCGCGGCGTTTGATTCCCCGAAGCATCTTGCGTTCCATGAGGAAGTGTGCCGGTTCCCAGAAGAGGTAGTCGACCGCCTCGCCGAGGATCGGATGGGCCGTCCGCGGTCCGATGGACGACCGATGCGGGTTCGACCGCATGCGAGCGAGCAGTCGCGTCGATCCCTCGCCGACCGGTTTCAGGACGAACGCCCACGTCCACGCCGGCGAGTCGCCGGGGGGCCTGAGGACGAGCGCTCGCTCGGGGTCGAAACGGGCGACCTCCGGCGCGGATTCGGGCGACGAGACGGGGTAATCATCGGGTGCCAACCTAACGACGTCGCCCTCCTCGAGGTCCTGGTACTCCGGGACGATCCGATCGACGTTGTGAATGTCGGCGCCGACCGCTCGCTCGAGCCGATCGTAGCTGTAGAAGCCGCCGCGGTCCTGTCCGAGCTGGACGAGCCACGGCCAGACCGACTCGGCGGGCGCATCGATCTCGATCGCGTGGGTGACCTGATCCGACGCGCCCGGGAGGAGGTCGTCGCCCGGGAGCGGCCCCCGTGCTTCGTCGGCGGTCGCTCCCCAGCGACGGTGCCAGGGGCGAATCGCGACGTGGTAGGCGCCGGCGAGGAGGACTGCCGCCGTCGCGACGAGCCGTCGACCCGTTCCGTTCCCGCGACCTCGTTTTTCGCCCTCGAGACGGGATTCCGTCGATTCCCCGCTCGCTCGGGCCTCCGCATCGGACTCGATGCGCTCGAGTGCGCGGGACATCAGGTAGCCCGCGAACGGACCGATGACGCGCCAGTACCGTCGGAAGTTCCGGCGGGCGCGGTCGTCGGTCGTCGCGGTGCGCGCCTCGTAGGACAGTAGCGTCCGCCCCTCGCCGTACGGTCGGACAGACAGACCGATCGCGAGTTTCGCGTACCCCGGCTCGTCGAACGCCGAGAACGCTTCCGGGTCGACGCGGTGCCACTCGATCTCCGGTTTCCAGAACTTTCCGACCGCACCGAAGACGAACTCCTCGCCCGGCGCCTCCTCGAGCAGCATCCACTCGTCGGTCTCCGGAACGTCGACGAACCGCATGCGCTCGGGCGGCGGCGCTCCAGACTCCCCTCGAATTCGGCGCGCGATCGCTATCGGCGCGGCTCGCAGCGCCCCGAGGGCGCGGACGATCGGCCCAGTGTCCAGCAGGTCGGCGGTGAGCATCGCCTCGTAGGTCGTCTCGGGATCGGCGTCGACGACCGCGTGGCGGATCACCGTGACGTCGTACTCGGGCACGTAACGGTCGATCAGCATCGACGAGTCGGTGCCAACTGACGGATCGCTCGCGAAGGGGTTTCGTAACATCTCTCTGTGCCCTATCACTGCGACGACAGCGAACGTAAATCGGTAGCCTCGATTCGCTGTATTCGACGCGACCCTCCCCGCCGTGAATCCCGCAGAGACCGTCAGAGTCCCGCCGGATGGCGACCTCTGGTCCGAGGCGGTGCCGTCTAACCGTTCGGGTCAGTCGCCGGTCCGCCGACCGGTGATCGACTCGATCTCCAATTCGTAGATCTCGAGGTCGACCGCCGCGACGTCCTCGTCGAAGATCCGAAGCTCGAGGAACGACTCGTTGACCGTCGTCTCGTCGAACTGCGCCCGCTCTCGCCCGGTCAGCTTTCGAAGGGGTCCGGTGACGACGATGCTCCAGGAGTCGCCGGACCCGCTGACGTCGTACATCGTGAAACACGCGGTCTCCGTGTCCTCGAGATGCGAGAGTTTCGTACTCGAGCCGTCGGTCGACAGTCGGACGTAGAGCGAGCCCGCGTCGTAGTGGTGTGCGACGGGAACCGCGTACGCGTCGCCGTCGGCCGCGAGCGCGAGCACCCCGGTGTCGACGCGCTCGAGGCGGTCTTCGACCTCTTCGTCGGTCATCCCGATCGTGTAGACGTACTCGACTCGATCCATACAGAACGAACGCCCGCAATTAGCATGAAGAACAGGGGTGCCCGCTCGAACGGTACGAGACGCGACTGCGACAGCGACGGAACCGGTTCGATTCGTGTACTCGTCACCCGTCTCTGTCACGTCGATCCGTCCGCACGGCCCGGTAGCGCATCGCATCTGAACACATCGATACTGACGGAACGTCCCCAGAGGAGAGTGTACTCGGCGAGATACGGCGACTCGACATCGGGATGGTGACGGCGGCTGACCCGCCGTAACGGAATCGCGTCGATAACTGTAAATCGAGCCGTCGAAAACCGATACGTTCGACGAGCGATCGATCAGTCGGCCCGCTGTTCGGGCGCTTCCGCCCGGCCTGTACCCAGCGGATCCGCCCCAGTCCCCGACGTCACCAACCGCAGGTACGTGCCGGCGTTCGCCATGAGCTTGTTCTCCGCCTTCCGGAGGTGTTCCTCGTAAGTCGAGCGGGCCACCGACGTCTGCGAGGCCAGTTCCCGAAGCGACGTCTTTCGTGGCTGTTCGTAGTAGCCGTTCTCCAGCGCCAGTTGTAGCGCCGCCAACTGGCGGTCGGTCAGGTCGTCGAACAGTTGATCGACCGGTGCCAACATACTGTGCGGAATCCCTTGCTCCGTGATTGCGGTCTTGGAGAGCAGTTCGATATCTCGATCCGCCTCGAGGTCCCGCAACAGCGCCCGCACGTCGGATTCGTCGAATGCGATCACCGTGTAGTGTTCCCAGCCCTGGCGGTGAATCGTCGGCGGCTGGTAGAGGCAATCGTGTTCCTCGAACCGCTCCAGGATCGACCCCTCGAGCGAGCAGAGACAGGACTGAGTGACGACGTGAAGACCCGAGTCGTCGATCGACTCGTGGAGAACTGTTCCGATCGTCTCGATCTCCGCCAGTAACTCGTCGGTCGGCGCCTCCGCCGAGGTGATCTCGAGCACCTGACAGTCGCTCAGGTACCACTCTCGGATCGTGAGATCGGGATAGCGTTCCGAAATCTTCCGGTAGGGACACTCGTGCTTCAATCGAAACGAGGCCTCGTACAGACTCATACACCTCTGTTCGATCTCGTAGTGATTAACGGTACCGGTCATGTCCCGCACCACTGCTATTCCGGTATCGTCCGTACGAACGAATATCGATGACTGGAATCAGTCCGACCGAGCTCAGTAATCAGTTACTCGACGACGGAGACGTGCTCGTGCTCGATATCCGTCACCGGGACGACTACGAGGAGTGGCACGTTCCCGACAGTATCAACGTCGACGTCTACGACGAACTGACCGACGACCCGGAGACGGCGAAAGACGACCTCGCAGACCTCCCGGACGACCGCGAGATCGTCACCGTCTGCGCTGCAGGAGTCGTTTCGCAGACCGCGACGGAGGTCCTGCGAGAGATGGGCTACGACGCCAGCACGCTCGCCGACGGCATGAACGGATGGAGTCGCGTTCACCGGAGCACGCCCGTCCCGACCGACCTCGAGGGAACGCTCGTGCAGGTCGCCCGTCCCGGGAAGGGATGTCTCTCCCACGTTCTGATCTCGAACGGCGACGCCGCCGTGTTCGATCCCTCCCATTACCTCGAGGAGTACGACGAGATTATCGACGCCCGCGACGCCGAACTCGTCGGTGTCTTCGATACGCACGCCCACGCCGACCACGTCTCCGGTGGTGCGGAACTCGCCGAGAGACACGACGTTCCATACTATCTTCATCCGAGGGACGCGTTCGAGATCGATGCGACTTCGATCGAAGACGGCGACGCGATCGAGATCGGATCGGTCGACGTCGAGGTCATCCACACGCCCGGTCACAGCGAGGGCAGCGTCTCGTTCGATCTCGAGGGCGAGGCCCTGATCACGGGCGATACGCTCTTCCACGAGAGCGTCGGCCGCGTTGAACTCGGCGTCGAAGCCGGCATAGAGGATTCCGACGTCGAAGGGAACGCCGCGACGCTCTACGAGAGCCTCCAACGGTTGCTGGATCGGCCGGACGATGCGATCGTTCTTCCGGCACACGATCCAGGATCGCCCGAGCCACCGGTGACCGCGACGTTGAGCGAGGTTCGAGAACGGAACGATGATCTCGCTCGTGATCGGGAGGAGTTCGTCGAGACGCTCGCTTCGGACATTCCGGACCATCCGCCGAACTTCGAGCGCGTCAAGCGCACGAACGTCGGGCGGGAGGACGTCCCCGACGGGGAACTGTCTGAACTCGAACTGGGCCCCAACCGCTGTGCTGCTGAGTAACCGATGAGTGAGCAATTAACACTGGAACAGGGAATTCGCGAACACCTCGGACAGTTCTCACTGCACGTCCTGCTGGTGTTCGCGACGGGACTGACGATCGGTTCGGAGCGGACCGTCGTCCCTGTCCTCGGCGAGGAAGTACTCGGCGTCGAGTCGTTCTTCGTCATCGGCTCGTTCGTCGTCTCGTTCGGCTTCGTCAAGGCGCTGCTCAATCTCTACGCCGGCAAGTGGGGCGAGGAGTACGGGCGCAAGCCGGTGCTTGTCCTCGGCTGGCTCACTGCCCTCCCGATCCCGATCATTCTCATCTACGCCCCGAGTTGGGGCTGGATCACCGTCGGGAATATCTTCCTCGGTATCAACCAGGCGCTGACCTGGAGCATGGCGATCAACGCCAAGATCGACCTCGCGGGGCCCGACCAGCGCGGGCTCGCCGTCGGCATTGACGAGGCGTTCGGCTACACCGGCGTCGCCGCGGGCGCGTGGATCACGGGCGTCATCGCCGGCCAGACGGGCCTTCGGCCAGAGCCGTTCTACTTTCTCACTATCGTGGTGGTGCTGGCGTTCCTGATCTCGGTCTTCCTCATCAAGGAAACGGTCCAGCTCGCACAACTGGAGGCCGACGAGGACCACCACGATGCGAACCTCCCATTCGAGGAAGTGCTGAAACGGGCAACCTACGGCGACAGGACGCTGTTCGCGGCCGCACAGGCCGGCCACATCGAGAACTTCGTCGACACGCTGTTCTGGATCGCCGTCCCGCTCTATCTCACGAGTCAGGGGCTCGCGATCGAAGCCGTCGGCGTCGTCGTCGGCGTTCACAGCGCCATGTACTTCCTCCAGATCGGAACCGGGGGCCTCGCCGACCGCATCGGTCGCCGCCCGCCCGTCGTCGTGGGGATGTTCATCGCCGGTGCCGGCGTTCTCGGGATGGTGTTCGTCGAGAGCTACCTTCCGTGGGCTGTTCTGGCTGGCGTCTCCGGGCTGGGGATGGCGCTGCTCTACCCGAACCTGATGACGGTGCCGAGCGATGCGGCCCACCCGACCTGGCGGTCGGCGGGAATGGGCGTCTACCGGATGTGGCGCGACTCCGGCTACGGTACCGGTGCGATCCTGATCGGACTCACGATGCAGTTCGTGAACACCGAGGCCGCGTTCTACACGACTGCCGTCCTGATGTTCCTCTCTGGCACAGTCGTCTATCTCTGGATGGAAGAGACCCACCCCGAGTTCGGCACCCACGAACCGTCATCTCCGGCTCCGGAGACGCCACACGGTACGTCGCTCGAGGACTAAGGCGGCCGTCTTCCCGACACTCGATTCGCTGCGTGTCGCCGGGTGCCGTATCCGCGGTCCGGACCGGTCTCCTCTCCTAACGTTCTCGAGTCTCGTCCTGCTGGCCCGGCTCCTGCGCTCGCTCGAGCCCGCGAGAAATTCCGCGGCAGCTCGCGAGGGTTTGCCGGCGTCAGTCGCGGATCGTCCGCAGCGAGAACCGTAGGTACTGATAACTGATACCAGTGAGGGAAACGTAGACGAACGCGATGAACGTCAACGAAGCCGTCGACGTCGGAACGATCGCGCTCAGCGGGGCGCTCCTCAGAGACGCGAAGTTCTTCTCGCGGAGCCTCGAGTCGCCGCCGCTCGTCGAGATTGCGGCCGAGGCGACGGTCAGTGACGTGAACCTCGACGTTACCCGGGCCGGCGTGCGCGACGTGAACGTAGAGACCCAAATCGGCGACTTCGATGCCGCGTACATGCCCTGGCAGTGGCTCGGTCCCAAGTATCCGACCCTGATTTTTCACCACGGAAGCGGTGAGCGCCCCTTCGATTTCGGGCGGTTCAGTTCGAACTCGTTCCGGCGGCTGTTCGTTTCGGGCGACCGGAACGTGCCGGCAAATCTCGTCGTCGTTCGAGCGCCGTTCCACGACCGCTCGAGCGCAGCCTACGCTCGCGCGATGGGTGACCTCAAAAACTTCGTTGGAATGCTCGCGGCATCGGCGACGCTCGTCGAGGGGACCGTCAGTACGGCGGCCGCGGGCGCTCCTCCCCGCGACGGAGATCCCTTGCCCCCCACCGGAGCACGACGACGAGGACCAGTCCCGTCGTAACGATGGTCTGATACCGATCCGCCGCCGGCGAGAGCTCGAGGAGCTGTCCAGTGGCGTTGCCGGCGAAGTGGAAGAGGACCGCCGCGAGGACGCTCCGGTTTGCATTGTTGTACAGCCACGTGTACAGGACCGACCCAACGAGAATATTGAACGCGAACCACGACGGGTCGGGCGCGAAGTCCCAGCTGCTGAAGTAGCCGACCATCAGGAACAGCGGCGCGTGCCACGCCGCCCACGCGACGCCGAGGACGAGACTGGCGGTCAGCGCGCACCAGCGCAGTTGGAGTCGGTCGAGCCAGTAGCCCCGCCAGCCGATCTCCTCGTGGAACGGCCCGAGCAGAAAGATCGCCGCTACCGTTCCCAGAAGCGCGATCGGCTCGTCGAGAAGCTCCAGCAGCGGTGCCGCAGTGAGCGGATCCGCCTCGCCGCCGACGACGGCCGCGACCCCAGCACCGATCAGCGCGAGCGCTGGCCAGAGCCCCGCGAGTACAGCCGCCCAGCCGAGCGGAATCCGGCCGACGTCGACCAGCCGTCGCCACAGATCCGCGATCCCGATCCGACCGCCGATCCGCCAGGACATGACGACCCCGCCGAGCGTGACGCCGACGCCGCCGACGAGCAGAAAGAAGATCCCCGGAAATCGGAAGACGTGCCACCCGGCGACGATCGGAACGCTCCACCAGAGCCACGTCCAGCCGTGGGAGAACAACAGGAACCCCCAGACGTCGAATCCCCGGTGGTTCTCGAGACTGGTTTCGTCGGTCATCGGTCCGTCCGGTCGCGGTCCGTCGACGCGCGCCTGAGCCTCATCTTGGCTCTTTCGACGAGCGTGTCGTACAAAAACGCTCCCTCGAGAGGCGGTCTCGTTCGATTCGGTTCGGCGCCGTTTCGAGTCGCCGGCACGAATTCCGGACACACAGCGTTCCCGGATACCCCGGTGAGAGAAACAACTGTAGTGTCCGGGATCGTGCGTAAATGCATGAGTCTCTTCGAAGTGAGCATCCCGCTCGTCGTCCTGTTCGTCGTGTTCGGCCTGACCGTCGGAATCCTCTTCGGGTTTTTCGGCATGGGCGGGAGCTTCTTCGTCACCCCCGCTCTTCTCGTTCTCGGACATTCCGCCCCTACCGCCGTCGGAACTGGACTCGCGTTCGTATTTTGGACGTCGCTCATCGCGACTCTCGCTCATCGCAATCTCGATCACATCGACTATCGACTCGGTCTATTGCTGCTCACGGGGATGACAATCGGCATCGAAATCGGGAGACGCGGACTACTCGCACTGGTGGATATCGGACTCGCAGATCTCGTAGTGAGTTTTCTGTACGTCGTACTCCTCGCGGCAGTCGGCGTGTTCGTCATCCGTGACGGTCACCATCCCGCAATCGACGACGAGAGCGCCGATATGACCCGGTCGTCCGTCTCCGACCGGTTCGCGTGGGTTACCGTTCCGCCGCTGATTTCCCTCGAGAACGTCGACGTTTCCGTCTGGATCGTACTCTCGATCGCGGTGCTAGTCGGAATCCTCTCCGGCTTCCTCGGTGTCGGCGGCGGATTCCTGATGGTTCCCGCACTCATGTACGGATTTGCGATGCCGGGTGCAGTCGCCGTCGGAACAGATATCCTTCAGATCACTGTTTCCAGCGCCTACGGGGCGTTCGTGTACGGACAACAGGGGTCGATTCACTTCGCCATGCTACTTCCCCTGCTTATCGGCAGTACGGTCGGGACCCAAATCGGTGCCGTACTCACGGATTATCTCGACGACGCCGAACTCAGAACGATATTCGGCGTCATGCTACTCGTCGGGAGCGTCTCGGTAGCGAGTAAAACCGTCAGTCACGCGTACGGCGTCGAACTGCTGCATACGCTCAGTTTGGTGCTTCTCCTCGGAGGGGCGCTGGTGTTGAGCGCACTACTTCTCTATCTCGGGATGCAAAACATCCGCGAAGAACGGCTCTCTGTAAACCGATAGCGAGTACCCTCAGGCATCGAAATACGCCCGCCATCGTACGTACAAATACGTCTGACCCGGAGTTCCGCCGATCGGTTCACTCGAGTTCCGTCCCTCCGTTAGCACCCGGCGGCGCGACGCCCAACCGTCCTTCGACGAACGCCGCCACGTCGGCGGCAAAGGCCTCGACTTCCTCCCAGTCCGTGAACTCGATATCACCCGACGCGTCGGCCGCGGGCAGGTCCGAGATGGTCCGCTTGGCGATCTGTTTCATCAGCAACCGCTTGAGGAACCCGTACTCCGAGTAGCGGAGTGCGCCGCCGAAGAACCCGACCCGATCGGGATGCCACCCCGTCTCCGCGACGAACTCCCCGAAGTAGCCCGCTGCTTGCGCACGACCCTTCTCGGTCGCGGACGACAGCGACACCTGGAAGAACGCCGTCGGTATCGTATCGAGTGCCTGCCGATTCGACCGAACGAAGTCGAGAACCGACGACTGGTGTTTACCGGCGTGGATCGACGCACCGACGAGGACCGCGTCGAACTCACCGAGGTCGAACGTAGCCGGGAGGTCGTCGGCGTCGATCGTCGTCGCATTGTGTCCGCGTTCGTCGAGCGTCTCGGCGATACGGGCAGCGACGGTCTCCGTCTGCCCCTCACCAGTGCCATAGAGGACGAGAAACGATACCATCGTATCGGTGCCCCCTACTCCGAGCACGAGTATAAAAGGATAGCCGGCCATCCCTCGAACGGCCAGCGGTTACCGAACTGTTCAGTCGCGGATGACGGTGACGGAGACCGGCGACCGTCGGACGACCATGTCGGCCACGCTACCGAGCAACAGCCGCGTCTCTCCCGTTCGTCCGTGACTGCCCATGACGACGTGATCGATCTCGTTCTCTTCGGCGTAGTCGACGATTTCGCGCGCGGGTTCGCCGATTGCGGTGTCGGTATCGAGCGTACCGTCGTATTCGCTCGCCAACTCGCGCGCGTCGTCGAATATTTTCTCCTCCTCCTCGCTCGCCCGCTCGTACCACTCGTCGGACCCGTGTGGCGGTTCGTTTCTGACGTCGACATCGGTCGGTGAACTGTACCCGGGATCGGTGGGATCGAGTACGTGGAGCGTGATGACGGACGCGTCCTCATATTCCTTGAGCGCGTGCTCCAGTGCTTGTTTGGACAGCGGCGATCCGTCGACGGGAACCAGCAGTTGCTGAGCCATCGAACCGACGTACCTCACGGAGTCTCAAAATACTATTCGGGCATTCAGATAATCGCGCCTCGGTTCCACGCGGGTTAATTGTGAGGGCGGCTACGTGATGGTCGGCGAGTTCGGAGCCGAATCCGACGTTCGTCGCGATCGAACACGGGTCCCGCACCTCAATCGCCTGGATCGCGAACCGACACACTCACTCGAGATTACGTGTAAGGAGTTTCTATCCGACTGTTTCAGGCCAGTGCTTGTCGCCCCCGACATATGTCGGCTCCCGGCCCCCAGATATTACAACCATACGCTCGTAATATTCATCCAGTAGAATAATACCATTACTTGATGAGCCGTGCGACAATATGGCATTAGTATGACAGAGGGGAGTTCATACTCGAACGCCAGTTCACCATCTCGTGATGGCCGGACCCGCATCTCGAATTTCCGCGTTCAGTTTGATTCATTCGTCACAAGATACATATTCGTTGTTTCGTTCGCTATAGAAGGACACGATGAGGGCGACGATTCACACACCAATGGGGATGGCGCTCGCGGTACCCATCCTCGCAGCTGCCCCGGAGTTCGCCCCGTGCCGCCTTCGTGCGGGATTCGCCGGCGGGCTGGTCTCCGGTCTCTATCTCTACATCGGCTATCGGAAGGCGCTTCATTATCCAGTCTACGCGTCGATCGCGACTGTACTCGCGATCAGTGCCGCACTTCTCGTGCCGTCGACGGCGACCGCCGTCCTCGCCGCCGGGCTCGCCGTGACGGCGCTCCACGACATGACTGACGCCGCTGGTGCCGGCCTCGGACTCAAGCTTCGCCCGTGGCGCGCGGGCTCCGAGCGGGCGGTCTACAGTCACACGGCCGCTGGATCCGTCCCCACCGCTGAATCCGCGACGACGGCGCCCCGCGACCGTCGCTGAGCAACTCGCAAAACTGGCGTAGGCCCCGCTATATCCGTCCCTCCCCGAGTGCTACCGGCGGGACCCGACGACTGCTTCCGAAGTACGTGACGCGGCCGCTCGTTTCTCGTCCGTGGTCGCTGTTCGCTCGAGTTCGCGTACTACGAGACTCCATTCGTCTCTTATCGAGGCGAATTCGAAGCGACAACGGATCGTCGAGTTGTCAGTGGTTTCTGCCCACGTTATTTTTGCGCTGTCCGTCGAGTCTTTGAGTATGGATCCTTCCATTCTCGTCCCGTACGACGGATCACGGTGCTCGCAGTCGGCACTGCGATACGCAGCGGACATCTTTGATGGCGAGACGATTACCGCACTCCACGTCCTCGACCCGTTCGCGACGATTCCAGACTCAGAGAAACAGGTACGGGAGCGATACGAACGGGCACAGGATATCCTCGAAACCGTACCCGCCGTAGCAGACGATCGCTCGACGATGATCTCTTCAGAGTTCGTCTATGGGCACGCGATTCACGCGATTCTTCGATACGCCGATCTGTATACGATCGATCGGATCGTGATCGACAGATCCTATCGAGCGGATACGGCGGCCGATCCGCTCGGGAACGTGTCTGAAGCGCTCGTCCGCCGGACGCGGGCTCCGGTCACCGTTCTTCGATCGGCGGTCGACGACGGACGGATCGCCTCCCCGGAGACGGTGCTCGTTCCCTTCGACGGATCGTCTCCGGCGTGTAACGCGTTACAACACGCGATCGGTGCGTTTTCAGATGTGACGGTGCACGTGCTCTACGTGCGGTATCCGTTCGTGGACGATCTCGACCACATGGGCGTACGCAGCGACGACTACCCGGATTTCGAGGAGTGGTACGGTGCAGTCCGTACGTGGCACGAACGAGCGGACCGGAACGCGGACCGCGTTCTGGAGATCGCGGACTCGGTCAAGGGCGATAGCGATGCGGATCTCCGATCGACGACTGAGACTGGACCTCCCTCACGCGTCATCCTCGAGTACGCTGACCGGATCGAAGCTGACCACGTTCTCATCGGCAGTCATAGCCACGACGGCGGAACGCAGACCCTGCTCGGAAGCGTCGCCGAGCAGATCGTCCGGCAGTCGTCTGCACCGGTAACGGTCGTCAGGTGATCGTGGCTCCCACCCACGACGGCCGGGTGGACGTCGCTACTCGTCTCCCGTTTCGAGGGCGGGCAGCGGTCCTGCTGTGAGATCCTTCCGCGGTCGTCGAACCGGAATTCGCAGACCGCGATACCACCGGACGGCTCTGCCGACGCGAGGATATCCGGCCGCCATACGCCCTCGAGGAGTTCGTCAGTTCGTCTCGCTTCGATTCGGGCACAACGGCGATCGTACACGTCAGGAGAACGCTTTGCCAATTGTACACGTCTACTCGAGGATGTTACGCTCTCTACCGGTTCGCTCAAGGCCGCTTTTCGACTGTCAGTTTCCGAAGGCACCCTGTATCTCTCGTCGCAGTGATCGCTTCGGTATCGACGCATTTCCCGTCGGACTTTTTCACACCGGAAATAGACGTCGATCACATGGCGTTTCCCATCCGAGTCAACGACGTGATGAGTTCCCCGGTGAGGACGGCTACTCCGGATACGACAGCGGACGAGGCGGCCGCGACGTGTCGCGAGGACGGAGTTGGATCACTCGTCGTCGTTGAGAACGGTGATATCGTCGGAATAGTGACCAACGACGATTTCGTGCGGCTTCTCGGGGAAGTATCCAAACCGACGGGATGTCCACTTCGCAAGTTCATGTCGACCGAAGTCGTGACGGTTACTGCCGACACGCCAATCGGGGATGCGGTCGAGATAATGTTTGACAATGACATTGCTCGACTCGTCATCGTGGAGGACGGCAGCCTCAAGGGACTCGTCAGTTCGAACGATATCGTTCGATACGTTCCCCAGATCTTCCGACGCTACGAATTTGACTATACCCGGCCCGACAGTATCCGGAGTCGCATCCCCTCTGAAACCGCCTACGAGCTATCCGGCTGGGAAACTGACGCTATCGGTCTCTCCGACAGCCGCATTACTGTCGGCGATCGCGTCGAGTTCACGAAGGCACTCACCGAACGCGATGTTCGGGCGTTCGCTACAGCCAGCGGAGACACGAACCGCCTTCATCTCGACGACGAGTACGCACGCGCCACTCGGTTCGGCCGCCGGATCGCCCACGGGACGCTCGTCGGCGGAGTGATCAGCGCCGCGTTGGCTCGCTTTCCTGGGGTGACGATCTACGTGTCGGAGAATCTCACCTTCCTCTCACCGGTCGAAATTGGCGACCGAGTGACCGCGATTTGCGAGATCATCGAAGATATCGGCCGAGACAAGTATCAGCTTACGACCGACGTCGTCGATTCGAAGGGCGAACGCGTAATCGAGGGGCAGGCCGTCGTGCTCATCGACGAGCCGCGAGGCGTATGAATAATTGGTTATATCCGATTAGGACCTCAATGAGAAGACAGTAGCTCCGCCCGAAAGTATCCGTCTGACTATCGGTAGGTGGGGGATTTTCGTCGCTGTCGTCGATAGTCCACCTATGTCCATCGATGAACTGCAGGAGTACGGAATGGTGAAAATGGACGAAAAAGAAATCGAGGGGTTCCTTTCGAGTCAGAAGACTGGCGTGCTCGGGCTTCCAGCAGAAGACGGCCCGTATTTGCTTCCCATCTCCTATGGGTACGACGGGCACGACCGACTCTATTTCACGTATCTCCTCGGCTCGAATAGCCGGAAGCAAACGTTAAGCGAGGCAACCGACACCGCGAGATTCCTCGTGTACAAGGTGGATACGCCGTACAATTGGCAAAGCGTCCTTTTGACTGGTCACCTTACCGCCATCCCGGAAACCGAGTGGGACGCGCTCAACGAGATCCCACATACCGCCTGGCGGCCCGCCGTTTTCGAATCAGCTACCCTGTCGGGAGACGTGAAAGTCTATGAATTCCAAACCGACGAACAGACGGGAATCAAACACGAAGGACTCCCACCTGCTCTCGAGCCGAACGAAATGTGACCAATAAACACGCTCAAAATAATTCAACTGCTTCGATTTACTACGGTCGCAGTTCCACACGGCGATCCAGCGGCAGATAGAGTGGAAACCGTCGTACGCTCTTCTCATCTAATCACTCGGCTCGTCGACAGCCTTCACCGAGGAAACCACGACGGACCGGAAGTCGTCACTCCCTCGGTCGCAGTCGCGGTCGCGTCTTCGACCCTTCGAAATCAGAAGGAAGGCGGGGGATGTATACCCGAAGATGTACTCCGATGTCCTTCTCGCGACCGACGGCAGCGAGTGTGCACGCGCGGCGACGGTCCACGATCGACCTCGCGGAGACCGACAGTGAGACGCTGCACGCCCTCTATGTGATCGAGACGCGAATCGGCTACGACAGCGCCATCATCGATCCGGAGACGGTCGAAGACGACCTCCGCGCCGAGGGCGAGGCCGTCCTCGAGGCGGTCGGCAATGAGAGTCGGGAGCGGGACGTGGCGCTCGTCGACCGGATCGAAAAGAGGGGTCCCGAACGAGTGATCGTCGAGTACGTCGAGCGCGAAGGCATCGATATCGTCGTCCTCGGGTCACGGGGAAAATCGGCGTTCAAGTCGGTCTTGCTCGGCAGCACGAGCGAGGTACTCGTCCGCGACCTTCCGATCCCGTCGTACTCGTCTCCGACGGCGACGACGGGGAACCAGTCGTGTGATCGCTTCCGAACCGAGACCGGGGATACCCGATCTCAGTCCGAACGATCCGGTCGGACCGCGAGCCGGTATTCCTATGTGTTCCGCATATCCACTACGAACTGGGACGATGAACGCATCGACCGAGTGCAGGACGAAACGCGGGATTCGGTATGCATTGCTCGCGGTGTTCGTCGTCGGCCTCCGACGACGTGACGCGGGTGCGGTCGCGAACGCGGTTGTCGCGACGATCGGCACGTTCCTTCCCGATCTCGCCGAACGAGCGTACGATATCAAACTCCGTCCGTGGCAGCGCATGTATGTCCGTAGCGCGATGCTCACCCACGCCATCGGCATGCTCGGTCCGTACGACGATATCCGGTGGTGGGATCACCTCACGCATATGCACTCCTCGTCGATTCTGGGCGGTGTCGTCTTCGCGATCAGCCGTCGCCAGGGGCGCGATCCTCGTCCTCGGGTCGTCGCCGTCGTCGTCTGTCTCGGACTTCTCTGGGAGATCGTCGAGTGCGCCGTTCACACCGCAGGGAATCGCCTCGGGTTCGAGCCGGTACTCGTCTCGTACGGAACGAAAGACACTGTCCTCGATCTCGTTTTCGATCTAATCGGCGCGCTCCTCGTGCTCGCGTTCGGTGATCGCGTCCTCGGCGATTTCGCAGCCGACGCGTGACCGTCGGTTATCGCCTCCGTCGCCGGGAACGGTCACTCGAGGGTTCGGGCTACCGCAAGCGGAGCAGTGACGCCGTCGAACCGCTATCGTCCTGACGGTGCTAACTGGTCGGACTCGCGAGTAACGGTCGGCACGACAATCCTATCTCGACGACCGCGTCACGACCAGTACAGGGACGTCGAGGGTCCGGAGGAGGGACGAGGTGACGCTACCGAGAACGCGGCGACCGAGATTCGACCGGCCGCGCGCCCCCATGACGACGAGGTCGATATCGGTATCGTCGACGTACTCGCGGACGCCGGCAGCGATGCCGTCGAACGACGTCATCCGCACGACGGCGGTCGTGACGTCCGGAACCTCGTCTCCAATCTCCGTCGCCACGTCCTCGACGATCCCTTCGCCGTTGGCCTCGAGTCGGTCGACGAATTCACGCTCGAGGCCCCCGGCGTCGAAGGCTCCGCCCGCGGCCTGCAGATCGACGACGTTGAGCACGTGGACCGTCGACCCGTACCCTTGTGCGACCGCGGCGCCGTGTCGGGCGGCGTCGGCAGCGATCTCACTTCCGTCAGTGGGAACGAGCAGGTCGGAGTAATCAGCCGTTGCGTCCGATGCGCCCTTGGGGACGACGAAGACGGGGACGTCGCTTCGATGGAGGAGCTGTTCCGTAACGCCGCCGAGGAGTCGCTTTCCGAACCCCGTCAGTCCCTGTCTCCCGACGACGATCAGACCTGCGTCTCGTTCGGCCGCGTACTCGGCGATCCGGAGCGCGGGCTTGCCCTCCGTCAGTTCCGTCGTTATGGGCCGATCGATAGCGGACGCGAGTTCCTCGATTTCTTCGAGAACGGTTTCACCGCGCTCTCGAAGCCGCGCCTTTTCGTCGGCGGACCTCGCGAGCCGGAGCGACTTCCACTCAACGACGTACACGATGTCGACCGCTGCATCGAAGACGCGAGCGAACTCGAGTCCGCGTTCCGCCGCTCGCTGGGCCTCGTCGCTTCCGTCGACGGCGATCACAATACGGTCGTACATATGCCCCGACCTTCGACTTCCACGCTCTTCGTTCTTCGCCAGTGGCTGAGCTGACGCTACTCATCGGGCGCTCTCAGTGAGGTGTACGCATCGTCTCGCGGGTCGGTTCCGCGATCACCCGTTCTCGGGTTGCGGTCCGCCACCCGTCTGTGCCTCTTCGGCGTCGCCCCAGCCGCCAGCATCGACGACTTCGAATAGCTTCTCCCAGTTCTCGTCCCGTCGGTCTTCGGGGAGCTGATCGCGGAGTTGCCGGAAATCCGACTGCGGAACCTGCGTCCGAACGAGATCGACGATGACGCGGGCGTGGTACGCGGCCTCGGCAGGGTCGTTCCCTTCGATTTCGCTCACCCGCGAGACGAACTCCCGCCAGTCGAATCGCTGGCCGTGCTCGTCGACGGCGCCGGTCATGTACCAGCGGATCTCCATCGGCAGCGAGGCCGCGAGATCCTCGGCCGCGCCGTCCGGAATCCGCTGGCCGAGCGTCACGAGCGTGGCTCTGATCGCGCGAACGGTTTCGCCCGTTCCCGGTAGCTCGAGTCGGTGCTGGACCTCGCCGGTGAATTCGTCGAAATTCATAGCACTCGAGGATCCCACACCGCTCAGCAGTATAAACCCCCTCTCGTCGGTCGTCTCAGTTGTCGTTCCGACGAGGACCGGTGTTCGACGCTCGAGCGACGGCAGCACGGCGTCGCCGGTCGCGCACGCGGCGAACGGTGGACCCGAAGTCGTTCGCCGGGCGGAAAAGCGAGCAGAATCGACGCGAATAGCATATCGTTGATAGCTGCAAGGTATATGGTCGGGCCGGGTGTGAGAAAATCACGCCTATGTACAACACGATCCTCGTCGCGACGGACGGAAGCGACGCTGCAAACCGCGCGGTCGAACACGCGACCGATCTCGCCGCGGCGTTCGACGCCGACCTTCACGCGATTTACGTCGTCGACACGACGCGGTACGGGCAAGCGGTACTGTCCGAATCCAGTGGTGTCCTCGAAGAACTCAAGGAGCGCGGGGAAGCGCTCCTCGAAGACGTCGCCACGCGATCGGACGTCGACGTCACGACGGAAATTCGAAACGGGAGGCCGGACGAGGCGATCGACTCCTATGCCGCGGCGATCGAGGCCGACCTCGTCGTCCTCGGCAATCGCGGTCTCGGTGGGGGCCCCTCTGCAGAGGTCGGAAGCGTGGCCGAACGAGTCGTTCGGAGCGCGGGTCGGCCGGTGATTACGGCCTGAGCAGAGTACGACCCGCCCGGAACGTATCAATCGTCGTGATGAAAGGTATATGACTCGATTCGGTGTGCGTCCGAGTGATTCGATGTACGACACGATACTCGTTCCGACGGACGGAAGCGATCCCGCGAACCGCGCCGTCGAACACGCCTTGGCACTCGGCGATCGGTACGACGCTCGAGTGCACGCACTGTACTGTGTCGAGACCCATCGATACGGAGAACCCGCATTGAGCAGTACCGCGGTCGTCCTCAACCAGCTCGAGGATCAGGGGCAGGCGATGCTCGCGGAGTTGGGTGATCGTACGGACAACGCCGGCATCACGTGTACGTGGGATATCTGTCACGGTCGTCCCTGGGAGGAGGCGCTCAAAGCGGCCGACGACGTCGACGCCGATCTGATCGTGATCGGCTATCAGGGCCAGAGCCACACTCGAACCGGAAAGATCGGGAGCGTGGCCGAGCGCATCGTCCGCTCGGCGGACCGTCCGGTGCTGACGGCGTGACTGAGGAGAACCCTGACTCGGAGGGGCAAAACGCCGCTTCCGCACAGGAAGGGCGTCGGCTGCCCCGCACGGACTGGTCGCCGAACGCGACCGTCACGATCGGATCGAGTGGGGATTATAACGGCGGTAGTGGTACGACAGTTGCTATGACGGCAGTCAAAGTCATCCGAGTCATGGGTACGTCGGAAGAGTCCTGGGAAGACGCGGCTCACGAAGCGTTTCGCGAAGCGAGCCAGACGGTCGACGACATCTCCGGTATCCGCATCGAGAACTGGACGGCGGACGTCGAAGACGGCGAGATCGTCGAGTACAAAGCGACGACCGAAATCGCGTTCCCGGTCGAATACTGACCGCCGCGATCGTTCCTGACGGGTTCATGTACCTCCGCGACGTTCGTACGATATGGGAACGCACGTACTCGTCCCGCTCGACGGCTCACCGCAATCGTGGGCCGCGTTCGACCATGCGGTTTCGAATTACGACGGCGAGACAATCACGACGGTACACGTCGTCGATCCGATGGAAGGAATCTATAGCGATTACGGAGGCGGCGGCTACTACGACGCTCAGGTCCACGAGCGGGCCGTCGAGCGAAGTGAAGAACTCGGCGAGCAGGCCCGCGAGCGAGCCGACGATGCGGAGGTTCTCGAGACGACCGTCCTCGAAACCGCGGTCGAAACAGGGCCACCCGCTCGGACGATCCTCGAGTACGCTGACGAGAACGATGTCGACCACATAGTCATGGGCAGCCACGGTCGCTCCGGCGTCGCGCGGATTCTGCTCGGGAGCGTAGCGGAGACCGTGACGCGGCGGGCGACGGTACCGGTGACGATCGTTCGCTGAGCGAGCGAGAGCCGTTCCCGCTCGCGATCACGGCGCCTCGCGGCGAACCCGCTCCGGGGCGTCGGCAAGTTCGACTTCAACCTCGTTCGTTCGCATGAACGGCGGCGTCCACGGATCGTTGTACTGGAGCAGCGTCGGCTCGCCGCGCGGGTCGAACTCCCGGCGAGAGAGCCGCTCGAGCAGTCGGGTCCGTTCTCGATCGACACGCTCGTCCGTCGCGTACCACGAGAATCGGCGCACCGCGACGGTCCGCGGCGGATCGACGACGAGTCGAACGGCGGGATCGGTCGGTATCGGCGCAGTCTCGGGCGTGTACGCCCGTGGAAGGTAGAAGGCCATCGTCACGTCGCCGCCGTCGGGCCCGGTTCGTACGGGCGCGGTCATCGAAATCGACGTCCCGCGGACCGCCACCGGCGCGGTCATCGCCACGTCTTCGCGCTGCTCGTTCGCCCCCGAGATATAGCGAAAGAGCCGACCGAACGCCGTCCGCGTGTCCGGCGCCGTCGTCTCGGCGCGGACCGTCCGCGGATAGCGGCGGATCTCGATACCGTCGAATCGCTCGAGGGGCTCCGACGGGACGCGTTCAGTCGTTCGGTTGACGTACGCGCCCCAGCCGATCCACAGTCCCAGCAAGCCAGCGGTTCCGAGCAGTAGGTTTCGTACCGATCGCATAGGTGCCGTACGTCTCACAGCCCAATAGATCCGTGGGCGGTCCGGGGCCGCCTCGAGTCGTCCGTCGGCGAGGCGTCTGCGTCCTGATGCGTCGTGACGATTAAGCTGGTACGTATAAGGCTCGAGGCGCCGTCAGTTAGCGCGTGAGCAGCGCCGAGCCACAGCCGATCGAACTCGAGTCCCTGACGAAGTACTACGGCGACGTTCGGGGCGTCGAGGACCTCACGCTCGCTGTCGACCGGGGCGAGGTCTTCGGCTTCCTCGGCCCGAACGGTGCGGGCAAGTCGACGGCCATTCGCGTTCTCCTCGGACTGTTGAAGCCGACCGATGGAACGGCGTTGCTGCTTGGACGGGACGTGACGGACCGAGCGGAACTCCGCGACGCGAAGCGGCGCCTCGGCTACCTCCCGAGCGACGTCACCTTCTACGATCGCGTGACTGGCGCGGCGGTGCTCGACCACTTCGGGCGGCTGCGCGGCGACGAGCGACGCGAGGAACTCCTCGAGCGCTTTCCGGTTCCGCTCGATCGGACCGTAAAGGCCTACTCGAGCGGTAACAGGCAGAAGCTCGCCATTGTCGCGGCGTTCATGCACGAGCCCGAACTGGCGATCATGGACGAGCCGACGTCCGGACTGGACCCGCTCGTCCAGAACGAGTTCTACGAACTGCTCGAGGAGCGACGCGAGGCGGGCCGAACGAGTTTCTTCTCCTCGCACATTCTGAGCGAGGTCCGGCGCGTCTGCGACCGCGTCGGGATCATCAGGAACGGCCGGCTGATCGAGCTCGACACCGTCGAGAACATCCTCGCGGAAGGCGGCACGATCGCGACCGTTCGATTGGCCGAGGAGCCGCCGCCAGCGGCCCTCGAGTTCCCGGGTGTCGCGCGCGTTGACCGGCGGGACGGCGACGGCAGGTACCGGCTCGTCCTTGCGCGGGAGTTCGACGCTCTCATCGAGCGTCTGAGCGAGTACACCGTCCTCGAACTTGAGGTTCGCGAGGCGTCCATCGAGGACGTGTTCATGCACTTTTACGGAGGTACGGACGAGGACACCGATTCGCCAGCGAACAGGAACGACGCGACACCCTAACTCGAGTACGCGAGCGCACCCGCCCTGTTCAGGCTCTCAACGCCTCTGGTACCACCAGATCGCCGCGAGCACGAACACGACCGCGACGGCGAGGAACGGTGCGACTGAGTCGACATCGGTGTTCTCGTCCGTTTCGGCGATCGAAACCGGAATCTGAACGGGATCTGCGCTCGCACGGTTCCCGGAGCCCGCGTCGTACGAGAGCGCGAGCGCGACGCTGGTCGTCGTCTCGACAGCATCCGAGGACGACTCGAGAGCGAACCGTGCCGTTTCCGACTCTCCGGGCTCGAGCGCGCCGACGTACGCCGTCGGCGACTCGCTCGTCAGCGGCGGTCCGACCTCGATCGCGGCGACGACACCGGTCATCGGGTCATCCCCATTGTTCGTGATTCGGACCTCGTAGACGCCCGCTCCGTCGACAGGGATCTCGTCGCGGACGGGCGTCACGTCGAACGCTCGGGACCCGTCGACCGGGAGCTCGAGCAGCGCCGGACCGTCGGTCCGGACGACCGTCTCTTCGTCGTCATCGTCGTCGATTCGGGTGTCGTTCGTTTCGTCGGTTTCGTTCAGTCGAAATTCGTCGTCGGCCGGGCCCTCAGTGTCAATTTGATACTGAACGGACGCAAACAGCGGATACGTCTCCGGATCGACGTCCGAGACCACGACGTCAACGGCTACGGTCTCGGTGTCGCCGGGCCAGATGTCGTCGACGACGACCGACCGCGTCGGTTGCGGTGCGTCGGGCGGCCCGAACGTCATGGCGCCGTTGACCGCTCGTACCGTTACGACGACGCTGGTCGCCTGTCGATCGCCGTCGTTTGTCACCTCGAGCGCGACCGGCATCGTTTCGCCCGCACGGACCGACTGATTCTCCGCGACGGCGACGGTGACGTTCCCGTCGGCCGCCTGGACGATCTGCGGATCAGTCGTCGGTACGGCAAGCGGCGGTTCGAGTGCGGACGTGTCGTTCGCAACGGGCGACCGCGGCGCGGACTCGTCTCCGGCCGTACCGGCGGGCGGCGCGCTCGCGTCGGCACTCGGATCGTCGATCGATCCGTTCGCGTCCGTATCGTTTCGCGACTCGTTCTGTAGCGGCGTGACCGACCCCGTTTCGATCGGGACCGTCGCCGCGACGGATCCGAGTATCAGGATGACGACGACCGAGAGGACGCCCGCCGTAACGGCTGCTCGACGCCGTCGATTCGAGGTCGCCTCTCGGCCGCCCATGTCCACCGTGAGACGGTCGATCCGCAGATAAATCGCCCGGCTCGTTCCCGTCGTTGAAGCGCTGATTACCGGACGATTGTCGTGACAACTGCTCGTTACCTCGAGCGGATACGCTTTACGTATAAGGTACCGGCTCCCGTCGGGAGACAGGTCCCCTGATATCCGATGCTCGAGCTTACCTCGTTCGAAGCCGGTCGTCGACTCCGCGGGTCGCTGCTACTCGCCGGTGCCATGGTTGCGCTGATCATTCTCACGATCGCGCTCTTTCCGTCAATTCAGGAGACAGGCGCCGATCTCGACGCCTATCTCGAGTCGCTGCCGCCCGAAGCGACGCGCGCGTTCGTCGGAAACGTAACCACGCTGACCACGATCGAGGGGTATCTCGTCTCCCAACTCTACCAGTTCGGCTGGGTGTTGCTGCTCGCGATTTACTACGCCTACGCCGCGGCCTCGACCGTCGCGGGGGAGGTCGAACGCGGGACGGTAGGACTGACGCTGGCGCTGCCGGTGACGCGGTCGCGGGTCGTGGTCGGCAAGTTCCTGTCGCTCGTTCCGGGCGTCGTGTTGCTCAACGCGATCACGTTCCTCATGGTCTACGTCGGCGTGGTGTTCGTCGGCGAATCGATCGACGTCACGCACCTGTTCGCCGTTCACGCGTACTCGATCGCCTACCTGCTCGCCTGCGCCGGGGTCGGACTCGCGGCCTCCGTCGCATTCAATTCCGTCCGCCGCGCGCAGACCGTCGGCGCCGGATCGGTCTTCGGGCTCTTCCTGCTCGATACGTTCACCTTCGAGACCGACTACGAGTGGATCGGGGACGTCGCGTTCTCCCGGTACTTCGATCCTGGTGCGATTCTCGTCGACGGCGACCTCTCGTGGGCGGACCTCTCCGTCCTCGTGGTCGCCGTCGTCGTCCTCGTCGTCGCCAGCGGTGAATACTTCGAACGGCGCGACCTCTCCGGCTGACTCACGACGGACCGTCAGCCCGCTCCGCCGACTCCGTTTCCCGGCAAAAATCGGCGTGGGGCTCGAGGGCCTCGAGGTTGGACGGCGTCGGACGGCGAACAATGAACACGTCGTATGACTCCTCCGCGGCGACGTGGACGCCGACGCTCGTCAGCGGCGTCACGATGCGGCTGACGTTGTCGCTCCCGAGGAACACGACGCTCGGATCGTGATCCAGTAACAGTCGCTCGATGTGGTCGGCAAGATCGGTCTCCGGGAAAACTCGCGGATACGTTCAAACTCGAACGTCGCAGACGGTGCGAGCTCCCGCACCCGTTCGCGGAGGCTCGCGACGATGGCGTCGACGTTATACGGTTCGTTCTCGTCGATCCGTCTCTTCTCCCGTGCGTATCGTTTTCGCTCCGGGACTACGGCCACGGCGGCGATCCCTTCGTCGAGCGCGTTGCCGTACTCGACGGCCCTGACGAGGGCGGCCTCCGCGAGTTCCGAACCATCGAACGGGACGACGAACGTCATACGTCTGGTCTCTACGCCGGGGTCAATAACTTCGGGTGGCCAGAACGAACGACCGGGCGTTTGGTCGTATCCGCGCTACGGGTTCTCCCGCTACGATTTGTTCGTCTCTCGAGCGCGAACCGTTACGACGGGAGCCGGCGCGGTGCGCAGGACGCGCTCCGTCACGCTGCCCGGCAATTCTCGATCGCCCTCGCTTTGGCCGTGCGTTCCCATGATCAGCAGGTCGACGTCGTTCGCCTCCGCGTACGCGGAGATCGCTCTATGGATCGACCCCCGGTTGACCGTCGTCCGAACGTCAATTCCGGCGCCATCGGCCGCGCTCTCGGCTGCTGCCTCGAGTTCGCGGGTCGCCTTCTCCTCGAGTTGATTGAGCAGCGCCGTCGACTCGGAACCGAGCCCGTAGCGCGTCGCGCCGACCACCGACAGGAGGTGAAGCGTTGCTTCCGTCTCGGCGGCGAGTGCAACGCCGAGTTCCAGCGCGGCTCGTGCGTGCTCGCTGCCGTCAGTCGGGACGAGGATCTGCTCGAACGGATACAGGCCTCGAATATCGTCGCTCGCGCGAGCGACGAGTACGGGGACGGGAGCGTCGCGGACGATGCTTTCGGTTACGCGTCCCAGAACGACCGGTTCGGCGACCCGCCGTCCGTGTGCACCCATGACGACGATTTCGACGTCCGCCGTTTCGACGTATTCGAGAATCCGTTCTCGAGGATCGCCGCGTCGCTGTTCGGTGACGACGGCCTTCACATCGGCGGTCACGCTCTCGCGAGCGTCGTTAAGGATCTCGTCGGCCGTTCGATCCGACACGTCACGGGGTCCGTCGTCGCGGTCGTTCTCGTCCTCGGAAACGACCAGCACGTGAATCGTCGCCGACGGCGACGCGATTCGACCGGCGAGTTCGAGAGCGGCGTTCGCGGGGCCACTTCCGTCGGTCGAGACGAGGAGTCGATCGTACATACGGTGGGTTCGCCGCTCGGGCACTTACAACTATCCGGGGTGTTCGATCGCGCGTGTTCGCGACAAACGAGAGTCCGGGTCAGCGTCACTGAACGGTCCGAAGCCGACACCGCATGAAGTGTTGACGCTGATACTATTTATGCAGGAACGTGATAGGGCAGTTCATGAAACCATGGGCTGAGCAGTGGTGCCACCTGTTGATCGCTCTCGCGTTGATCCTGCTAACGATCGGTATCGGCTACGACTTCGTCTTCGGCACGAAGTTGGCTGACTTCCTCGTGATAATCGGCGGACTCTTCCTCGGCTGGGTAGCGTTCCTCTACTGCCTCGGAAACGCGTCGTTCTGGGGGTAGTCGATCGTCGGTCCACCGTTCGACGCCGACGACGGCGGTTCGCGTTCGATTTCACCCGGTCGACCCTCGAACGCACTATCTGCGAGGACGTCGGGCAGAAGCGCTGAGACCGGACGCAGAAACAAACACGAACGGACCACCGAACAGCTACCGTGATAGAAGCAAGTAGTTCGACGTGGGAGCCGACGGTATGACGGACTTACTCGAGGAGCGAACGGCCATCGTGACCGGTGCGTCGAGCGGAATCGGACGAGCGATCGCGCGTACGTTCGCCGAGAACGGTGCTGACGTCGTCGTCGCCGACGTGCGCGAAGCGCCGCGGGAAGGCGGCACCCCGACGCACGAACTGATCACAGACGAAACCGAAGCGACGGCGACGTATGTCGAGTGCGACGTCTCGAGCGTCGACGATCTCGAGGCGACGTTCGACGAGGCCGAGCGGTTCGGCGGCGTCAACGTCCTCGTCAACAACGCCGGTATCTTCCGATTGGAGGAGTATCTCGAGGTGACCCCTGATCAGTACGATCGACTCATGGAAGTGAACGTGAAGGGAGCGTTCTTCGGGACCCAGCTCGCGGCCCGGCGGATGACCGAGAACGGCGGCGGGAGCGTCATCAACATCTCGAGTATCGCCGGTTTCCTCGGGAACGGGAGCTACGTCGCGTACTGCGTTTCAAAGGGTGCACTTCGACTGTTGACGTACGCGACTGCCCATCGCCTCGGACCCGACGGAATCCGCGTCAACGCAATCCACCCGGGCGGAGTCGAAACCGCGATGATGGAGGACGCCCATATGGGGCCCGGCACGCTCGAGGCGTTTGCCGAAGCGGTTCCATCGCGACGGATCGGGAATCCCGAGGATATCGCGGGTGCCGCGCTGTTTCTCGCGAGCGACCTCTCGGGGTACGTGAACGGCGAGTCGCTCGTCGTCGACGGCGGGTACGTGCACACCGGATGACGAACATGACTCTCTGTGACTGGGAACGCAGAAGCGACTGCCGCGTCGATGACTAACTCTACGAGTCGGTCATCACCTCCTTTCGTCCCGTCATCGTCTCGGGATCGAGGTAGAAGTACTGGAACGCCGTTTCCCGCGGCGGTCGCTCGAAGACGTCGACGAGCGGAATCTGAATTGCCCACATCCCCTGTATCTCGGCGGATTCGTACGGAACATCGGAGATGTCTGATAGTCGTCCCGTAACGACGACGCTTTGCCACCCACCATCGGTCTGGCGGTGCGTGACGAAAGAGACCGGTCGGTCGACGAGTTCCTCTTTTCTGCTGTCTGGCGGAAACGAGAGCCGGTAGTAGAACCGTTTCTCCTCGGCGTTGTACCCGTAGGACACGGGAATCGAGACCGGCGGATCGTCGAGGTCCGTGGAAAACGAGATGACACCCGTTCCGCCGCGGCCGAGGAACTCGTTCATTTCGTCTTCGCTCAGTTGTAACCAGCGTAGCCCCTGCATGTGTCCAGCCACCACGGCACGGTAGAAAGTATCCTCTCACAATCTGCTGGAAATTCGCCTCGAGGAGAACGTCAGGTTCGGTGACTGATACGGTCACGACAGGAAAATCGACTCGCAGCGGCGGAATGTCTTTGTGTCCACATAGCGCACGCTGACAGATGACCGACGAGTGGTCCCACGATACCGACGGCGACGAGAGCAGCGAGGGGAACCGGAAGGATGACATGGCGATCATGCCGAGAAAGTCGACGAACACGGCGACGACCCGATCTGCATCGACTACCGGTGGATGGTTCCGATGTGGGAAATCTTCGAGTCGTCGAACCGAGACGTTCGAGACCATGACCGGTATGCACAAAGCGGTCAGCGACGCGATACGCACCGGTGACTTATCGAACGATCGTCACCGGCACCGGTGCTCGCCGCGCTACGAGTTCGGCGACACTCCCGAGCAGGAGTCGGTCAAGTCCAGTGCGGCCGGTACTGCCTATGACGATCTGGTCGATATCTCGGTCCGCAGCGTAGGCCACGATAGCCCGCCCCGGATCACCCTCAGTCGTTTCGGTCTCGACAGTGTGATCATATTCGTCGGCAAGCGTGCGAACCTCTCGGAAGATTTCGTTAGCGCGTTCCCGCGCTTGATTGGCGCTCGATTCCGACGCGACGACCTCTACGAAATTTAGCGCGTGAAGGACGACGATCTCGTCGTCGGGAAACGTCTCGAGAGCGTGTCCCAACGCGTCGAGTGACTGGCGCGAACCGTCTACGGGTACGAGTATCCGTCTCATCGGTGAGCCTACCATGGGGATGGTAAAATCTCTTGTCGGGATCGACGTACGGATCCGACGGGGACTCTCGAGTTGGGGGTCGCCGTCGCTTTGCATTCGAGTCTGTCTCCGTCTCGGAAGCAGTTTCCGAGTCTGCCTCGGATCGTCGGTGATCAGCCATATCGTTTCGATCAGTAGCACAGAGGCCGGGCAGGATGTCGCGGAGCTGGGGGTCGGGCACGAGCATGGATGCGCACTTTGGCCACCGATTTACGTCGTACTCAGTGCATTTCGTCATTTCGAACCGGCTAATACAGATATTTCTCACTTTTAATGATTCTATCTGGAATATTTATTTATGAATTAATTCGCTGAATTGCATGTTTGAGAAGAGGTGGCGTCGAAAGTACAGACACGATTATAAGTGCGAGCACAGCCGAAAACAGCCGTTGATCGATAATTCTCGAGGTGAGCGCTCCAGCTATTACAACTAACTCGACGCCGGCACGGGGAAGCATTCCGAATCCGATGATCAGTGATTCGTCACCCGAATGGCCAGCGACCCGCGCACCGAGGTAACTGCCACCGACTTTCACGAGTACACCCGCTGCGACGACTCCTCGGAGGTGCTCGAGGACGTCGTCCCACTCGGAGACGTGCAGGAGTTTTCCGCGGTCGACGCCCGCGTACGAGGCCTCGAGCTTCGGGTGATGAAACGGATCGCTGCGGGGCTTCTTGTGCCACTGGTTGGCCTGACAGATCTTCACCTCTGTGCTGTCTCACTGGGGATCGAATCCGAGCAGGTGCCAGCGATCGCTCTCGACGAGTGCCTCGAGCTATCCCTCTTTCTGCCGCTGCTGGTGGGCTTCGATCTCAGACTCGCCGCCCCAATCGATCAGCTGTTTCGACTGCTCGAGGGTCTCGATGGCAGGATTCTTCTTGTCGATGTAGAACCGGATATGAGCCTCCGCTTTCGAAATTCGGCGGGCATCGTCGACGTCTACCGAACCGGCGCCGTAGACCGCGCGGAGCGCATTGTACATTCGGCGCTCGATCTCGAACGAGTCTTCCGCCCACGTCGTCCAGGCGAGTAGTCGCGTTCCCTCTCCGTACGGGCACTCGAGAGAGTCGCCGCTCTTGTAGACCATCTCGCGGAACTGGGGCATGATACCGACATGCAGCGCCAGCGGCGGCTTCCGAAGGGACCGCTCGCCATCGTCGTCTTTGGGCCCTTTTCTGCGCGGTCGAGGTCCCGGAAATCATCGACTTCATGCAACTTAGCGGCAACGCAGAAGTCTTCGAGATCGCTGTTGCCGAGGACGCGCCCATCGCAGGCAAGACGCTCCAGGAAGCGGATAGTGAGGGATTCCTCGGAGAAGGTCTGCTCATCGTTGCCGTCGAATAACCTGGAGACGAACCGCCGATCACTCCAAAAGGAGGAACGCGAATCAAAGCTGGAGATCTCCTCACCGTATATTCAGGGACCGGCGCCACGCCCGATATCACAGATATTTTTGCCCACTACGAGGATCACAACACGACTCGCTGATAACTCGTCACGGTCTGAGACACCAGTTTGGTACAAACAGATCGGTTATTCACCGAGATTGAATATGTGTTCACGACTGGCATCACAAATCGGGCAAACGTGACGGTATATGATCCGCTGGCCATCTGTGTGGCTTGTCCAGTTTCCCTCCTCATCCACGTACCCACATTCCGGGCATTTCTTCTCGGTGTTCTCATAGCGCTGTCGTATCCACTCGAAATCTGATCGTCCTCCTGTGCGCCGTGGAATCATATGGCAATGTTGCCATGGCAAGCAGATAAATCTGTGCTGTTCCCGAGGGACACTGTTTCGTTACGTGTGAAAAGTGAGGCGGTGCGATTTTATGGTGCCTATGCCAAAAATCGACCGCCTCAGCGGGTGTCGCGATTGGATTGATTTGAGTTTGTGGAGCGCGAACGGACACCGCGTCAGCTGATGGAGCTCGGTATTCGACACCATCTTGCTAATCTCTCGCTTTCGAATACCGTTCAAGAATTGGAGAAGTTCGGTGTCGGTCGCAGTCGGAAGACCGTTCACGATTGGGTTCACAGATGCGATCTACAGCCGGCAGTTGACAAGGAACCGAATCACGTCGCGCTCGACGAGACGGTGATTCAACTTGAGGAATATCGCTATTGGCTGTACACTGCTGTCGATCCGCAAACGAACAATAGCCTTCATATATGGCTGTATCCGACGACTACGACCGCGTTGACAGAACGGTTTCTGCGGGAACTCACTGAGAAACATGACCTCGACGATGCCATGGTTCTCGTCCATGGCGCAAAACACCTCCAGACTGCACTCTGCCAAGCTGGGATCCGATTTCGATACGAAAAACATGGGAATTGGAACAGTTCCGAACGTATCTTCCATGAGATAAAACGGTGTACTTCTTCGTTCTCAAACTGCTTTAGCCATGCAAAACCGTCGACAGCTGAATCGGGGCTCCATGCCTTCGCCGTCTGGCACAATGCGACAAACTAAACACGACCTCCAGAGGGGATCCAAGTTTTATGAGAAGGGGGGTGCCCGCCGAATATAGCGCTGAACAAACTCCGCCAGTTGGATCAGGATTCGGTCGGAATCACTCTCCCGAAAGACAACGTCCGCGTTGAGGGCCTTCTCGGCGAGAACGGCCAGCTTCAGGGCGACCAGCACGCCCACATCCGCCACGTCGGTGACGGTGAATGGACTGTTGAGTTAGTCGAGGGACTTGAGCCATGAGCCAGATCTGTGAGCTTAGTCTTCGACGCTACTCCGGTAGGATTGCACGCAAATGTATCGGGAGAGAGACCGTGGATCAGGCCACTTCGTGTGGCGCAGCGACCACAGCCCGGTCGGCGTTCAAGAGCAGCGACTGAGTGACGCTGCCGAACAAGACTTGGTCGAGCGAGGAACGTTTGCGAGCGCTAACAACGATACACTCGGCGTCGTGTTCCTCCGCGTAATTGAGAAGTGCTGGTGCGGGATCACCAGTTAATCCGACGGGCGTGAACTTTCCAGACTCTTCGACCTCTCCGGCGATCTCTCGGGCGATTTTGGTTGCTCTCTCGTCACCTTTCTCCTCGACTATCGCATCTACTTCTTCAAGGGCCTTCCTGGAGGCCTCATCGGTGATGTCTCCCTCCGTGTCCCGAATGTGGACAACGTGGAGTTCTCCCTCGTATGCATCAGCGAGTTCGCGGGCTTGTCTGATCACTGATCTGGCTCGGTCTGACTGATCAACCGCTGCAATGATTGGCATACAAGTCTAAGTTCGACGAAAAACGACTTATTCCTATGGTATGGACTACCATGATCTGGCGGGTACGCGTGAACCCTATCGCTCACTGTCTGGGGGTTAACAGAGCCACAATTGCTATTCTCCGATAGTCCATGTTGACCTGTACTCAATCGACAGTTCATCAACATCAAGAATCTCGTCGATTTCCGTGCACTGCTCGTGAGTGAGGTCGTCGCGCTCGAGGCGGTCGCGGATAGCGGCGACGGCATAGACGGCGCTGAAAACGATGATAAGGGCGCTCGATACCAACGTCTCGAGGGTCTCGAGCATCTTAGACGTTGTTGCGCTCGAGGACGCGCCGAGCTGCGGAGATTAGCGTGTCGACATCTTTTCACGTGAACGCGACAGCGTTGCTTCGGTTATAGTCGTAGAACTGGGTGGCTTTCTGGATCGCTTCGAATCGCTGTTCATCCTCATTATCGGTTCAAACCTAAACCGATCTGGGCGTCTCGTTGTGAGACATGGCCGTGAACACGACTCGCTATTCCTCGTCTTTTCGGTTCACTCGAGCGGGTTCTGTTTATAAAGAGAGGGCCTAATCCAGTCCGATCGGCGCGGGGCCGGGGTGAGTTCCGCGGCGGCCCACGAGATATGAACACGGCTGCTACTCAACTCGTGTTCATATCGGGTACTTCCCATCAGGGTTCACGCTTGAATCGGGTGAGTCTGTAACCATCTACAGCGGGAGCGGGTCGAACTCTGATACAGAACTATACTGGGGCTCTGGTAGAGCAATCTGGAACAATAGTGGAGATACAATCATCGTAACGAATGCTGACGGTGAGACCGTAATCAATCGGGAGTACTAACAGTAGTTCGTACATACGGACTTTCCTCTCGTGTCCATATTTCGAGGAGAGGATTTGCGACGTGCGTCCGTAGGGGGTGAAGGAGTAGGAAAGAGATTCTCTGTATGTGCTTATTTTGTACTCTGCTAACCGAAATGCTGAGCAGAATCAACCTGCTCATGGATATAATCCATAGACTTCGCGGGTGATTCCAGATAGCTATGATTATTGGGCGCTATCGCCTTGACGGCAGCTATTTGAGCTGTCGAATTGCCTCGCTTACTGCCAATCCATGTTGATCGGCAATCTCGTGGGCAAGGTTCAGTGCTCAATCTTCTTTCTCCGTCTCGTTATGCTCCTGAGCGAGCAATGACAGCGCGTAGACGATCAGTAGCTCGTCTTGTGGATGTCGCATAGTGCTCACGTTTGACTATATTTTCACTGATAAACCTGTCTAGGCATATTCGGCAAGCAGATTTCAATGTAGCTGCCAGCGCCGACGATGCGGCTGGCTCGACAGCGCTTAAGGATGTAACGTGATTGTCAATAGTCTCTACTGCGATACACTCTCTGCCTTGCTCCTCGAGAAAGAGGAATTCATCTTGTGAAGTACAGAATATAAGTTTTCTTAATAGTGAGGTATATATCCCTACATGATATAGTAAGTGATGGGATGACATACCACGGGGGTCGACGTCGATTTCTCGAAGTGACTGGTGCCGCCGGTGTAGCCGCGCTCGCCGGCTGTATCGGTGATAACGGCGGCGACGGAAATCGTCTCATCTGGCATGCCGGCGGCACCGGCGGGACGTACTTTCCGCTCTCGAACGAGTTCAAAACCATCGTTGAGGACAACACCGACTTCTCGCTGAACGTCCAGTCGACGGGCGCAAGCGTCGAGAACGTTGGCAGTCTCGCGGACGGTTCGGCCGATTTCGCGCTCATCCAGAACGACATCGCGTCCTTTGCGAAGGACGGCACCGGAATCGACGCCTTCCAGGACAACCCGATCAACACCCTGCGGGGCGTCGCGACGTTGTATCCGGAGACGATCACGCTCGTCACGCTTGCCGGAAACGACATCGCGTCGCTCGAGGACTTAAGCGGCGCGACGATCAACACTGGCGACCTCGGATCGGGCACGCAGGTCAACGCCCTCCAGATCCTCGAATCGGTCGGAATCTCCGACTTCGAGGAGCAAAACGCTGGCTTCTCTCAGGCGTCCGAACAGCTCGCCAACGGGGACATCGACGCGGCTTTCGTCGTCGGCGGCTGGCCGGTCGGCGCGATTGAAGACCTCGCCAACACGAACGACATCGTGATCGTGCCGATCGAGGGCGAGAACCGCGAGGCGATAAAAGAGGACGCCTCCTGGTTCTCCGACGACACTATCCCTGGTGGCACCTACAGCGGCGTCGACGAGGACATCGAGACCGTTGCAGTCCAGGCGATGATCGCCACACACGCCGACGTGTCAGCTGATACCGTCGAGACGGTTACTGCGGCTATCTTCGACAACCTCGGTGACCTCTCGATCAAGACCGACTTCATCTCGGTCGACAGCGCACAGGACGGGATGTCCATCGAACTCCACGAAGGTGCGGCGGCGTACTTCGACACTTGAGCCGGCGCTGTATCGTTGGAACCGGGGCAGAGTGCGCTGACTCATGGTCGACCGGCCATGGGCCGATCCGCCGAATCAATTCATGAACACGAATGACATTGGCCCCCTGTGAGACCGTGACCGTCTCTATCGGCGTTTCACATATCAGGGTGTGTCACTAACTCCCATGTGAGAATGAGCCGCGTCTTCCGTCCGAACGTCTTCGCCGCACTCCTCGTGGCAGCAGTACTGGTCCTTATCGCTGTTGCCACGACGGTCCCGGTTGAGACAGTGCTCGTCGTTGAGGACGTCGAGACTGGCGAACGGTACCTTACTGAGCCAGTCTCCGACGGGAGTACTGTGGGTCTCGAGTACACACATAGCGTGGAGAAATCCCGGGTGTACGATGAGTACCGCGTGGATGATCAAACTCTGGTGAACACCCGGATGGAGTTCGAGTCCTACGGCTGGGGACTACCCGCCCGGGTCGACGTCACGACCGCCGATGGGATGCTCGTGTACGAGCCAGCCGAGCCGATCGCGGAACTGCAAAGTCTTTCGGTCTCACCCGGACGGATCGCCGGTCATACGCTGATCGTCGATGATCGACGATACGATCTGGTCGCTGCAACGAACGCCAGCGACGTTCGCATTCACGTCGAACAACGATCGCTAATCGAGAGAATCCTATGAACACGAACGATCCATCGGACAGTGATTCCGACGGGCCTAACGACGATCGGGATGGTACAAACGACGAACTGACTGAGGAGGTTTCCCCCGAGGAAGCCGAGGAGTTGATCGATGAAATCGAACGCCGGCGGTCGCTACGGGGGGGTGCCGCGGTGGCTGTCGCGGCGATCGGTATCCTGTTTTCGGTCTTCCAGCTGTTCCTGGCCGCACGCGGCTTCTCGTTCACGATCTGGTTGCCGATCGTCGACAACTGGGAGGTCTCGCTCCAGCTCCTGCAGGCGAACGCGGTCCACGTCTCGTTTGCGCTCGTACTCACGTTCCTGCTATTCCCGGCAAGTATGGGAGATGGGATTGTTACGCGAAACCTAGGCCGGATCGTTCCTACCGCATCCCGCAGACTCGGTGAGCGAAACCCCGTCACGCGCCTGCTTGCGCGTGTGCGGGCCACGTTTCGGTGGGCGTTCCTCGATCCCGGCCGAGAGCGGGTAACGCCGTTCGACCTCCTGTGTATTGTCGCTTCGATACTATCGGCGATCTACTTCCTGACGGAGTTCTCCGAAATTCAGGACATGCGGGTGTTCGGGCTCACGTTTGGGCGGCCGATCACCGAGGTGTACCCGTTCCTCCAGCCCGTCCTTGGGGGCGTTCCGTTCGTTAGCGAGTACTCCTACGCGATGGCACTTGGCGTGATCGGCGTCCTCCTGGTGCTCGAGGCTACCCGCCGGACACTCGGCCTGCCGCTTATGATCATCGTCGCGACGTTCATCCTCTACGCGCGCTGGGGCTACCTCATCAGCGGCGCGACGCCGCTTCTCGGTCTACTCGCGGTCCCTGAGTTGACCTGGCCGAGCATCGTTCAGAACCTCTGGTATAACACCGAAAACGGGGTCTTCGGCATTCCGGTGACGGTGTCGGTGAGCTTTATTTACATCTTTATCCTCTTCGGTGCGTTCTTAGAGATGAGCGGCGCCGGCCAGTGGTTCATCGACCTCGCGTATGCGGCCACTGGAGATCGCAAGGGCGGCCCAGCGAAGGCGAGCATTCTCGCAAGCGGCTTCATGGGGACGATCTCGGGATCGTCAATCGCCAACACAGTCACCACCGGCGCGTTTACCATCCCACTGATGAAGCGCTCGGGATACTCACCGGAGTTCTCCGGTGCGGTAGAGTCCTCGGCATCTTCTGGCGGACAGATCCTGCCGCCAGTGATGGGTGCCGCCGCGTTCCTGATGGTCCAGTACACGGCGACGCCGTTCGCGGATATCATCATCCTCGCGACGATTCCGGCGATCGTCTTCTTCTTCGGTGTCTGGGTAATGGTTCATCTTAAGGCGGTCGAAGAGGGAATCGGCGGCGTCGCGGACGTCGATACCGTCTCGCTTGGGGCACACCTCAAACGGGGGTGGTTCTACCTCGTCCCGATCGGGTTACTGTTGTACTACCTCATCATCGAGCGGCTGTCCGTCTCGCGGTCGGCGTGGTTCACTCTCGTCGCGCTCGTCGCGCTGATCTCGCTCGTCTCGGCGTACAGTAAGGAAACGCGCGAGCGACTCCTCGGGGTTTTCGCGGCCATCATTGGCGTCGAACTGGCGAGTTACGTCGTCGCCGGCGTCCCGGTTACCGGACTCGTCACTGGTACCAGCGGGGCTGGAGTACCCATCGGAGAAGCGGTCGACCGTGTCGTCGCCGGGATTGGCTGGTACGCGATGCTGGCCGGCGTGCTGACATTGGCGTCCCGCCCGGACATCGCCGCGCCGCTGCTCAATCTCAACCCGACGGTCCAGACGACTGCCGACTCGATTGGCGATCGAACCGGCCGCGATCTCGGTGATATCCAACTGTTCCGCCTCGGTACGTTCGTCGCCAAGTCGATGGATGAAGGGGCGCGAACGGCCGTTCCGGTCGTGATAGCCGTCGCAGCCGCCGGCATCATCCCGGGAGTTATCAGCGTTACTGGACTTGGTCCGAATCTCACATCGCTGCTGCTCGCACTGTCGGGTGGGTCGATCGTGATTATGCTGCTCGTGACAGCCGTGTCTAGCATCATCCTCGGAATGGGGATGCCGACGACGGTCACCTACATCATTCTCATCTCGATGCTTGCTACGCCACTTGTCGAGTTCGGTATCCCGCTTCTCGCTGCGCACCTGTTCATCCTCTACTTCGGCGTTATCGCTGACATCACACCCCCAGTTGCTGTCGCCGCCTATGCCGCGAGTGGAGTGGCCAAGTCGGATCCGTTTGAAACGGGCGTGAAAGCGTTCTCGCTGTCGCTGAACAAGGCGATCGTCCCCTTCGCGTTCGTCCTCGTGCCCGGTATCGTGTTGCTTCGTGAGAAGCCCAACGCCGACGAGTTGCCGATCCGCGAGCAGTATCGTGTCGTCGGCTTCAGCGACCTCGCGGAGTTGTCATACTCCGTTCCGGAGATCCTAGTTCCCGTCATTGGCGTTTTCCTCGGGGTGATCGCCTTGGGTGCGACCGTCATCGGGACGTTGTATACAGGCATTAATCGCGCCGAGCGGACTGGATTCGCGCTCAGCTCGTTGCTGCTTATGGCACCGGGGCTGCTTTCAGCATCGGTGTTCGATCTCCTCGGGTTCGCCGGTATCACTGTCTCGGTCGACGCGCTCCTGCTCGATCTCACGCTTCGTGGCATCGGATTCGCGCTGTTCGTTGTCCTCGCGGCGAAAAACCGCCGAGAGGCGACGAGCCTGCACGAGACGAGACAAGCTACCGTGGGATGAATGGGAGCAGGCGATAAAACGCCAGATGAGCAGACCTCGAGGACACCCGTAGCGGCTCCGTTCTCCAACATAGCGGGCATAAACCTACGATCTCCGAGTTAGTGATCCAACCGTCTCTCGAAGATGTCGAAGATATCGATGGGAGTGCGTTGGTGATCGAGACCCAAGACTCGAGACAGCGCGAAGGTGACCCCCTCCCCCCGTTATCGATGTGTAAATCGACGCGAGGGAACCCCCCGTGAGAACAGAAAATCGATTGTTGGACCCAAACAACCGATATTCCAAGGAAGAGCGTCTGAACTCCAGGGTTTGGAAAGATTTCTATGGTAGTTCTATATTGGGGGATGATTTATGTGATAGACTGAGAAACAGTAACCGCACTATAGTTATCTCCTGATAAAGTAGAGAATGAATAGTTAGATTCTAGTTAATCAACTGGCGAGCGAGTGAGCCCCTTTAACTCACCGTAATCGTACCGCTTCCAGCCTATTCCTGGTAATCTCTCTATCCGATCCGTATGTTCTAGCGTTTCTCTCGTCGGTCTCGTGGTGAGTTACACATCGATAACGGGGGGAGGGTGGTTGGGTGGTTCCGTAGATTAGAGTTCTCGTACCGACTTATCAACAGTTACACTTCGATGACGGGGAGTGTGGATCGTGAGTCGAAGATAGAGACCAATTCCGATTCCGATCGTCTGGCGCCTAATCGTTATAAAAGTCTCGGAGTTGGCTGTTAACGATCGTCTGGAGTGGCTCGTCGTGTTCGGCTATCGATGCGATCCGATTATCGTCACAGAGCCGGTCCATCATCGTCGTCGGATCCCCAGTGAAGGTAAATTCCATGTACATCCCACCGCCGGCTTCGACCCCACAAGGGTCCGTCTGTAACCATGGCCGATTAGACCACGTGAACAGCTCTATTGGCCGTTCACACTTCATTGTTTCCGTCGACCCGCGATAACCGCTGAACCCCTGGGGGTCGATGGAACTCCTCACGGCGGCTAGCGAGGACGTTCGAGAGACGATTTAATCGATATCAATGCCATTCACGAAAAAGCGTCGCAAACCGCTGATACCGGACTTGAGGACTTCTGTCGGTTGCAGGAGCAACGAATCAGCGAACTCGAAGCGGAAATCACGACACTTACAGAGTGGGTCGAGGAGTTGCGTGATACGCTACAGCAGACAGATGCGGATGCGGACCGGATAGATGTCCTTCAACAGCGGGAACAGTGTAACGAGGAGCGTGATGGCCTCCAAGCGAAAATGGGTACTCTCCGTCGACAACGCGAAGCCGGATTTCCCGAGAAGCACAGGAAATTCGCGATCGGCATGCGCTTAATGTCACTCTCGAACCGGTGGCTCTCACACTTCTCAACTACGAAAAAGGTGAGTTAGAGATTCTACTTCGCCAGGGACGGAGCGAACGTACTTTTCTCGTGGCATACGGTCATGGTGGCGGAGTTACTGAAGCGGCCGAGTGTGAAATATGTGGTCACGAACTTACCTTCGGGAATCCGGCTTTTCGTAAAAATGAGATCTCCATGGAGTGTTGCCCTGTTCTTATTCATTGATATAAGATCATAGTACTTACTTTGGTCTACAATCAGGGGTAGTTCAGATTGTTTCTGAGACAGATTCTGATTAGGTGTGGGTTGCGATCTGTTTCTGTTTCTCGAGTACGCCTTCATTTGCCGTTGATGAACACGGACTTTATATTTCAGTCGAATATAATAGAATATTCGTTATAGAACATATTAAAAGTGGCAAAGAGCGGGTGCTGAGTGCAGTATACCAGTAATCGTGTAGTGTAATCACAGAGAACCTACGCTCGTGTTCATATTGTAGAAATCTGTTCTAATGTCAATCGACCAGCAGAGGTGAAGAGATGACTGTCATCAATACCAGGGGAATTTTTCTATATTTCTTTCCTGTCTCTTTTCAATTTGTTCTTCAGCCCATTCTACTAGTTCATCTAGCACCTCTGAGGGAGCCTCGGAGAATTCGAAGTCTTCTAAGAAGTCAACTTCGGGCTCTTCCGATGCAATCATTGCCGATGAAGCACGACCTCTGGAGGCTGGTTCTAATCGAGCAAGAATTGTCCGGTCATCATAGGCATATTTATACTCCACAAGATGCCCAGATGGCTCCCTATCCACCATTACACAGAACGATGCCATATTCATTAAAAGACGAGCAGCACGGTCAACAGAATCTTCAGTTCGTTCTCCAAGATCATCAACTAAGTACGCTTCATATCCCATCGAATTTAGGCTCTGTCGTAGATCACGCAGTTCCTCTTTATATGGTTCATCAAAATTCCCCAAAACAATAACAGAATTCTTAGCAGCATTTCTAAGATTTTGAATTGCAGAGGCCAGAGAATTATCTGCATCTGCTTCAGATTGTATGAAATTTCCTATATTACTAAATGAGTTGAATATATCGTATACAGTATCTGTGTCTGACGATACACTTCTCACCATACCATCTACTTGTTCGATATTATGATAGACTGCCTCCTCAGAATCTACCCCTAGAAATCTCAACCGTGAGTCGGGATATTCTGAGAATATTGATGTTAGGAATAGATCTCGCTTGCATCGTTCACAGTAGGCATGATGTCTAATATGATAGATGACTTCAGTCCCCATCCCCCGGCCTGGTTCAGTATCCACTTGTTTAAATTCACCATACATCATATGTATTGAATCACAACTCTTGCACCTTCCGGAGATATATCCTGCTTCGATTGGTGATCCATACATTGATGTGACCCCCTGAGTCGTCATTACTTCATTTTCATCTTCACGAATTAGTATTACCTGCGGTGATACAGAGTTTGTTTCCATACTTTCCTGTAGAATTCTCTTACCTGTTAATACCAACTATATTCGAAAAGAGACAGAGTAACAACATATCAGAGACACATTCTGCAGACTAGTCTTGGAGTACTATACTGAGGAAATGCAACCCTCCTAAGAGATTTCAATATTTCCGATAGCCATGCATTGTCGCTCTTTCTCGCCGCTATTGACCCCCACTACTGAATAACAACCTATTTGTCTTCTGATATAGGCAGAAAAGAAATGGTCATCAGCTTATTACGGCTCATATTTTGATTCCGAATATAGCCCTCTTTCCTTCATCCATTTAATGATACCGTCACCATCCATTTTGGTATTGTTCGGTCCGTTCCGAATGTAGAACTTATCCTCAACTGAATATGGTTTCTCAACAGCTTTTGGTACCTCTATCCCTACAATCCATTCACCGATATCCTCCCTGAAAGTTTTGTTATTGAAGTTGAGTGGGAAGTTGCCAGAAATTATATCCGAAATCCACTCTTCCATATCCTGAGGGCTATCTATTCCGACTATTTCTCGATTATCGCTTACTCCAATTAGAATAATACCACCATCCTGATTTGCCAATGCACAGAACTCTTTCTTCAATTTTCGCTTATCATTCACATCACCCACATCAAGCGATTTTTTGAACTCAGTCGTTTCTTCTTCACCATAACGAATTCTTTCTTTTATTTCCTCCTCCGTATATTCACTTTCCAATGACAGATCGACAGACGTTACTTCTGAATTAGCAAGATAATATGCACCCGCAACGTAAGCCTCGATCTCCACTCTTTCCCTGTTAGAAAACTCTACAGTTGAAAAGGTGATATACTGGTTCTCGCTTACATTTGGCAACAGACTCCCCATCCTTTTTTCAATATTTGTTGTCACATTGATGTTTAATATGGCTTCTTGATCACTATCCCAAATGAGAACTATACCACTTTCAGGCGGATAGCTTGGACTCAATCCATAATCTTCGGTCTTTTCGTATGGTCCTCTCCAATTCAATCCTAGCCAATTTTCTGATGGAGGTCCGTATATGTCATCCCAACCAAGTGAAATTGTATCCTCAAATTTGTATCCGCCCCAATATCGGTGAAAATTTGCAGTGGGAGGGCTGCCAGTTGTGAGTTTATACAAAGTAATGTGACCCGCTGCTGCTGTCACAATCTCTTCCTCCTCAAATTCAGAATCCATACCTATCCATGACACTAGAAAGTGCCCATCGTTTTCATTCAAGATATCCCATAACGACGGTGCGGCAAAGTGTGGCGTTTTCTCTGGTCGTGAGTCCTTCTTTAGTTCATAACTCAATCGTCTCACTCTTCTTTGCAGATTTGTTTTTGAATTCCCAATATAATGGACCCCACTGACATCAGAATGGAGAATTCGGTAGATTCCAGGTCCATCCGGAACCTGATGAAGGTCCTCGGATAGTGGCAGAGGGTCTGACCAATCCGCAAAATTCGACGGTGCGTTATAGTCACTCATCTACTAAGAAGTAAAACACTATTTCTTGGTCATAATATTTTATAATGTCTACTACAGGTACCTCTATTTCATGTGCTTCAACTGGAGTCTCTTGTGCAGAGGTTGGGTAGGGGGCTGTAATTTTTTGGCGCTATCGCCTTGGCGACGCTCTCTACTCGAGCTGACGAATTGCGTCACTCACTGCCAGTCCATGTTGATCTGCGATTTCGGCAGCGAGGTCTAAAGCCCAGTCTTCTCTTTCCGTTCCTCTATGTTCCCAAGCGACCAGTGACAGTGCGTAGACGATCAGTAGATCATCTTGTGGGTGTCGCATCCGCTCACGATTGGCCATGGCTTTACTGATAAACCCTCGTAGGCATATTCGGCAATCACGGTTGTCGAAGTCCCGTTACGTCCTACCAGTGGGGTGGCCCCGCTATTACGTCCGATATCAGCCTGCTCAATTTTTCGCGAGCGCGGCGCGCGCTCTGCGCGCCGCGCAATTATCTACCCCCTTAGGGGGCATTTGGCAATCTCCCCTCTTTCGTTCAGGTAGACGATTTTGAGTAGGCTCGGCAACGGCTGATTCAACGATCATCTCACCGTCGCCGAGGTCGAGAAACTCATTGCAGAGTTGGATAAGCATCTCAGACAGACTGAGTAGAGCATCAGTTCAAGAGTAGCACACGTCAGTCACCTTTACATAATTCGGGACCCGGTATTCCGTATGATCCGGTTACTCGATGCGCTCGACAGGGCACGGGCAGACTCCGGGGAAGGTTCCCACTTTGCTCTGCAGTTAGACCGACTTTTCGAATCAGTGGAAGACGAGGAAGAACTCAGCGATGAGACCCGGATCCACCTTGGCGAAATGGACGGTGAATATCTGCTGCCCGATCTCGTGGACAACCTTGAGGACTGGTATAGCGACGGCATATTCCAATCTGCCCGTGACGCACTGGACCAGTTCGAGGACGCCATCGCCGACGCAGAGGACCGCGGATGGGTGAACGTCGCTGCCCAATATCAGTATTGGCGGATCCGCCTCAAAGCAGGGTTACAGGGCCACGACGGTACAGACGAACTCGAAGAAGCACTTGAATTTCTGGAAAACCGCTACACAGATGTCTCCGTCAACTTCACCACCTCAATAATTGAGGCCGCAATCGACAACATCGACGACGTACCGGACCCCAACAGAGACCGGTGGATAGACCTCATCAAGATGGTCGCAGACGCCCACCGAACAGACAACCACTTCAATCAGCTCAGAGAATTCCTCCGGCTGCTGCACGAGTTCAAACGAGCATGCGACCGCGACATATCAGACGTGGAAACCGCACTCGTCGACTCGTACCGAAGAGAAGCCGACCTCGTCGGGCGAGAGAGCCAGCTGCAGAAGGCTGATATCCTCCAGAGTGGCGTCGCCGAATGCACCGAATATCTAAGCAACGAACAGAAGCGCGACTGGAAACAGGAAGCCCTCCAAGCCCGCCGAACCGGGACCAAAACCGAACTCCACAAACTCGACCTGGACGACCTAGACGTGGACGGGATTGAGGGCGAAAGCCTCCAGCAGGCTGTAGCCGAAGAAATGGAGCACAACACCCAGGTATACGTCGACTGGTTCAAGCAGGTGAAACGGGCCTCCGGATCCGGCTCGTATGCCCTTTACTGCCTGGCACTCTCCAGCAGCCTCATCCCCGACCCGAACAAGATTCGCTTGTCAACAGAGGAGTTCGTCATCTCCCAGCTTGTCAGCCGCCAGATCATCTCCCCGGAAGCACACACGCTCTCCGTTGACCCCTCGGACCCTGAGTCAATCCCAAACAATTACGCCCACCACGCAGCAGGGAAGATGTCATCGCTGGGAAACGCGCTGTACCGCCTGATCAAGGAAGGCCATCTTACGTTATCCGACATTATCCACATATTCCGGATCGGCGATACGCTTTCCCCCGACACAGAAGCATTCCTCACCGACGCACTCCTCGAACTCTACGAAGACAACCACCGCCAAGCGCTGTTCCTCTTCGTCCCGCATCTCGAAGCAACAATCGTCGACACCCTCCAATCTATTGGACGACCCGCATACACAATCATCGACGAAGGAACTCAACAACAACTCCTCGGCGGACTGTTCATCGACGGACGCGACCTATTCGGACGCCATTACGCCATCTACCTCCGGTACCGATACACGAGCCGGAAAGGCATGAACCTCCGAAACCGGCTTTCCCACGGCCAGCTCCGGTACCGGAACGCGAACTACCTGAACACGGTCCTGACCCTGTTCGACACTCTGAAATGCCTCATCACACTCAACAGTGCTGACTATCTGAGCTACTTCGGTATTCCTCAGCGGACCCTCTCCCCGGCCACACAGCACGACCAGGAGACCGACCTCTCCCTGTTCACAGACCTGAACAAGCAGATAATTGGCTACGGCACCTCCACTGACGGCCACACCCTGGTCGTCATCCGCGAAAACGGCCACGAGGACCACACCGAACTCTTTGTCGACCGTGGCCGCATCCACCGGTATCTCATCGACGGGACCGGATTGACCCGGGATGAAATCCGGGACGGAATCGACCGGCTCCGCGACGACTACTCTAATATCCCGGACAGCATCGACTATACCTGGCTCGACCAAGACGACCTGGTCCTCCACACCATCACGGACGTAATTGACGACCAGACCGCCTCCCCCGCCGACGCACCCTCACAAGACACGATCATCGAACACGCGAAAGTCCGCGGCATAGACGAAAGCACGACCCGGATCGCGCTCCGGCAGCTTGAGGAACGGGGCAACATCAAGACAAGAGAGATCGATGGAGAAACGGTCGTCCCCACCGACGAATGCCTGAATATCTTCGAACATGCCACCCGCGTCACCGGCATTGGCGAAACGCTTGCGTGGTGCGTCGCCGACCACTTCGACAGCGAACAGGCGTTCTTCGACGCGGACCAAGACACCTTCCAAGCGGTTCCCGGTATTGGATCTGACCGGGCAGATCGACTAGCGACCGACCGCACATCACCCTTCACAGTGGACGAAGAGTGACTGCGGTCCAGCATAGAAAGCAGAGCGGCGGGCTACGAACCGGGCCGCCCGCGTAGTCCGCCTTCTCCAGCGGGAAGCACAACTCGTGGACCTTGGCGGGGTTCTCCCGACCACACACCGGGAACGTCGTGTATGCCTTGGAGGTGGGGACAGGCCGACCCCGCTGGCAGTACGACACCGGGCGAGATAACCGCACCTCCGTTTCGTTTGGATCAACTGGAGATTTTTGTCCGGAGGTGGGGATGGTGCGCTGTAATTTTTCGGCGCTGTCGCCTTGGCGACACCCGCTAAGGGGCTTTCGCGCGCAGCGCGAAACGACCCCGCGGCGTTGCGATGCGATCGCGGCGCCGACCCCATCCTCGAGGGACCGAGTACAACAGAAATTGCGGAAATCAGCTGCTAACGAAACTCTGGTTGTCTAAATGAAGTGAAGGGAGTAGCGTTATCACTATGCAGGCCGGTTCAGCGGTCGGCGACAGCGCCGACGAATCCGGTCTCCGTCCCACCGGCAGGAGTCTTCCAGGTCAACTCGGCGCCGCGGAGGATCGTCGGATCGTTGCCCGACTTCGACCACTTCTCGAGAGCCTCGGCGGCGATCGTGCCGATGTTCTCGAAGCTATCGGCCTTCAGTCGCGAGAGGATCGTGTCGATTCACACAGGCGGCGACCCGGAACCAGTGGCTGGTTCGGTTTAGCTTCAACGCCCGGTGTTTCAGAAACAGAGAATCGGCGTTTCGGATGGTTCAGTCCCATATGACCGACCGAATAGATGTCGGCCACGAAACGGGTTTGATGCGGATGGGCCCTTTTTCGGACGACAGATGGACTGATTCCCTAATCCACATTTGCTAAAAATAATTATATGAATAAAATTTCTATACTAATTTAATCAATATAAACTATATCGTCCTAACTATTAAATACTTATTTAGAATAAAATTAGCTGCGATGGCTGAAAATAACGTAACCAGCCGACGGACGGTACTAAAGAGTACAATGACTGCGGGCACGGCACTGACCGTGGGAAGTAGTGTCGTTAGTGCTAGTTCTCAGGAACTCCCAATCGAGGTGTGGATTACTGACAAACTTGATGAGAACATTGATGAGGTTTTCCAAGAAGGAAGAATCCGGGCCGCAGCTGACGATATTGAAAGTCACTCGAACGTCACCGTAAACTTCACCCAGTTCCAGACGACGGACGCCGTCTACGATGGTGATGCCTCGGATATCTATCAAACATTCAAAGACGAAGAAGGAGGGGATATCAACGAAGGACAGGTGAACATGCTCGTATTTACAAAACCTAGCAAACCAGGTTGCAATCACAATAACGTTCCTCTCAGGGAGGATAACGAACCCATCACTATCCTAAATGGACTGTTCGGAGCCGCACCCGCACAGACACACAAAAACCTTATCATCACGGCTATGCTGCGGCCGGTGTTGGAAGGTCAGATGGGGAATGCACCCGATAGCAGAGACATCAACAGTTTTGGAACGATTCACACTGACATGGGACTAACTAACGAAGCATCTCCACTGGCGACGTGGCACGAACCACGACGTTCCTGGTGTCCAAGTCCGGCGGACATCGACGATATCGGTGAGAGTGACGACCATATTACGAGCATGTGTGGTGGCGAGGTCACTAAGGCCTGTGACCACACGGGGAAATTGAGCAAGTGTACGGCCAATGCGATCGAAGAACAACTTTCCAATCTGTAGTCGCCTTCAAGTGTGAATCGATAACCAACTTTCAGAAATTCTATTATAATCACACGAAGGTCTCTGTCTAGTTTAGCACCTCTGCTAGTAGCTATAACCGCTATCTCGCGGGCGCGCGTGAGGGAGGTGTTCGATCACTCGACGATCTTCTCGATTGCGACCTCGAGAGCGACTCGTCTGGACTCCAGTTTGTCCACCGACCGGAGACGGATACGCCGCTCAAGAAGGGCGAGAAGAGCGAATGGTGGAACATCATCACCGGCTCCGTCGCCGGTGTGCTTCAGGATTACATTGACGGTCCGCGGGATGACGTGACTGACGATCACGGGCGATCGCCGTTGCTGACGACGAGATCGGGCCGTCCCACTATCTCGACGCTCCGAGATACAATGTACGGACTCACCCGTCCCTGCTGGCGCGGTGCGGAGTGCCCGTACGATCGTGACCCGGCGGAGTGCGAGGCGACGTACTACGCGAAGGCGAGCAAGTGTCCGTCTTCGAGGTCGCCCTACGATGTCCGGAGCGGTCGGGTGACGGCCTACCGTCGCAAGGATGTGCCGCGTCGAGTCGTCGGCGACCGTCTCGATGCGAGCGACGATATCCTCGATCGGCATTACGACCACCGAAATGCGCGCGAAAAGGCAGAACAGTGCCACGACTACCTTCCTGACCTGTAACCATAATTCACGAAATCTCGAATGTAGCGTCAACTGTAGGGTCCAGTCCCGTCAGGGTCCATCTGTAACGCTGCCGCGCTGGTTGGTGCAGAGGCTACTGGTGTCACGCTTCGACCCCACAAGGGTCCATCTGTAACCGCCGTTGAAATCGCGGACGTACTGCCCGAAGACGGGCTTCGACCCCACAAGGGTCCGTCTGTAACCTGTCCAACTTGTGCTGAGACAAACGGCGTGCCCTCGCTTCGACCCCACAAGGGTCCGTCTGTAACTGCGGGCACTCCTCGATCAGCAATGATCCCGATATCGCTTCGACCCCACAAGGGTCCGTCTGTAACGATCTCGACGTCGACTTCCCGCGTCGCCTCCGCAGCTTCGACCCCACAAGGTCCGTCTGTAACTGCCGTTCTTTCTGCCGCACAAGGTCCATGAGTCCGGCTTCGACCCCACAAGGGTCCGTCTGTAACGCATTGGTAGCCATCTTCCGCTCCTTCTTGCTCGAGCTTCGACCCCACAAGGGTCCGTCTGTAACTCACTGGGTCGACGTCTTCGAACGGCGGTTCTTCTGAGCTTCGACCCCACAAGGGTCCGTCTGTAACCAGTCGATATCGATCTGGTTGGCCGATGGCGTCTCGCTTCGACCCCACAAGGGTCCGTCTGTAACGGTACTATCCCAACCGAAGTTTGTCGTCCCGAATCCGCTTCGACCCCACAAGGGTCCGTCTGTAACAGGCGTAAACATGGCCGTCCCACGTCGACCACTGTCGCTTCGACCCCACAAGGGTCCGTCTGTAACCAGTGATGTGGACCGCAGCGGACTCGTCTTCAACCTGGCTTCGACCCCACAAGGGTCCGTCTGTAACCCTTCGCAATGCCGCTTGTGCGCTCCGAGGTTATCGCTTCGACCCCACAAGGGTCCGTCTGTAACTAGCCGAGCGAACGCTTCCGGCGACGGAGATAACCGCTTCGACCCCACAAGGGTCCGTCTGTAACCACGAAGTCCGTCCCGTGCAAATAGAGGTCGTACTCGCTTCGATCCCACAAGGGTCCGTCTGTAACAGAGTAACCTCGTTCAGTACCTACTGGAGCAGGTGCCGCTTCGACCCCACAAGGGTCCGTCTGTAACATTCTAACGATTCTTCGAAAGTCTCCTCACAAGTCGCTTCGACCCCACAAGGGTCCGTCTGTAACGACCTCGAATGGACTTCAGAAAGACACCGTTCTGAGCTTCGACCCCACAAGGGTCCGTCTGTAACGCAGCATCCTTTACCGGCCGACGTCCGATGTTGCAGCTTCGACCCCACAAGGGTCCGTCTGTAACGTGCTGGTGTCGTGGCGTCTCGCAGGACCGTACACCGGCTTCGACCCCACAAGGGTCCGTCTGTAACGCCCAGGACGGTGTGGATTTCCGCCAGGCGATCGGGCTTCGACCCCACAAGGGTCCGTCTGTAACGCCCACTTGATACGAATGTCGAGCGTGCTGAATTTGCTTCGACCCCACAAGGGTCCGTCTGTAACAGCTCGACTACGACGGCGACGTCGCAGCGTACTCGCTTCGACCCCACAAGGGTCCGTCTGTAACGTGTGGATGTCTTCGGCCCCAGGCGTCCGATCTCACGCTTCGACCCCACAAGGGTCCGTCTGTAACGTGACCGCACGCAGCAAAGTGCCTCTGAGTTGAGAGGCTTCGACCCCACAAGGGTCCGTCTGTAACCGCGACCACTGGACCAAGGCCGAGCTTCGGACGCTCGCTTCGACCCCACAAGGGTCCGTCTGTAACGATGGGCTGTGACTACCACGATGAGGATGTCCGAGCTTCGACCCCACAAGGGTCCGTCTGTAACTCGCTGAGTTTGAACAGCGGACCCCAATCGACATCGCTTCGACCCCACAAGGGTCCGTCTGTAACCATGGCCAGTTAGACCACGTAAACAGCTCTATTGGCTGTTCACACTTCATCGTTTTCGTCGACCCGCGATAACCGCTGAACCCCCGGGGGTCGATGGAACAACTGGGAACGGTCAGAAGACTGATCGTCGGCGGCAGGATCATCATCGAAGACAGTTCTCTCAACCGGGAGGTGCTTCTTCTCGCCATCGTCGGTGACGACACGCGCCGTATCTCCTTGGCGGCGACGAGTCGGCCGTCCTCGTCTCCACGAGTGTCGTTGAGGTCAGCCATCTCGCCCACGTCCCGCAACATCGTCATCACAGGTTGTCTGACTTCGCCTCGAGGCGCGGCGTCGGATCCTCGTAGAGTTCCACGGGGCTGTCTCGAATGACGGCGTCGAAGTGGTCATCCGCGACGTAGACACCGCTGCCGTCTGGACCGAGCGGGATGTCTTCCCAGTGGAGCGCGTTTAGTAACATGACCTACAGAAGTGATTACCAGTGAGTGTCGTATCGCAACTCAAGCAAGACGCGTATACGGGCGAGAACCGATGTGAACCCTGTACGATAGTCAACGTGACTATCGCTGTCGGTATCAGCATCGTATTGGCTTTCGTATCGGAGCCACTCAGTGTCGTGGTCTTTACTCTGTCGCTAGGCACGATCTACCTTCGGGGCTTCCTGATTCCTGGAACTCCAAAACTGATGAAGCGGTACTTCCCAGATCGGGTCCTTCAGTGGTTCGATAAGGAAGCTCCTCAGTCACCACAGACTAAGTCTACTAAGGAGCAAGCCGACTTTTGAAGTCGGCTTCTCCGTCAAGGGATCTTGCGACCTACTGAGGACGGGGCGGATGTAACTCTCTCATCAGAGTTTCAAACACGATAGTCGCGGAGTCTCGATGACTACTCTGATAACCCCAACCGTGAGCGATTGAGAGAAGCATTGGACGTTGAGCCGGAAGACGGTGTCTTCTCGGCAGTTGGTGAAACACTTTCACTCAGTAAAGACGGCACTCCGTTGGGACAGTGGCCGTCTCCTGCTGCGGTGAAAGCAGACCTAGCCGCAGCGTAGGTGTGTTCGGATTGGGTCTCTGGGTGGGCAGGATCCAATCCTGGGCAAAGAGCGGATCTCCTGCGGAGTATCAGAGCGATCAACAGCGATTTCCCACTCTGTGATGGGCTGGTAAGAATCAAGGAAGAGGTTCTGGAGCCATGCTGCAACTCTTATGATGTTCTCGTTGCCTCGTGCCAGAATTGCGATTCCCGCTTGTTCGAAATAGAAGCGGTCGAGTAGGCTTGGATCCCAATGGTGGAATCCAAGTAGAAGACGGCAAATTCGTACTCAATGCGACGCCAGACGAAATCGGACAGGATACTTACAGTCTTTCCAGGGCTGCTGTCGGTAATTTCAATGCCGTTATTGAGTCAGGATATTTCCGCATCAGTGGCTCGTCTACAGAGACCGGACTCACGACCCAGGAGGGTGACCAAACGTCGTTGACGATTTCTGAGGGAAAGACTGTAGCAGACATCGCTGCAGTCAATGGCGTTGAACCGCTGGACGCGTCAGGTTCTTCAAACCAAATCCAAGGGCAGGAGAATAGCATCACTACGCAAAGCCATAATATAAGTCATGTGAATGTTAGTAGACAAGTACTCCCGCCGAAGGTAGACATCCACATAGACATGAGTGATGAGACAATTACGACCGATATCCTCCATTCAAAGATGCTATTTCCTCGAAATCACATAATTACACCCTATTGTTCGAGGGTACTGAATTTTTAGTGGTATTATTAACTATGCAGACTATCGTACTTAAGTTGTTACTCAATCTGGGGATTTATTTCGATCAGAGTGCACAACCCCTTCACTCAGGGCGGCCACTGAATCACAATTTCCGTTTGAGTACCTGTGTTAACTGGTTTTCGAGTTCAGAGGCCTGTAACACCTTGATCTCACTATCGGCCTGCTCTTCGAGCGATGCGGTCTCTCGTTGCAGATCCTGGACCACGAGCAGACCGTTCCACCCGGACCCAAAGTATTCTTCGTCGTCACGCCCGAAAACGTACTCCTCATTGAGGCGCAAAAAGGCGAGATACTCGAGTGTCTCCTTGATCCCGCGTCGGATCGTATCCTCGTTAGCACTATTTTTGACTTCGACGATCAGATACTCGTGGTCGCCGTCGTCGGAGATTATCTCGAGGATGATCGCGTCAGACCGCCCAGTGTGGTCCTAATACTCCTTCCTGAAGTAGTTGCTAGCGATCTCTTTTGCGGCGAGCTGTACCTAGTCGGTTCGGAACTGGCTGTCTTCGTCGTCACATCGGCTATCCAGTATTTTCTCGTGCCACTGTTTATATAGAAAGCCGCGGCCAGTAGCAGTGATGTCCAATCACCGGCGCCGAGACGATCTGCTGATCGCTGTTGCACTGACCGAGTTCTCAGTCCACTACGAGCGAGTCGATCCTGAACTCTCGCAACGGGCCTGGCAGCTGGCCGCCGATCGCCTCCTCGAGTACGATGTCGGTCCATACGAGGTCGACGAAGCGCTCGAGATCGGCGCCAAGTAGAAGGTCACGCAGACAGAGACTGCCTACTTACCACTATCACTCTCTACGTTCTCAGCCCTCGAGATAAGCTCCTGATTGAACGCATCGCCATCTTTCCCGTGGTGAACTCGTCGATGACAATTCGGGCAGAGAGCAATGACATTATCGGGATGATCAGGACCACCATCGCTGCGACGGTAGAGATGATGTACCTCGAAGTATGGCTCGCCGTCATTGCCGAGAAATGGCGCCTCGTCTCCACAGCCTTGGCAAACGCCATCAGCAACGCGCAGTGCGTATTCTCTGACGGCTTCTGACCTGGAGTATATAGTTCGTGTCGTTTCGACAGTTGTCTGCTGGGTAGCTTCGTCATCAGTTCTCGCTGCTCCCGTAGCTCTCTCGTAGAGCTCATCTGTATCGACTGCACCCAAATCCGGATCAGTAAATTCGACTTCGTTTGCTACTGGCTCGAGTTTGAAACGGATTGCTTTGCGGTGATCCCCGTCTGTGTCTGGAAGCTGCTCTTCGAACCAATCGACACACTCGAACTGTCCAAGATAGGTCACGCTCCAGGCTTCGTCATTGTTCTCGAACAAGTGGAGTTCACAGCTGTCTTCCTTGTGGTCGCGAATCGCCTTGTTCCCACCTGTCATCTCCATATCGCCTGTTCTGCCTTCGCCGGTGTAGATGAACGTATCTCCGCGAAATTCGTCCTTGTAACCGTGTTCCGTTCCGGAGTCGCCTGTGAAAAGAAAAACGTAGGGATAGTCGGCTGATGGTGCAATCCCACGATATCGCGCTCCGCCATACGCTTCGTGGAGTTCGACGCGGTCGTATGTACTGCCGATCTCGAGATCGTCGATCGTCGGCTTCTGGTCGAGTTTTTCTTGGAGTAGTCGCTTTCCAAAGGAGGTTAGTTCGTATCGGTCGGCAGACTGCTGTTTCTCGATCGCATCGATTGCTTGGAGCCACTCAAGGTGTCTGCCAACGACTGCCTGCGGGAGTTGGTATTCCGGGTATGCTTCTCGGAGGCTTGCTTGGATCGCTGTCGTGGTAGTCTGTTCGTTGTCGAGTGTCTGTAGAATCGTCTCGAAGCCGTCGACATTCTCGAGGAGGGCCTCGAAGATGAGTTCTGGGTCACCGGTGTCTGCGAACGTTGCTCCGCGAGGTGTGGTTTGGTACTGGTCTTTTTCGAGTTCGAGCAGGCCAACGGAACGCTGGAAGCCGACATACGCCTTGATCGTCGATTCGCTCTTTGCAGCTGTGTTTGATTCGAGCCAGTCCTGGAGTTCTGCTTTGTCTGGTTCGGTCGTATCGACGAATTTGAATAGTGCTTGTAGGTTTTCGAGTCGCTCCCCAACGCCCCCAAAGAAGCGATCGGTAGTCATCCGGCGGTCGTTTGCCATGGTGGTAGATGCTAAGTCATGGGGTTGAATGTTCTTCTTCAGGTGAGTTAGTCTATTCATTTCGAAGCCGCCGATACCGGCACAGGATAAATCACGATTAGCGGGCTTGAGACGAAACCTACAGCTTCAACTACAGAAGTGGATCAGTCTTCCAAAGCGGACGTAGCGGGATTTTCTTGCAGTCCGAGTATCGGTGGCCTTGGAAAAATGCGACAGTACCGTCAGACTCGGTAGCTGTTTTATTGTTCTGAACGGGTTACTCGAGTGTGGATCCGTGCTCGACGTTCGTCAAGTAGAGAGTTGGAGAACTCGTGACTCGAGGGTTTCGATGAGTCCGGTTATTTGGACAAATCAGGTCAGGAAGGGCGTCTTCAGCACGTCTCGTTCTCTCACTGTTAGCCCCTTGTGCCTGATCGAACGTACTGGTGAGACTGATGTTTAAACAGATTCAGAACCAGTTCAAAATATAGTCATGCCGATCCACCAGTTGACACAAGTTGGTCGTACGTCGGGCGGTGTCGTGCTCCCGAAAAGCGAGCTTCGGGCGCTTGGATTGGTCGATGAAGAGGGCTCGATAAAGAAGCACCCCGTTCGAATCACGCAAACGGACACTGGAACCTAGGAGATATCGTTGATCAACCCTGTTACCTATCCGGAAGAGAAACCGTCAGGATGATTCTGTATTCCTAATCGGTGCAGTTCATCAACTATAGTTCTGAGAGTTCCTTGTTGTGGTACTGTATAAACTCTCGAGAAATCTCATGATCCTCGTGAATGGTGAGCGTCGAGCCATTAATTTCTTCGTCGTACTTGTGGCTGATCTTCAGTGACTCTGGATCGATTTCGATCATCCCGTAATCGAAATCAGCATGATGGTTCGGACACAGAATGAGAACATTCTCTTCACTATCGGGACCAGCTGGCGATCCTCCGAGAGGCTGGATATGATGTGCTTCAGCATACATCTTAGATACCGATTGCCTGCGCTGGTCATCGCACACCTGACACCGAGAATCGTATAGCTGTTTGAGCTGCCTCGTAAGCGTCGTATTCCGAATGACACGAGAAATTTTCGTCTTTACACGGTCCGGTGGTTTGAGATCAGAAGCACGTTCGGTCTGATCAACCACTCCCGAGTCCGTTTCTTCCTCACTAGAGCGATCCGCTGATTCTTCTCCCTCAGTAGTAGGACCGGATGCAATATCCATGCCGAGATCTTGCAACTCTGCATCAACCCGCCTTGAAGCGTCTTCTGTAAGGTCAGCTCGTTCTTTGATCTCTGTTAAGAAGGTTTTCGAGTCGGCCTCGTTCAACTCGTTCGCTCCTAAGTTGAATCGGACGAAGTCTGTACCCTCAAAAAATTCTGTATCGTCGACTGGGTTCTCGAGTTCACATTCGAGTCCCTGGCAATAGATGAATTGCTCGTACTCGCCTTCCCAATTGTGGTGCTTTTGAGTTCTCACCGGAACTGTCTCGGTGATTTCCCAAATCCCCATGATACCGTGACCACTTTGGCGAACCAGTGCTGTATCCCCCTTTTGCATTTCATCGGCCATCCAGGCTACACTCGACGAGAGGCCATGCCATGGTTCAGAACGGTGTCTGCTGTGAACCTCGTTATCAGGAGGTCCGTTTACGCATCGCTTCCAGTTGACCGGCCGAATATTGAACAACCAGAGAGTATGGTCTGATCGGTTCCCTTCCGGGCTTGATTCCGTTTCCGACTCGGTTGAGTTCTCACTTGTGATCTGGCTATTTTCGAATGATAGCCGTCGAGCGTCGAAGTACTCCTCCAGACTCCCGAACGTCTGCCGAATCTCATTGTGGGCCTGCTGGTTCAAGGACATGAACCGCTGCGGATAGTTCGTTGCGTGGCCAGCGAATCCATGAATTTCATCCGAGTCGATATCAACGGAAACGGGCGATTTGAGGAAAATGATGTAGTTCCACGGATCCCCTGGATCGTTGCCACCCGTCTCGCCAGGCTTGTAGTCTGGCCAGAGTTCTTCAGCCAGTTCTGAGTCCTCTCGCGTCCCAATTACCTCAGCGACGTACTCGTACTTGTAATCACCAACGTAGAACAGCAGATAGTTCCCTTGTTCGAGTTGCTTCCAGTACTGGTAGTTTCCCTCCGTCACTCCCCATACTGAGATCTTCTCGTCGTTCTGATTTGCAGCAGGGACTCGGTCATCCTCGAGATGGACTCCATCTAAGACAGTTTGTTGAAGATGGTGATACGCTCGTGAGCCCCCTCCCTGTTTGCTACAAGGTGTGAGATATATTTCAGTGGCCATTGATAATACTGCACTATAGTACCAACCGTTGAAGAATATACGGGTATGACATCTATCTCCGGGTTTCTCTTCTAAGGTATAGGAAGAAGGCAATTCTCGGAACGAGTCTGTACTATCTGTGAATCCAGGCTTTGAGGACAGTCAACTATTTCGGATGCAATTCCTCTGCTTTGTCGATCAGTTTTGATTGAATTCGCCTCCATTACGTCCATGCTGGACCCGTCGATGGCAATTTGAACATAGTGCGATCACATCCTTCGGATGGTCTGCCCCACCCTCACTGCGCCGATAAAGATGGTGCACCTCGAGGAAAGGGTCTCCACCATCAGTGAGAAACGGAGCATCGTCGCTACAGCCTTGACACACACCGTCAGCGACTCGGAGCGCGTGTTTTCTAACGACCTCCGATCGCTGATATGCGGTGCGAGATCGTGATTCGCTTGTCCGACCTTCACCGTTCACACTTGCCTCAGCTCGATCAGCGATACCAACGGAATTGATGATGTAGCAGACATACGTGGAGCATATGTCAGGTAGTTCTAAAACTACGCAGATAAAGCAAATCTGTATCTATGGGTTCGGACTCCTCATGCTTCTGGTCGGTCTCGGAGGAATGTTCGAAGGAGGATTAGGGTTACTTGGTGGGCCAATTCTTCTCGTCACTTCCCTACTTCTAATTCCTAAAACTCGCCCATTCATCACAAATGCTGTCGATTCGGCGGGTGGTCCTGACCTTAGTACACTAGGACGAGGTGCATTTATCGGGCTCATCCTCATCGGATTTGTTGTTGGTGCTGCACTAATTCCGGCGGCTGATTCTCCATCTTCAGAGGGAGTAGATGCACCAACATCGCCATCCGATTCGACGACTTCACCTGATTCAGCATCTGAATCATCACAAGACGATTCTGGTTCATCTCCTGATGACTCCACGTCCGATTCATCAGATGATTCTACATCTGATCCATCCTCTGACGACTCCACGTCTGATCCACCAGATGATTCTACATCTGATTCAACTCCTGATGACTCTACGTCCGATTCATCAGACGGTTCCACATCTAATTCATCTCCTGATGACGCTACAGACAGCGGTCAGAAGACTTCATGGGCGGTTACAGTTCTCTCTGTGACTGATGGAGACACAATGGACGTACGGATGCCAGACGGCAGCACAGACACGATCCGTCTATTAGGCGTTGATACTCCTGAAACAACTGCCAGCCGAACAGATCCGACGGAGTGGGAAGACATCCCTGATAACGCAGATGGACGAGAGTGGTTAGAACAGTGGGGTGCTGAAGCCAGCAATTACGCAGAAGAACGCCTTGGCGGGCAAGAAATCTACATTGAAGTAGACTCGGAATCCGACCGGCGTGGTACGTATGACCGCCTGCTCGTGTATGCATCCCAGTCAGAGTCTTCGTCAAAGTCATTCAATCTCCGACTCATCGAAAACGGATATGCACGGATGTACGATACTCAGTTCACGCAGCGCTCGACGTACCAGTCAGCAGAATCTGAGGCGCGTAACAACGATATTGGCGTCTGGAACTACTCAGAGCCTTCAAATCCACCATCTGATGGAGGGGGTGATTCAGATCTTATAGTTTCGAATATCCATGCTGAGGCGGCAGGAAATGACCACGAAAATCTCAACGGTGAGTACATCGAACTGACCAATGAAGGTAGCTCGTCTATCGATATGACTGGTTGGACTCTTGCCGACGATGCAGACCATACCTTCTACTTCCCATCAGGGTTCTCGCTTGAATCGGGTGAGTCCGTAACCATCTACAGCGGGAGCGGGTCGAACTCTGAGACAGAACTATACTGGGGATCTGGTAGAGCAATCTGGAACAATAGTGGAGATACAATCATCGTAACGAATGCTGACGGTAAAACCGTAATCAATCGAGAGTACTAGCAGTAGTTCGTACATACGGACTTTCGCCTCTCGTGCGCATATTCCGAGGAGAGGGTTTGCCGACGTGTGTCCGTAGGAAGTTGTATCAAAACCGTGTTTCCGGCAGTTCTATTCAGCCAGAGTTCGCCTCGAAACTCCACTACTCACTTAGTGGCTAGCGTACTGCAAATTGCTCCCGTAGCGAGGTTTTCATAGCATCTCCTATGGCAGGAACAACACTACGGCGTTCTGAAACATGTGTTCGCCGTGTTGCCAATACTTATCATTTATATCCGAGAACCTTGAAGGTATGCTGAGCCAACTATCTTGACGATCGCTCTTAACGCTCGCCAGTGGGATCGGCCTCGCAGGTTGTCTAACTGGGAACGACGATAATGGGGAGGAGACTGATTCGGATGCCGGCGAGTCCGTGGAGTCTGAGGACGGCTCGGATGCGCAAGATAATGGGGCTAACGACAGTACAGGTTTTGACGCGTACGATTTCGAGGTAGATGTCCCTGAGGAACGGCATGAAGAGGCACTTGAGAATCTTCTCGAAGGTATCACGATGTTAAACAATTCTGAGGAGGATGACGAACTATACATTGAGGGTGGGATCAGCAGCTATACTAACGATGGAAGTGAGGCGAAAATGGTGATTGAGTATCCAGAGGGCTACACTGACCCGGATGACGACGAGGATCTCAATGAGACGGCCTACACTGCTGGTAAATTTATCGGTGAACGAACCGTAATCAGTGTACTTCTCGGCAAATACGCTTACAACGCAGACTCTCGACCCGAGACATTCGAGGTTCTCTACATTGAGGACGGTGCTGACGAACCGGTCGAGACATCAACCTCAACGGCAGAGGGGGCCGCCGAATTCTACGAAGAGGACGCTGACAGCGCGAACACTTGACCACCGTCTCCGCTGAGGATAGTGACCGACAAGTCGGCGAGCATCTTGACCCGTGCCGCTTGACCGGACTGTACGTCTTCAGGATCGTGAATATTTCTCTGTCACTGGGACCACCTCTCGAGATCTGACTGCTACATATACTCTGGTGAGTCCCAGTCCTCGAGTTCGGTCTGCCCTGACGGGTTCTCTTCGAGGCGGTTGGCCTCTTCTTTCAACCAAGCCATCTGCTCTCCGATCCCGCTGAAGTCTTGCTCCTAGAAGGGGAACTCGACATCAAACGGGAACGGTTCGAATACGTTGCTCACCTGTAGTGGTTCAATGTAGCGGCTGCAGCCAAGACCTCCAGTCGGTGGCAGTGAGGATCCTGCTCGGGGAATCCAGATTTGAAGCCGAGCCATGAGGCTAATCCGTAGTGGACACGTCGGGTCCAGAAGTCGAGCCGTGTTTCGTATAGTGGCTCATCCCACGGATAGTTGGTGTGTTGGTAGGCGTCTGGTTCGATCGGTGCAGGATCGTCCTCGAAGTCTTCGATTGTGGTGTCGTAGGGTTCGATCTCGATATTCGGCCAGAGTACGTCGTATTTCGCCGAGAGAATAGTCCAGCCAGTTGTTTCCTCGATACCAGGTTCAGAGCGGGCCTTGGCATACCGTTGTTTACATTTGAAGTACGAACTGGTGTAGAGGTCTTTAGCTGGGACTGGTTCGTTGGCTTCCTGTTTTTGTCAGCCGCAGCCGATGAGTATGTAGATGCCGCTCTCGATCCGTGTATCACCTTACGTGATGTACTTCTATCCTTTTGTTTATATATCTTGTAGAAGAGTGCAGAGATAAAGATAGAGTTCGTCAGGGGTCGATCATGTACATCAGAGTGGTAGTTACAGCTGCCACAGGTGGCGAGACCGTTGCTGAAATACCTATTGTGGCGAATTTTCCAAGTGTTACAGCCACATTCTTTGATGTTAGAACTTCCTCGTCATCTTCTAATTTGAGGAAATTAGAAAGAACATTCTCAGCAGCTTCCGTCCCTGTTTCTAATACCCACCTCTCGGCTCTAGTAAATGCATTAATGGTTTTCCTTCTAGCTGCCACCAGCCAAGATTTCCTCTCGCTATCCTCTACTACTCCTAAGATACAGTCAAGGACAGCGGCAATCCGTTCATGGTAGCCTTGATCTGTGAACGGATGATCCTCAGTCTCCCCAAACGAATTATCCCAACGATGGTCCTCCAGAAAATTCATTATTTGCTCGCGGGTAGCAATCCTATCGTCGTCGCTAGCAAAGAATTTCGCATGTGAAGTATCTCTAAGAGGTGTATCTCCTTCCATTAAATCCTCTAAGAATGGTTCTGGAATAGTAAGCAGAAGTCTTTCATTTTCACCTTCCTCTTGCATACGTTTCTCAGCAGTCTCAATCCTTGCTCGAAGAGCAAGTAACTCAGACTCAATGATGAGCGACGATGGATCGATCATGTATTCGTATTCCATGATTCAAGAAAGCTGTCACCGTCCCTTGTATTAAACCTCTATCTCTATATACCGATAATACAACTTCTTCGGATAGTCTCGATCAACCTTCTGGCTAACTGCCAGATTGATTCCACATTTTCCTCGAGCAACTGATCTATCAACTCGATTCGTTTGTCGGTGAATACGTCTCCGAATGTCTCCGGTCGTAGTATGAGTACGTCGTTGTAGCCAAGATCACTGTGTACCTCGGCCAGTTTCACTTCAAACTCTTTCGTTGATATGAAAACACAATAATATCTATCGTTTATATATTTTAGGCTGACAAAATGATGTCAAATCGGTAGTCTACTATTGCTTTCCGAATAGCGAGTAAATCAATGAACTACCACCTAACAGAATCGACGCGATAGAGAAATAAGCTGCTGCATACGCTGCGTGAAGAGTCGCCCAGAGGGCGTTGATACTTCCCTGAGCCATCAAATCTGGTTGAGTTCCTGGTTGAAACTTAGCATCACGCAGAGCAGGTGTTGCTCGATTCATCGCATAATATCTTGCCATGTTCAACTCTTCTATTCCAAGTAAGCACAGAGCGATAACTACTAGCCCTAAAACGACGAAATAGATCTCCCAGCTTTTTTCCCTTGCTTTTCTCCATGCCCACTCTATCCGAGGTACTGCTGCTTCCCTCACCTCGAAGAGTTTTCTTTTCACCTCTATTTTTGCGGATTCTATCTTTTCAAAGATCCTGTCAAAATTTGGTATCACTAAAGGAACGACATCTGCAAGGCTACTTATTGTTAGTGCTATACTCATAGAGTACGTTCTGTCGGAACCATTCTAATCTCCAACCAGGAATCCCCTTTCTAGATTAGAAGATATATTTTTCGCAACACTAAACTAAACCGACAACAAAAGCTATTCCATGGTAAAAATGAGTCACAGTTATGCCTCGTATCATCTTCGCTGGGCCGCTTTTTCACTCGAAAGGCGGCCAAGATCGAGGAACGTGTAGAAGACAATGACTGTTCGACAGACGATATTGGAACCAAAGAAGTACCAGTCCATCTCGTTCACCAAGGGTACGTAGTCCACTCAATAATCGGCGCAATTTCCTTCCTTGAAGGTTCAGCGAATGAGGCAATTGCTCTTGCAGAAGGAGAAATGAGGCCAACAATTACCGAGGTAGAAGATGTAGTTGATGACTGGGATTTCCCTGATCTCCTTCAAGAACTGGACGGGATCGAGGAAAACCCGTTTTCATCCAGGCCTCCGACACTGAAGAAGTACCAGCTTCTGTTAGTGTACTCGGGGAACGAGCCGTTTGATACGGGGAGCCAACCGTTTCAGGACATAGATACAATTCAAGCACTACGGAACTACTTTGTCCACTATGAACCAGACTGGATTACGCCAGAACCCTCCAACGACTCTGAACATATAGAACACGAGATCGGAAGTCGGCTTCAAGGGAAATTCGAGTTGAATCCCTTAGCAAGCGACTCTCAGGAATTCTTCCCAACGAAGTGTCTGAGCTCTGGCTGTGCGAAGTGGTCTATTGAAAGAAGTATAGAGTTCGCCGACCAATTCTATGACCGGTTTCTCGGGCTCGAACCGCGTTATGGCTCTAAAGTTGAGAATACATTGCCCGACCGATAGTAAGAGGTAACCTATCTATCTGTAGTCTTCTTGGAGTTTGTCTTTGTATTCTTCTCCAAGTTCTAGTTGACTTGTTTAGACATATAGGTCAATTCTAGAAGTGTTCTTTATATAGGTGATCCTGCAGCAATTGATCCCAAGTCAAAAAATAGAAAACTCACGATTAACCTCTATACCGCACACGTTATTGTATGGGAGATCTCGGCTGTCGAAAAAGGTATATGGGAACCGGGACAGGAAACCTGTATGCCCTGTGAGGACTGCGGTTACTTACTTTGCGTGTCTGTGGATGATTCCCTTTTCTGTCCTCGCTGTCAAGGTCGTCCTGTTGAATCTCAACCGGTAGTCAATGCTAAGACAGATTGGCTTCTCAAAGACCATTTCACAGATGAGAAGATAATTGGGATTATTCAAGAATATAGCAAATCAAACCTGCTATACTATCTGATAACACGGCTAAACCAAGTATCCAACGAATTCACTAGCGAAAAAGGACGAGGACTCCCCTTCAATGAATTTGGCTACCTAACATACATAGTGAAACAAGTCTACGAAGGAACCAATTTTGGCAACGAATTACTGCGAAATCCCGAAGAACTGGAGGAGATACAGGTAGTCAAAGACATATATCCAGACCTTATTACTTCCCTTCAAGATGCCCGAGACAAGTTCGCCGTGTGCATAAAACAAGATGGGTTCACTGGCAGAATAGAAGATTTCACATCTGATTATGAACTCTTCCAGTCAGAATATGGTCTGTGCTTCGAAAGATGCGTTAAGAGCGTTGTTTGCGGTGATCCAGAAGATTTTGAAGATTATAGCTATGTTGCAGATGTTCTCCGAGCAGTCGATAAGACAGACCCTGCCAACGTAGAAACACCACGAGATTTCGCAGATGCCTGGTTCCAGTTGCTTCTATCGCTTCGTCTTATAGCATCATCTGATGATATGGTGGGTGACGTTTACTATACCCGCCTTCCCAACAAGATCACAATATTCGACATCGAAGAGTTCCTGAATCGAATTGATTGCTTATTTTCCGATGAAATCCGGCGTAGGATTCATCAAGAAAGTTTTGTACCTTCGATAGATCCAGAGGCAGTAGATAGGTGTGGTCGGCAAGCTTTCAGCGATAGCTGGGACGAAGTCAAGGATCAAATTATTGTGAGCGAGGATAACTTAGACGCTCATCCGTTCCTCTTTGAGCTAGATACTCTTGAGCCACAGCGTACTGGACCATGTCGATATCGATACGTACCAACTACGAAGATCTACTATCCACGAGCTTTTGCTCGACTAATGAAGTTCCAGATCTTCCCCTTGTTGAAAAACGGTGAATACAGCAGTGGACATGAGTTGCTCACTAGCCTGACTGCAGAAAGAGGTGAAGTGTATGAGAGGAATCTCTACGACTTCCTAACCCAGAAAGGGGTTGAGTGTTACCACGGTGCCGAGATAACCCGTAACAACCCGAAAGAAATCGATCTCTTATGCATTTTTGATGACCGTATTGTATTTATCGAGGTGAAATACCTACTACCACCTATCCGCATTAACGGGCCAGAAGGGATCAGAATCCTCAATGAGAAATTCGATCGTCTCATTTTCAATGAAACTCCTGAGGGAGCTGATCGAGAAGCAGAGGGTAAACCGTTCCCGGAGAAAGTTGAAGCGTGGCGAGATCTGAACCCTGGTGACTCGTTCAGTTCGCAAGTCGGCCTAAATGAGAGTGACCGTGAACAACAGGAGATCCCGGAGGAGTGGAACGAATTAGAGGTTAAGAAGTATGTCATTTCGAACGTTATCCCATCCTACGTCATGAAAGAAGGAGTCCGATTCATCACTGACTTAGAATTATACCGGTTGATCGAATACAGGGACAAGAATGTCCTGTATTCTGTTCCGTAAGGATCTATCTTGAAGGAGCAGTAGTTCTGGGTTAGAATCGATATCGACTATCTCTTGAAGACAATTACATTCCTTTAGATAGAAAATATTATCGTCTACTATTACCTTCACTAAATCCTAAGACCATTCTTATCTGGATAGTTACTAAGTGTATTTAATATCTAAAGTCTAATGGGTGGGTGTTCCCGTACTCCACCTGCCTGAGATGGATAAGATCTCCGGTACGGAGATTCAGCAGCACGGATAACAGATGACCAACCGACGAATTCACCAAAACCGTGACGCCGTCGACATTAAGCCCAGTGTTGAAGATTTCATAATTAGCGAACAGAATCAGAGATTACGGAACTAAGGTGAGAAGGGTATTATGACTGATTATGAGGGGTTAGAAGAAATCGAAAAAACCAGCGATGATGCTCCATCCGCTTTTAATCTTCTTCCGATTCTGTTTCTGGTTCCGCGAGCGTGATCCCCTCGAGTTTAGCAAGGGTGCGACGGAGATCATCTGCTGTAAAATCTGCAATCTCTTCCATCTCCCAGTGGAATAACCGATCGCCACTACCCCTGAAGAGTTCCTCTCGTATCCGATCGAATTGCCCGAAGTAGTATTCCTCGAGTAGCGGTAGGATCTCGTATTTCCAGGCATCCAAAACGTCCGGGACATCCTCAAGACCCATTAGGTACGAGTGACCGATCTGCTTCCCTTTTCCGAAATCCGGCGTATCTACGATCTGGTCATCGAGTTCACGAAGAGCTAAGATCGAAAGAGCAACCAAGCTTCGGTAAGAATCTGGCTCGGTTCGAGCTGTTTCGCGAACATCCTCGAGGGTCACGCCGATTTCATCGTCGACCAGACGTTAGTTGATGTGAAGGCTACGGAAGATCCATCGTTCAAGCCCGGGTACTGGCGGCAGCTTCTTGCGTACTACATTCTCAACGACATCCATCGAGAGCTGGTCGCGGCAGAGATAGATAGTTCCGGTGCAGATACGCCGTACCCAGATATCACGACTGTCGGTGTCTATTTCGCCCGGTTTGGCGAATTCCAGACGATTGACGTGAAGGACTATCTGCAGCCGCGTGAAGAATACGAGCAATTCCGGGCGTGGTTCGTGGACCGTGCAATCGAAGAAAATCATGATGCACGCAGGAATTATGACCCATACCGAGAGGTTTTGACTGATCCGTACGACTTCGAGGAGCAAACAACTCTCTTCGACTTCTGATAGAAATTAACATAACCGAATACTCTGCAACCTGCTTCCAGCGCGGTGTTGTGCCAGCAATCCGTCTCCCTTGGGCTCTGCCCGACAGTGTGGCAATCCCCTCGTCAGGCGGGCCTGAACGGTACCATTCCTAAGATGGCTTTTCAAAAGTCGCCGTCTTCCCCGGGTTAGAAATTATAGCTAGAACAAACCTTATTGTTCTACAGTGATTCTTTCGGAGTAATGAGTTCCTCGGAGCAGGAGTATTCTCTCGATCGGGTTCAAGGATTGACTGATACAATCAAGGATGATGCTGAGTTCGCCCAACGTGTCATCGAAAAGGCTGCAGGACCAGAGGTTCTTGACTACCTTGTAGACGATCTTTCCATCGATGTTCATCACGAAGGGGAGCAGGGGCTAGGGGAAGTCCGGCAGGCTATTCTCGGCTCTGACCACGCATCTTTTGATTTGAAGAAACGCGTCGCAACGCGAGGAGACTATACTACTGACCTTGATGTGCTCGTTCCAGAGTCGGTCAAAAAGTCAGCATTAGGTGCTCTGGAAGCTGGAAAACCAGTCGTACTCTATGGCCCGACTGGTACTGGGAAAACGACGTTCGCGAAACAATTAGCCCTGGAGACCTGCGTAGGATATACACTCGATACCGCCTCTCCATCGTGGACTAGCCAAGATATTGTTGGACGTGTTGCTCCAGACTACTCCAAAGATTCGGTCAGTTACCAGAAAGAACTAGGCTGCGTCTCGAAAGCTGTTGTACGAGCCCGCGAATATGGCGAAAAGTACGCAGTGATCATCGACGAACTTACTCGAGCAGATATTTCGCGAATCTTCGGTCAACTCTACACGGCAATCGAAAACCCTCATCAAACTATTTTCCGGACTGACGACGACGAGACCATCGAACTCATCCCGGAGGTGAACATCATCTGTACGATGAACATGTCTGACCGTACAGTCAACCAACTTGATAACGCAATTACACGTCGGTTTGCGATGATCAAGGTCAGTGACTATGATAACGACGGCCTCGATAACTTGTTCTCTCGCTGGACCACTGACCATCTTGCTGATTCAGCAGTCAACGGCGGGACGCTGAAAGACCTCTTCCAAGAAGACTATCGCCGACTCAATACAGGGAAAGATGCAGATGAGAATGGTATCATGGAGTTCGGACCAATGCACTACCGAGACGTTTCCGTCTTCCTTGAGTCGACAACGTCACCAGAAGGCGTGTATCATGATGAGGCCGGTCGAGCTGTCGGAGAGGCGTTCCGCACCTACATTCTCCCACGCTTGTTGAATTCAGCCACATATTCGCAAATGGATGAGCTCGTCAATCACTACACGAAGCTTGATGAAATATACGAGGAATTCGACTTATCGCCCGCAATCGAGCTAGCGGAAAGCGAGAAGCGGGCACAGCAACAGCGCATGGGAATGCAGAACTAATCGGCGATGAGTACGGCCCAGCTCCCGACTGAAGTTTCCATCACGGAGCGCGAAGAGCGTGTCATCCAATGTCCGCAAGGCATTGAGGAGCAACTGAAGCAGGCGGCATTCGAGCAGGTAGATACCAACGTCTTCGTTAAACGACGACGGTCGTGGGACGGAGAGAGCGAATACAAAGTTGTAGAGGCACGCCTTGACGGCGATGAACTCACAATCTCTGCTGAGGATATTGTAGGTATTGTTGATCTCACTCCGACTTCCCGACTTCAGATCAGACCGAGAATCGGGTGGAGCGAGATTCTGGATATGTTTTTAACCGTCAGCCGTTACAACCGATCTCTTGACTACCAAGGGATCCCGATCCGCGATTTTCTCTCTGAAGATGTTCAGATAGAGGACGTTTTTATCGTAATTGCGGTCAATTTTCTGAACAGCTTAGCCCCGCTTCATCGAAATGGGTTCATCCGCCAGTTTGAGACACAGCGAACTGATGCCGTTGATGCTCGGGGCCGAATTGATGTTGAACGTAGCTTGTTGAACCTTGAGACGGGTATTCCAAAGCAACACTACGTTCAGAAGGAAGTAGATTATAATACACCGATCAACGCCCTAATCCACCGGGCCGGAAAGAGTCTCCTCCAACTATTTCAGAAGAGTGCCCGTCGGCACAACCGCGAGGAATACTTCCGAATCTTCTCTGACCTCAACAATGCTGTCCATGAACTCGAGTCGATGGGAATCAAGGGAGACGGACATAACCTGTCGGAATATCAGCAGATAACGAGCGGACAGCTACCACGGCATCGTGGATACTATAAACGGGCAATTGAGGTATCGAAGATGATTCTCTCCTCGACGACCGGTCAGTCGCTTGAATCCGGGGATGAAGAATTGACAATGGACTATCTGTTCAATATGGCGAATCTGTTTGAGGAGTTCTCGCAGATTGTCCTTGTGGAGGAACTAAGCAAACTCGAATCGAATCCGCTCTATGATGGGTTTGACGATGCACGGGTTGAGGGGGAACCACAGCTGCGACCGTATGTAAATACAAACCAAGCGTGGCATCAACCAGATCATGTACTCTACAAGGGAGACGAGCCGGTTGCTGTGTTAGATAGCAAATATTACCCAGAAACCCGTGATCCGAGTATGATTCGGCCCGACCGAGAGCAGATATTCAGTTATGCATATCTGCTTGACGTAGACCGGCTTGGGTTCCTTTGTCCGGAAGGAAATGGTCGCCGTAATCTTCGAGCTCGTGAGGGGGAAGTAGCGATTATCGGGAGCCGCCAAAATTTCACGACTGAAAGCTATCGAGACGCCATCCGCTCATATCTACTTAAAGTGCTTGAGGACGAGGTCAATGAGTCACAGCTCATCGCAGACTTCCGCAATCACACTGTATGTCATCCAGACGTAAAGGAGATTTCTGTAGAAGAGGCGCTTACTCAGGAGATATTTGAGTTAGAAGATATCGTCTCTCTTTCACGGAGTATTTTTGAGGGTGCAATTTCGGAATCGGACGAGGTCCGTGTTAGACGCGATCTTTCCAAAGATATCCAGTTTAGTCTGCGTCGGTCCCTGAAAAAAGCGATTACCGATCATGCAGAGTATGACCAGTGTATCCCAGTGTTCATAGATACGGCAACGACTACCGATGAAAACGAGGAAAACGGTGAAGAAAATAATCAGTGGGTTGGTGAATCACTCCGCCTGCACTTTGTAAAAGTAACCGACTCAGGCGATGTAGCGGAGTTTGAAACTATCGATAGTTTCCCTCTTGACTGGGAGAAAGATCGAGACGACCCACCTTATTGAGTAGAGGTGGGGGACTACTCCTTCCTTTTTCGCGGGTTCCGATTCTTTTCGATCGCGTTCCTCTTGGCGTGGTACGGAGACGCGATTGTGGCCTTTGTCCGTAACCAGTTCTGGATAATGACTACGATGCTTGGTCTTGCTGTGGTTCTCAGCTATGTAGGCTGGCAGCGGTATTTTTAATTTGATCTCAGATGGTCTTCCAAACTCACTGTTGAGGGGGTGGTGATTGCTCGCTCTATTAGTTTCCCATCTTCCCAAAGCATCCGTCGTAACCCCTATACCGCCATTTCAAAGTCATTCATACCGTAATTTTGCCGTTCACTTTTACGTGTCAATGATTTATTCAGAAATATATGGCAATCAGTCTCCTCGTCACAGGGGTAATCGCAGCGATAGCCGCGATACTGCTATCCCCAGTGTTTGGATACTCAACCAGCGCAGGCTACCACCTCGGAAGTGGAAGTTTGACGAGTAAGGAAAAGGCCGCCCTCCTAAAACTCGCCAAAATCGGAGCAGCTGGTGCCATTGCTGCATACACGGCGCCAATCATTATCGCGATGAGTCCGTTACTCATCGGCGCTGCCGTGATAGGAGGCGTAGTGCTAGTGCTTCACTACGACATCCCGCACTGGAGGATACTATGAGACAGAGCAACGTAGGCGGTGCACTAATGACTCTTGTTCTTGGGCCGTTCATAGGATTCGCTATTGGCGGGCTCTTCTATGCAGTAGCGCGGATGTACGTGATCATGAGGCCGACAGAAGGACCGTTTACGGCAGCCTATGACACGATCGGGACATCTCTCTCTATCAGCTACAGCCTGTTCCAGTTGGCCTCAAGCCTTGAAGCTTGGGTTGCGATTGCAGCGATTGCTTTCGCGAGCTATAGTCTCTTTGCGAGTCTGGGTGGCGGTAGAGGCCGTGGTGGTCTCGGCGGTCGTTAGAAGCACTTCATCATACCACGGAATTCCAGCAAGATATCCCGGTAGTATTTTTGTGCTGGGCGTGTGGGTGAGTACCATACGGCCTTGTGATCAGCAGCCAGTAATCAGATAATGATGTACCGGCAATGGGAGATAACCAATGTTGGATTCGTGGCCTATGATGACATAGACTGGGAAATCAACCCCCAACTCCGAGCCATCGTACAATGACAACAGACCACACGCATTGGAATATCACAAACGAATTCGGAACCGGTAATTTGCACCGTGTTTTGTCTGAATCGGCGTTTCTTACGAAAAATCTAACGTTAATTGCGCGGCCTCGGCACTCATAGAGTTCGTAATAACCTGCCAGACCGTTTTCAACGTGATATATTTATTAAAATTGTTTTACTTCTAAACCATAATATAATAATAACGGCTATATCATGCCCCTATATTACCGTTCTTCCGGGGATCCTCCACAAGCTCATAAAGTCCTTCGTATACCTTGCGTGCATTACCGTGCTCTACGAGCCGACCAAGCCGATCACGAACGTACTGAAGACTGTAGCCAGTTTCGTCAGCAACGTATGGCGCGGTAACACGCCCTTCATTCAGCATATCAAGTAGCGCTTCATCGGCCGGTCCAAGATCTTCCTCCTCGAGCATGATGTCTTCGATAGTAGTTGTTGCGCTCATGCCTAAAGGGACGGTGGCTTTAGACATAACCCTTACCCCACTATCCTTAGGCCCTAAGGGTTAAGTGTATGTGGCACCTATTGTAGAGTGAGCACGGGACGCCTCGGAAAATCTCTGAGGCCGGTGTTCCAGCACCGACCCCGTGCTGGCCTAACCAGCATATGAGTATACAACCGCAATCCCACGAAACGGTTTCGGCTCGCAGTCGCACCGACCCCAGACCAGACTACATTCTCGTCGGCATCGACACCGAGGACGCACACCACGTCTACCGCACCACAGACGAAACCGTCCACGTCGTCCACAACACCGACCGCACCTACCGCTACAACCTAGAGGCCGTCGACCAGGGCATCAATGACTGGATTGAGTACGTCAACGCCGAACGGGGCTTTACAAGCCAACACCTCTACTCGAGCCTCACGAACTCATTCGTCGACGCACTCGAGGGTGACGACCAATGAAGGTCGTCACCACCCCTACCCAACTCCTCGAGGGGTTCCCGGTCGGTGCCCACGACACCACCACGTGCCAACACTGCGAGTACCGACTGTACGAAGGCGACCGTGTGACCATCCTTGCCTCCCGGCCAGCCGACACCGACCGCTGGGCGATCCATCGACCCTACTGCGTAGCCTGCAGTCCCGACACCATCACAGAGCCAACCCTTGGCTGTACGGAACTCCTCGCCGAGTGCAGGCTCGGCACCCGCGCTGATCTGCCCACCCAGCAGACACGATTCGTCGCTCTCGAGCCCGAGATCCTCGACTCGAGTCCACCCTCCAACAGGGCTGAACCAGAGGCGATCCCCATCCCGAATCGGTGACCCTCTAACACGCACTCGCGCCGACAGCCGGTGAGCCACTGCGCTCGGCTGTCCGCACTCTCTGCACTCGCTTCCAGGACTCGATGGTACGCCACTCCACTCGCCAGTCAGCACGCCCCCAGCTCCCAGTTGAGGTACGCCTGCCGTGACCGACGCGGGACTCACACCAACCCACCAGCCGCCGCTGTCCCCACAGGCCACCCTCAAGATCGACACCGATCCTGTCTCGGAGCTGTGGGACCAGCTATTCACCCAGCAGTCAATCCTAGACCAGTTCATCCGTGCCGCGCGCCGGTTCGCCGACGCACGGACTGTCCTCGAGTGTTACGAGATCCTTGAGGATCAACAGATCCCCTACTGGCTGCGCTCTCGCATACTCGAGGTCGCCCGCGGCAACCGGCGGGAAGCCTGGCGACTCGCCGCCGATCTCGTCCCGAACCTCGGACAGGGCCATGCGAGTCTCGAGGATCTGTTCGCGACCGCCCAGTTTTTCGCCGACCACGTGCCTGACGACCAGCCACCGACGCTTGCGGTCACGATCGACCGCGGGTTCGAGGACGTCCCACGTCGCAAACGAGAGTCGATCTGTCGACTGCTCGCCGTCCTCGCAACGGGCTTCGATGTCCGTGTCATCGCAACCGGACGGACCCACCACTGGCTTGCCCAGCACCACCGCGAAGACCTCCCCGGCGTGAGCGAATGGCGAGAGACACACCACCCAACGGAGGACCGCGTCGACGACGCCCTCGAGGTGCTGGATCCGGATGGCCGGAAGGTCGAACTCCTCCGGCAACTCGCCGATGAACCCGCTGAAACACTCTCGAGGCACGCGCTGCGGGCGATGCACGACGTCGGCCGGAGTCGGATCTCTCAACTCTTAGTCTCCGAGCAGCACTCGCTTACCGAACTCGGACTGGTTGCGGAGTTCGGACCAGCAGATGATCGCACTGTCGAGTTGCTCGACGCTGGCCGACAGCTACTCACCACGCTCGATGCCCAGATCGGTCGTCAACAGGAACTGGCCGAGGCCGTGAGCGACACCGGAACAGCCGACCAACAGTGCCGTGTAACCCCGCGCACACGAGGGGAGGAGCATGACGGCAGAAAAGACAGCAACCCCTACCGAACGGCCTACCTCGACCGTACAGGACATGTCGCCGCCGCTGGCTGTGGAGAGAACGGCGGGATCACCCTTGTTGAGGCCCCGTTCGAGGACCATACGGACGGGCCTGACCATACTCGATACGTGAGTTTCGACGGTGATCGCGAGGAAGCTGTCGTTGCCGTTCGGGCAAGTGGGCCCCTGCAGTATGTGGTGAGTCTCGCGACGGCGTTAGCCTCGCCGCAATTGCTCAACCGAGTACTCACCGACAACCGTCTTGAGCCACTAGAAGACCCGCCAGCGATTCTTCGGGATGCTCGCTGTATCGGCGCCCTTTCCGACGAAGCGCTCGAGGATCCCAAGACACTCCGTGAAGCGTTCCTCAAGTGGGGCACCGACCTCGAGGATCTCACCGTGAAACTCTCCGCTGGCGAGTACGAGGATCGCAACCGCTTCCGCAGCGAGATTATGCAGTCGGCTCACGGCCTTGCTGGCTCGATTATCCATCTGTTCGATGCCCTCGGGATCGATATCGTTCGAGAGCTTCGCGTCCCGTCGGGGCTCGATACGAACTCGCTCACAGAACTCGCAACCTCGATCAGTATTTCGGCCGCGATTCAGGGGAAATACGGTGTGTTCGCCTCGTACCGACAACTGTTCGAGTCCCGCGAGGAAAAGCGTCGCACCGCACTCACACCGACTGTTGATGCAGATGACCCGCTAGGAACATTCATCGGCTCTGTCGTCGTTCGTGGTGAGGACGTCCATCGTCTTTACCCATCTCTGGAAGAAGCACTCGAGAGGCCAGCGGCAGTCGCTGATGACGCTCCCGAATTCGCTGTCCACGTCTCCCTTTCGACGGTCGATCGAACGGGCTACGCGAGGGCTGCGACGCGGATCCTGCAGGCCAAGAACCTCCGCCCGACTCGAGATTGCATCTCGCTCCTACAAGCGGTAGTCAAATCGCCATACGCTGCTGCTCGAGCACTCCAGCAACTCGCCAGCGAAGACGAGAGTCGAGAGATCCGACCGGACGAACTCCGCTATGCGTTAGGAACACTCGATCCCGAACAGTTGCTCCCCGATCTCCCACCGACAGTTGGCCGGATCGTTCAGACGCTTCTCACAGCCGAAAACCGCCTGTCACAGCGTGACCTCGCCGACCGAGCGGGCGTCTCAGCACGCACCATTCGGAACTATCGCAACCGGCTCGAGGCGTTTGACCTCATCCGTATTGACGAGAACGGATATCGTCTGGCGCTCTCGTTCCAGACTACTTCCGAACGCCACGATCCCGTTGTTCCAACAGTCCTCGAGGAGAATCAGACGCTCCTCGACGCCGCCGACACGTTTCTCGAGTCAATCCTCCCGCCAGCGCGATACGGTGATCCCGACGACCCACTTGGCGGCGTACTGTTCTGGCCGCCGGATCCGTCGCGATTACTCGATCATCACCGAGTTGGCTCGTGGCTGCGACTAGCAGCTGCGCTCACAGCAACAGGATCTCCCGGGAATAACCGGGTGGTTCAGATGGGCCCACCGCTCGAGCAGCAGCCGCTTTCTTCTAGAGCTACATAGGCCTAGACCATCGTTCTGCCTCGTCTCCTCTCTATCTGTCCGATGTAGTAGCGTCAGTTCTTGAACTCGGTAAGTTGTCTGGCTAGCGAACGTCGATATATAGATTCCTGGTACTGTCTAGATAATGGCAACTGGGAACTATTGTCTGGCACACTCTTATACGTTAACTTGATATGTGGATTCATTCTATTAGTGAGAGAGATGGATTTTACAGTACTCCAAGCTGGAATTCCGACAAGTGGTAGCGAGGCTGTTTCCCAATACGGGCCAGTGCTCATTAGCACGGTGACAACAGTATTATTGTTCGTTGTGATGTTTGCTCTGACCTATTATCTCGGCAAAAAGGTTCTTGTTAGAGCTACTAAACAGTCATTACAGTCACGCGGATTGAAGGCGGGGCTTGTAAGTCTCTCTGTCAGTATTGTAAGCATCCTTGTCCTAATTGCGGCCGTTGCTGTTGCAGCTACTGTCGCTGGGTTTGGTACCGTCCTGACAGCGTTTGCTACCCTTGCTGGTGCTCTGGCACTTGGGCTTAGCTTTGCCACACAAGACCTCATCAGTAATTTCGTATCTGGGGTCTTTATCATCAAAGATGAACCATTCAAAGTCGGCGACTGGATTAAATGGGATGGCAATGAGGGAGTTGTTAAACAGATCAAAATACGTGTGACCCAGGTCGAGACTTTCGATAACGAGTTGGTGACCGTTCCGAACAATCAGCTCGCTAACACAGTGCTCACCAACCCAGTTGCAAACGAGACACTTCGTGTCTCCTGTGATTTCGGTATCAGCTACGATAACGATATTACAATTGCACGCGAAGCGATTATCGATACGGCTTCGAACATCGATGGTGTTCTTGCTGATCCAGGACCCGCAGCGCCAGTGACGACGCTTGGTGATTCAGCAGTTGTCCTTACCGGTCGTGTATGGATTGATCCCCGAAAGCATAGTGCTGCTGCCATCAAAGCAGCGTTTCGTGAAGCCGTTAAACGTCGTTTCGACAGTGAAGGGGTCGATATGCCTTATCCACACACGACCCTTACTGGGGAAGTTGGCCTCGAGAATACTCAAGAAACAGGGGCCGTCGGCAACTCAGCTGAATAGTATCCTCCTGAAAAGGGTCATAGAACTATTCCCTCGAGATTAATTTCACCGCTATCCTGAACTCCACGGATATGTTGGCGTACGGATCCACTGCTGTTCTCTCTTATTACCAAATCACCATGGTGGAACAAAGAAATTAATCGAACCCATAGTTGGTTTTTCTTGGGCATCTTTAGTGAGTGTCAGAACTGTGGGTTTGTTCTGCGAGCAATGAACAGTACAAATCCTAGCCTACTCAATTGGATTCCATGCCCTAACTGTAAAACGTCCAGTACTGGCTCGATGACGATCTCATCTATGATCGGAGAGAGTTGAGATTCACAGAAGACCACGAAAACAATATCATCGAAACGAACGGCCCTGTGGGGTACTATGGCGGGAGGTACATGGTTCCACAAAACCTCTACTCCTATTATGCCAATCACTCAATGGCTCTCAATGGGACGTTCGGAGACGGCTGCTGAATCTCACTTCATCGATTCTTTTTGGAAGGGAGTAGAAACTACACTATCACAGGTTCACTGGATTCTCGAAGACCTATGAGCACCAATTAGCACCTATGAGCGGTAATAGGAACGTGAAAAGAGTAGACGCCTAAAGCAGGTCCTTGGACTGAAAGTGTTTCACCATGCAGCTTCTACACAACGTTTTTCTTAACGGCTTGTCCGAATCCCGTTCTTCGGGGAGCACACGGTGGTCGACAGAGTCACCGCACTCAAAGCACTCGAGTTCGACCGGAACGCCCCGCTCCCCGAGTTCGGTCATTCGCTCTTCGATCACCGGGAGGGTCGGTGGGTTGTAGTTCTCGCCCGTGGGTTCGATGTTTTCGCTCATGTCTCACATTGTCTCTTAGTTTGCTTCCGGTCGCGCCTCGAGTTCGAAGTAGGTGTTCAACTCGTCGGGATTATCGACGATCGGGACGATGCACTCACGGATGAACAACAACACTTCATGAAACACTCGGGCGAGGTGTTCCAGGTGCCGAACCGTGACCTCATGGCCGTCGCTAATGTCTTCAGCAACCTCCCAGAAGGCTTGCTCGAGGAGATCGGGGGCGTGGAAGAAGTTCATCATGGAGTAGTCGGCGACCGATTCGCTCCCACTCTGCGGCGTTTTCAGACATCTATCCCCCACCTCCTCTCTGATCGCCCGGCCCGACGCCGGCGCCACTGAACATCTCAGTCTGTCCTCGGCAATTCGAGCAAGCGTGTAGCGTCCCGTCGTTGGCCGCGAAGACGCGGTGATAGGCTTCCGTCACATGGGCGTCGCAATTGTCGCAGTGAGCCATTATGCTCCCTCTTGGACCACGCGAGCAATTAATGAGGTGATCATCAGGTTGATCCCACAGGCCACCAGCGCCGCGGCCAAGCCTAAGAACTCAAGCAAGACGATCATCCGAAGCGCCGAGTAGTTAACTCGCTCGTCGTGATCGGCAAACTGGTCCCACGCCTCGTCGAAATCGATCTCTTCAGGATCGGTATCACGGACGTCAACACCAGCCTGATCCTCGAGTTAACGCTCGCGTTTTCGGCGGGTCGCTTCGTAGTCCCAAGCGAAACCAGCCCTACTCACGGTCATGGAATCGTTTGATCATCCCGTTGGCGAACTCTGCACGCATTTGGAACTTCCACGAGGTTCCGTGCCACTGAGAGTGACAATCTGGGAGATTTGCTCATGTGCGTATGTGGTGGGTTTGTTGAGTTAGTACGCAAATGGCCCTTCAACGAGAGAGCATACGGCGAGAAGACCGTGGACAGATGGTGACCACGGGATAACCTCCAAATCGGTCCGTGGAGTAGACCGTCGACGGACCGATCGAGCGGTAGACAAGCTAGTAGCGGTACGTTGCTTCCAACCGCATGATGTGTGAATTGTGTTAGGTTAGGGTGATGGCTGAGGGCTCACGCCCGGCCTGCCAGATCGGGGACATGGTCACTCGTGGACACCAGCTGTCTCCTCTTCATTCCTATCGTGGCTGGTTTCGCCAGGGATCTCGGTCCCTTCCATAATCTTGACTCGGCGTTCCTTACTGGTCACGCTTCGGCCACTCTCGGTCTTGTCAACCTTGATCCGGTCCTTCGTGAGGTCCTTCATGGCACCGATTGTTCGGGAGACGAGTTTCTTCGCGTAGGCATCGTCGACGGCACCCCGACCGAGTTCACGGCGGATCCAGTGTTTCATCTCACTGGCGTCGATGTACGCTCGGACACCCTTGCAGCCGTTCTTCCACGGGTTGTCGATCTCGCTATCGCGTGCCTGCCAGAGTCTCGCTGCGAGGTAGTCGCCCTTCGTCTTGGCCGTCCGATCGAGCATCTCGTCGTCCATCTGGGCCAGCTGCTGGATCGGGAGGAGATCAGCGTGCGCCAGGTTCGTCGATCCACCTCGAGCAAGCGGCTCCTCGCTCTCGGGTAGGCGGTAGTACTCGCCACTGTCCTTCTGAATCTTCTCGAGGCGATCTTCCTTGATCGGGAGGTCGAACTCGACAACGAGCTCCGCGGGCAGATGTGCGCCCTTCTCGAGTTCGCGAGCCATCAATTCGTTCAGTCGATCGTCGTTGAGATCGGTCGCAGCGTCGAAACGGGCGTGCTTCCGCTCTTGTTCATTGGCGACCTCGTCCAGTTGCTCCTCGAGCGCGGCGATCCGGTCGTCCTTCTGCTCGATGACGTCCTGTTGTTCTTCGACAGTCGTCTCGAGGTCGTCGACGCGCTCGCGGAGCTGCTGCAGTTCGGTAGCAAGTTGTTCGTTCGTCGGTACGGTTGTCGTGTCCAGGTGGAGTGACATCCTGTGTTCGAATTCCTGCAATTAGGTCTCTTGGACGCCGACGTCACTCGGTATTGTGCTTACCTCCCGCAGATAGTGACCGTATCAAGGAATGAGGTTCCCCCAAAAATTGAAGCGCTTCTTATCATGGTTACTACCAACACGAATGAGGAGTAATGCAGAAATTGTGCTAGTTGTATGTCGCCACTGTGATTCGGTGTGCTTAGGTCGCCGATACGAAGACGGAGTGGTGAAAGGACCACATCGGGGTAGTTGTAGCTGTGGTCGGGGGGATTTTGGTCTAGTTGAAGAGTCAGGATGATCAGTGTCATCCCCAGACATCACGTATCTCCTCCGCTGGCGTGGAGTTCCTGAGCTACTAGCTCGTCTACCGCTCGATCGGTCCATCGTCGGTCTACTCCAGGGGCCGATTCGGAGGTTATCCCGTGGCCGCCATCTGTCCACGGCCTTTCCACAGTATGCTCCCTCGTTGAGAGCCGCTCGCTCACTAACTCAACAACCTCACCACACACGCACATGATTATTCTGTCGGGAAGTTTCTCCATGAGTTCCGTCTAGGACACTGTCTAGATAAGGAAAATTGAAAGATTCGAAGACGGTGAAGATGTGATGAAACCTGTGACACGATCATCACCGATCGAGAGCAGCGAAAATTCGACCACTTTATCACTCTTCTCACAATGAGTGAGTATCTTACCCTTCGGTACGAATGCCGCAACAGCCGCTGAATCGTCGGTCTACGTTAGAAGTGCTTAACTAGACAGTGCCAAGAGACCGCTGGTAAAGTTACTCGAGACGATCGTGAATGTTGAGCTGTGCCGCTCAGCCGTCACTCTCGCCGTCGACGAATCGCAGCCGATCCCAGTCAACGCCTTGTGACGACCGAAAGCCAATACTCATTTCGTCCGCGATGCCATCCGTCACACTTGTGCTAACGGTGCCGAGTACGGTACCGTCAAGGTCTTTGATCCGGAATCCAACCCCGTTAGAACTGTCAGCAACAAATTGACACTCAACAGTTCTATCGACCAAATTTGGGAGTCTCGTGTTCTTGTCAAGAATTGTAACATCATTCCCTGTCTCTCGAGCAATCCGAATTCCACCGTTCGGGTCAACAATAAGCCGCCACCCTGGGGTTTCTGTGGCCCACACGTTGTCCTCCATTCCGAGAAGGATCCAGGGCTGGGAGGTGCTCGGGTCAGGACGCATAAGTACCGAAACCACGCGGCCGTCTTCAGGATAGTTCGGTAGCCCCTGACCAGGGAAGGAACGGATATTCGAGTCGCCGTTTTGCCGAATACCCTGACTCGAGTCCTCGTGTAAGGCCGCGCTCGAGGAGACGCCAACATTGCCGGTTCCGTCACGTGTCCATGGACCCAGCTGACCGCCGCTATCGTAGTCCTCGAAGTCGTCGATTATCAGCCTAGCCGGATTGACGGATTCATCACTCTCGTTGCCAGAGTCATCATCATCATCTAAGTCGCTTGGTTCGCTGGCTGGTTCAGTTTCGTTTTCAGTGTCGTCCTCGTTGTTCTCGTCAGTCGCATTGTTTTGTTTGAGGCTCTCTTCGCTTTTGTCGTTCCTTGGTTCGATAAGGCCTCCGCACCCAGCCAGCGTAACTGAGAGCGCCGTTCCGGCACCTTCCAGTATCGCGCGTCGTCGCATAGGTAGGTATTCTCTGAGGTCCGAATAATAGTACCGAATATCGGAGTGTATGGATAGAAGATTAGTTACGAAACCGCACTTGAGACACTTCTTATTAACACCTACCGCGCCTGAAGACGTGGGAATCCCAAGCGTTAGGATATTATGGTTTGCAACCTGCCTGTTCGTTTGGTGCAAAACGCCTCGAGGGTTGGTTGAACAGGTAGGCTGGTTCCATTCGTCGAGAATCCTGACGAGTTGCGTACCTACTTCGAACTCGAGGCGCGGCCAGAAGCGAACGAATAGGCGGGTATCTCCAGAATATTCCCGGTCACGAACCTCCCGCAGCTACATCGTAGGACCGGGATCCGGGCGGGTCTTGCTTTCCCAGTCACTGGTCGAACGGGGTACTCGCTGGAGCAGAACTTGCAATGCATCACGTCGTCCGGGAGATTGGAGAGTGGCTGTTCGGTGATCTCGCGAGCACGGGTAAGACCATGGCAGTTGGGCGGGGTCTGGTAGTGGGTATGTCTGGCAGCAGCGTACACCACTTCGTCGTCGGTCACTCGGTCCTCGGGGTTGCCTCACCGCACCCAATTCTCGATTGGTCATGCAGTGGGGACAGCTGTGTACCTCGCCGCCAATACCGAACACTCGAATAAAGTCTTGAGTGACGAACCCTCCGCACTCTTCCCATTCAGGCATAGTTACTCCGTCCTCGGCTGGCATCCCAGTCAAGAAGTAGTGCAGCCCGCGTCCGATTCGGGGCAGCGGCGGCTCGGGTCGGCCGTCGGCAAACCCGGTTGCGAGGACGACCCGATCGGCGAGAGCCGATCCGTCGGTGGTTTCCAGTTCGAACGCCCCGTCGCGTCGATCGATAGCGGTTACGAACTCCCTGCGGTAGTCCGCTCCGTACGATCGAATCTGCTCGACGGCTGTCTCGAGGAACTCGTTCCCGGAGATCGATTCGGGAACGCCGATGACGTTGTGCGTCTCCTGCATCATCGCCGCGTGGCCGCCGCGATCGAAGACCGCGGTTTCGTGACCGAGGCGCACCGCGTACAGCGCTGCCGTCAGGCCGGCCGGACCGCCGCCAACGACGGCGACTTCGTAGTGGTTCGTCTCCGTAGAATCTGTGGGTGTCGTCACGTTCTAGTTACCTCTTATTAGTCATAAGCTCGAGCCATCCGTTCTGTAATCGGCACTCAATCTTAATCGAAATAGCGCGGCGCGAAGGTGATTAGCAGTTCACGCCGAACACTTCGGGAGTGCCTCTCTATTGATTAGTCCAGCCAAGAACGCTATTATATGTACGATCGAGGATGTCGAACTGATTGCGGACACGCTTGAGACGTCGATCGAAGTCGTCTATGCGGGTCAGCGGGAACTTGCACAGGTCGGTCTCGAGCCGAGTGATTTCGTCCTCTACCACCACCCGTGGACGGAGTATCCGCATGTGCTCGACACCTGCAAGCTAATAGCACTGGACTGGGTGTCGACAGACCCCGAAACGGCGATGGCGCGGACCGTCGACGAGTCCCTCACGAGCGGTCGTCGCGGAGCCGCCCATGATCCAGGTCGTGACGCTGAGGAGATACTCCTCGAGTTAATCACCGACTGAGTGGTCGGTCGAGAGACTTGCTCAGGAGCGAGTAGCGCCATCCACGCCGTCGTCACCGACGGGATACGGGTAGTAAGCGGTTTCCCCGCAGCCCGAGCGAGTGCCGTAAGAACTTATCTAAAAACAGAAACATCCTTTGTTCTTTATTTCTAATGGTATGTTTTTCGCTAGTCCGACACCGTGCGTTTCGCATCCAAAACCGAGGCCATGTCGCTGGCAGATGTCGTTCGGCAACTGATCGCTATCGGCGAGAAACCCGGCGTCTCCAGCGTCATATTTCTCGGGAATTCACGGAAGAATGAATTCGAAATAATCGTAGTTCTGGCCTATTCAAACTTCGTATGCAGTAGTTCATTTGCTTCAATCGACGGTAACTTACAGCCAATATTGCTCGTCGCGAATCGGATCGCAAGTTCGTCGATCGCGACCGAATTGTGGTCAGTCTCAGGCTATAGACCGACGTAACGAGCCCACTTGTAGACCGCTGACTGCGCCAGTTCAACACTGAATATCTCGATAACTCTAACAGTATTCAAAGGCGGGAATACAGTGGGATGGAGTTGAATACTAGATCCATCAACAACCATCGTGTTGCTTCTCGCTTCACAATACACACATTGAACCGGCCGATACTATACTGAGACGTTCATTTTCGGATACAGTACGTGTGTGAAAACATCACTACGAGCACTGTCAGCGAATCATCCGTGTCTACAGGCTAAACAGGCCGAGCGCCTCGAGATGATGAGACGCTTTCCGTCTCGAACCACGTGACACCGAGGCGGTTCACTGGTTTTCCGCTCTCGCCGCTATTTCTGTTACTTGAGTCGCTTGAAGTTCCACTTCTGGTTGTCGCCGTCCCACCACTCCCACTGCACGCAACGGGTGCCGTCGCTAGTCGAAGCGTCTTCAACGTCCAGTACTCTGCCGCTGTTGGCGTTTCGAACGCGGTAGTGACCGTCAGGAGTTCTGTCAACGGTCCACCGCTGGTTGTCGCCATCCCACCACTCCCACTGCTGGATGGCGTCACCGTCCCCGGTTCCCCCGTCTCGTACCTCGAGCACTTTCCCGCTATTGCGGTTCTCGAACTGGAAGACGCCGTCATTGACCTCGTGAGCGATCCATTTCTGACTGTCACCGCCCCACCACTCCCACTGCTGGACAGCGTCGCCGTCCCCGGTTCCTCCGTCCCGCACCTCGAGTACTTTCCCGCTATTGCGGTTCTCGATTCGGTAGGTCGCGCCGTCGACAAGTCCTTCGGAGTAGTCCCAAGCGGTGAGGCTTTCGATGGTCGCCGTACCGCCGTTCGCGGTCATCGTCGCGTGGACGCTCGTTTCGTCCGGGTAGATCCGATTCGTCATCGTCTTCTTGCCGTCGTTGGCGAACGTGGAGATGATACTCCGATCGACGAACACGCGCACCGTGAGCGTCCCGTCGTCGCGCAACGCCACTGGTTGGCTCGCGACGTCCTTGTCGGTGTCGCCGAAGAAGGCGCCCGCGTCGCCTCGATCGACGAACAACTCCTCCGCGCCGACGTCGTAGGTGACGCGCGTCTCCTGACTGATGCCCTTGCGAAGCTCGAGGACCACGGCGTCAGCAGTGCCCGGATCGATCGTCGCGAGCAGCTCGAGCATCTCACCTTTCACGTTGGTGCCCGCCAACGGGTCGTGGGTAGGCGAAAGGGGTTCGTCGCTCAGATCCGCGAGCACGCCCTTGCGGTTCGACTCGACCGCCCCGTCGAGGCGCTGGATCGGTACGATCCCGCTCCCGGTGTCCCGGAGGGTGATCCGGCGAGGGAACGACTGGGCGCCTTTCCAACCGTCCTCGGGCGTGTCAGCTGCGTAATCCCAGTGGCTCGTCCACGCCAGTCCCAGGCGAGAGTCCGTCGCCGGTTCGTTGGTCCAGCTCTGGGCGGCGTAGAAGTCCCGTCCGGAGTCCGCGTACACCTCGTTATCGGCGACGAACGTCATGCCGTCGAACTGGCCGACGTGGTGTTCGACATGATCGGCGTCGACGGAGACGGTCATCACCCAACGCCGCTCATCGGCGTTCTCGACCGGGAGCTCGAACAGATCGGGACATTCCCAGGCGACGCCATCGGACTCGTAGGTGCTCAGGTACGTCCAGTTCTTCAGGTCGTCGGACTCGTAGATCTCGATCCCCGCCGGTCGGTCGGGTCCGTTCCCCTCGACGCGCGCGACAACCATCCGCCAGTTGCCGGTCGGATCGTACCAGAACGGGTTCGGATCGCGCCAGTTGCCGGTGTCCTCGTCGAGCACCGGGTTCCCGCCGTACTTGGTGAAGGTGTCGCCGCCGTCGGTGCTGTAGGCGATGCGCTGGTCCTCTTCTCCGCCATCGTGGTGGCCCGTGTACATAGTCACGATTGTGTTCTCACCGAACCCGGCCGTGTCGTTCACGTCGACCACCGCGCCACCGGAGTACGCCTGAACGCTGTCCGTGTCCGGGATCTTGGTTCCCTGCTCGGTCCAGTTGACCAGGTCCGTGCTGATGGCGTGATCCCACCGTCGGCGGGACTCGCCGGCCTGGTAGAACATGTGGTACGTACCGTCGTGGTACACCAGACCGTTTGGATCGTTCATCCAGCCGCTCTCGCGTTCGAAGTGGTACCCGGGTCGGTACCGTTCCGAACTAGGCTGTCCGTTCTGGATGTCCTCCATCTCCCAGATCTCGATTGATCGGACGGTGATGTCGCCGTCTCGGTACAGTCGCAGCTCCGTCGAGTCATCGCGCGACGGGTACGCACGCGTCGTGACGCTCTTGAGCGAGTTGACGTAGCACTCGATCAGCGACTTGTCGATGAACGCCCGCAGACGCAGGTTGTCGCTGCCGACATCGACCGGCCCCTGCGTCGTGAGATTGCTCTTGTCTTGCTCCGCTTCCATCAGCGTCGAGTCCTGACTGGTCTGGTTCCGGTCGGTCTTGATCTCGCCGGTCGATTCGTCGTAGTAGACGAGCGTCTTTTCCTCGCCGTCGGGCGAGTGGTGGGAGTAGAAGCCGTACTCCGTCGCACCGTTCGACTCGATCTCTAACTGCAGTTCGACGGTATTGGCGGTGAGGTTCTCTAGCGCGTCGTCGACGAGCGCTGGATCAGCGTCGTTCATATCTAGGAGCTTCTCTGATCGGGCGCTCTCCATCTCCCCGATCGGCGCGATGCCGAGGCGGCCGTCGTCGCGCAGCGACAGTTCCATCGGCGTCCCGGCGTTGTGCGCCCACCCGGAGTCGTGCCAGAGCTGTTCCTTGCGGTGATCCTGTGCGATCGTGAACAGGATTGAGCGGCCCGTCTGCGGATCGACGAAGCCGCTGGGCCCGGTGAAGTGGAAGTCGCCCTCATCGATGAGCAGCGGATCTTGGTGATCACGAACGAACTCGAAGTTAGCGGTGTCCCAAGTCCCGATCCAGTACCACACCTCTGTATCGCCGCCCTGAGGGCTGATGCAAAGGACGTGCTTCTCGTTTCCGTTGGCGTCCGTGCCGAGCGGCAGCAGAACTGGCAGTTCCCAGTTGTCGCCGAGGTGCGGGTAGTCGTCTGGACTGTCCAGCTGGAGCGCCCGTCCCTCGTAGTTCCAGTTGACGCAATCCGTGGAGTGAAACGCGAGCACGGTACCCCCGCCGCCGTTCTGGAGACCCGAGCCGACGAGACAGTACCATTCACCGTTCTCCTGCCAGACGTGGGGGTCGCGAAACTCGTTTTTCATCAGGTCGGGGTCGTCGGGCTGACGCATCACGACCCCCTGTTTGTTCCAGTCAGTGAGCGCTACGTCGTCGTCCTCGGGGAACGTCGACGTTGCCTCGGCGATGGCTTGATCGTCCGTTCCTTCCGTGAGGCCCGCGGTGTAGAGGAGCTTCGGACAGCCGTCGGCGTCGACGACGGCGTCGCCCGACCAGCAACCCGCCGGGTCGATTCCTTCCTCCGGTCGGAGCGCCTCCTCGACGGGGTTCCAGTGGACCATGTCGTCGCTGACCCAGTGACCCCAGTGGATCTGCCGCCAGTAGGATCCCTTCGGGTTATGCTGGTAGAACAGATGGTACTTCCCGTCGAAGTACAGCGGACCGTGGGGTTCGTTCATCCAGTGTGTCGGCGCGATCGCGTGGTACTCCGGCCGGTAGTTGTCGCCGTCGTACTGCTGTGGATTGACCGTCAACTCTTGGTAGCCGGTCGCGGTGAGGTCGCCGATTTCGTTGTTGTGTTTGCTCTGGATCTCGGAGCCGGAGAGCGCGGCATCGTAGGTTTCAAGCTGGCTGACGGCGCCGTTGAACATATTCTGCTTCCAGACGTCTTTTCCCTCGCCAATGTAGTCCATCTGGGAGTTCCTCCCGAGCTTGAGGGCAACATCGACAGGGCCGATCGTCCCCGTTGGAGTTGAGTTCTCGGCGACAAGGGTCCCGTCCTTGTAGAGCTGCAGTGACCCCGCGTTTCCGTCGAAGACGGCCGTGAGGTGGTTCCACTCGTAGACGTCGATCAGATCGTCACTCTTGACCCAAATTTCCTCCCAGCTGTCGCCGAGACCCACCTGGAACGTCCAGTGGCCGTAGTTGTCGACGCCAAACGTGAACCCCTGCTGGGCGCTCCGGTCGCGCTTCTCGATGATCGGGTCGATGTAATTCGACTCGGAGCCGTGAGAACACGGAGCGACCCAGGTGTCGATCGTCAGCTCCGAGAGCTCCTGACTGAACTCCGGCGCGAGTTCGTCGGCCTCCCAGGCTGCCCACGTGGTGTAGCCGTCGAACAGCAGGCCGTTCTGTCCTTTGCCGTCGACCCACAACGGATCTCGGTCGCCCTTATAGGCGACGTGTTTTCGGTACTCTGCGACGCTTTCAACGGTGGAATCACCGCTTCCCTCGTCGAGAGGCCAGTCACCGATCTTGGATTCGGTGTGCGACGCCGTTACGGACCCGGTGAGTGCGCCGCCGATGCTAGCCGAAACGGCGATCCCCCCGAACATCTGTAACCAATCGCGCCGATTGACGTGGCCGATGCTGTCGGTACTAGCGGACTGCTTGTGGTTCTCTGTCACGGTTCGAGAGTCTATCACCATTAACATAAAACTAATCGAGTGTCTGTAACTTCACATTCGAAATATCGTTCGATAACCGACGCCCGCTGAAATCGTGCAGCCATCGCCGGTGTGACTGGGATCCGCCGTGACCGTTATACTGAGAACAGAAAACTAGCGACAAGTCGGCGTGATTTCACTTGTGTGAAGTGTGAGAGTCCACGAATTCGGAGATCATTTTCCAGTCCGGTGGCCGTTCCATCGCTCCCGTCGTAGTCGCCGAGATCGCAGCAGACGCGTTCGCAAACCTGACGATTCGGTCCAGATCGGCAGTCCTTCGCGCAAGCGCGGCGACCGTTGCGGAGACGAACGCGTCACCCGCCCCAGTCGTGTCGACCACGTCGACATCGAATCCTTCGTGTTCGACGGTGCCGTTGCCCCATGGCGCGTCGGCTGTCGCGTACGCCATGGCTCCCTCATCGCCACGCGTAAGAAAGACAGTGTGCGGACCGTCCCGGCAGACTACTTCGCACCGTCGATTGAGCGACTCCTGCCTGTACCCGAGTTGTTCCAGCTCATCGGGCGTCGCCTTGAGGACGTCGGCCATCTCGACCGCGTCTTCGAGGACGCCCGTATCGTCGTCGTCCCACAGTTCCGGACGCCAGTTCGGATCGAAGTACACGGAACAGTTCGCCTCTCGTGCGCGCCGTAGCAGATCGAACACGGCTGATCGAGCTGGCTCGGCCGCGAGTACGACGCCGCCGACGTACACCCACTCGATCTCCTCGAGCGTGCTCGTCGGAACGGCGCCGGTTTCGAGTTTCGTATCGGCAGTGCCGTCGCGATAGAACGTGAACGATCGGTCCCGTGTTTCGTCGTGAGCGACGAACGCGAGGGTCGTCTTCGCTGTGGGATCCTGCTCGACGAACCGTGATGGAACGCCACGGTCGTCCAACGTTTCGATGAGAAAGTCACCGAACCCGTCTTCGCCGACTCGAGTCCAGAACAGCGGGTCAGCACCGACCGCTGCGAGACGCGCTGCGACGTTGGCCGGGGCGCCGCCGGCGCGGCGCTGGTACGACTCCACGCCGCGGAGCTCCCCCGGTACCGCAGGCAGCATATCAACGAGTGTTTCGCCGACCACGAGGATATTCTGGTCATCCATCAGTCATTCCTCCGCGGTTAGATTGACCAGTGTAATCAGCGACCTGACCGGGACGTCGTCGACGCGGTCCGTCCCGTTCTTGTCGACGATGACGGCACAACCCCTGACGTTACCTCCCTCGTTCTCGACGGCCCGAACGGTCTCAGAAATCGTTGTTCCCGACGTTATCATGTCGTCGACGACGTAGCAGTCGGCGCCGTCGACCGACGAGAAGTTGTGGGAGAATGAGCCACTGTACTCGTCGATATCTCCCTTTTCCCAGCGGTGTTTCCGCGGGGTGTAGGTACTGAGATCGACCTTTAGTTCGCTCGCGACGGCCGTCGCCAGCGGGACGCCCGCCTTTTCGATCCCAACGACGAGGTCAGCATCTCCGTCCGTCAAGAGGACGTCGGCCAGTATTCCGCCAAGGTGGTCGAGTCGGCGGCCGTTCTGGCCGACGGTACTCCAGTCAATGTGGATGTCCTGCGGAGACTTCGGGCGTTCGTTGGGCTGTTCAGCGTCCGGCGTCGCTCGTTCGATGAGCCAGCTAGCGGTCTCGCGGGAGACGTTGAGTTCGTCCGCGATCTCTCCCCTGGAGAGTCCGCTCTCAGCCAAACCGGCGGCTTCGCTCACGAGACTATCGACGTTCTTCATTGTCTGTGTGATCTCTCAGTGATCCGCAATAATCTTTGTGCTCGACCGCAGTACCGACGGATTTCGACGTGGAACATCTCACTATGCACCCCGTCATGATCGGTACGTCGCGGCCAGTTCGTTCAGTGCGTAAATCGCTCGCAGCATCTCGGAGCTCTTCCCCTCGTCGAACACCAGTTCGTCGGTCTCGCGGACGAAGTCTAGGACGTCGGTAGAGGCGTGTCCGGGGGCGGCGGAGATCCCGGTCCCCGTTTCCGTGAGCCAACGCATGACTCGGAGATCGCTCTTGCTGTCGCCCATCGCAACGGCGAACGGGTCGTCGATACCGAGCACGTCGAAGGCGGCTTCCACGCCGGCGACCTTATTCAGTTCGAGGCTGCCGATCTCCGCGGCGTCGGCCTCGTAGTACGCGACGTCGATGCGCTCGAAGAGTGCACTCACATCTTCCGGAACGTCACTAACCTTACACTCAGAGGCCTCCTTACGCTCAGTGAGGACGCCGTCAATCTCGGGATCCGCGTCGGCGTAGAACGCTTTCGTCCACTGGCGTCCCTCGTCGCTCAAGTACCCTAACTGCGTCGCCACAGCGTCGCCAAGCAGTTCGAGCTGATGGACCAGCCCCGCGTCGATGATCTCTCGAGCTCGTTCGGAGCCGATCTTAAAGTTCGGCTTCACCGTGATGTTGAACTCGTTACCCTGTAGGTGGCAGTTCCGCCGCAAGTCTTCGGGGGCGTCCGAGAGCACACGTGAGCGAACCGCGTCGAACACGTCAACGATGTCGTCGTCGAGCGACTCATAGAGTAGCCGTTTCGTCTCCGCACCGTGTTCAGGTGTGAATACGCCGGTTCCGGCCTCGTAGACGATCGAGAGGTCGCCCGAGTGGACGATTTCGCTTCCGAGCCCTTGTATCATGAATCCCTTGACGTTTTCCAAGGTCTGCCCGGTACAGATCACGATCGGAACGCCGCGCTCGTGAAGTTCCGTCAGGAAGTATAGCGTGTCTCGCGGGATCTCGTTGTCGGTCGTTGACGCTGACCGGAGCGTCTCGTCGACGTCGAGGACCAGTGCGTTGATCGGACGTTCGTACTTGTTGTACAGATCGAGTGCGGTGAACGCCTGGGTTTCCGTCGCGTGTGCGGCGATCTCCGCGTAGGCGTCTCCGTTCGGGAAATTCCGCCGAATCTGGGTCTTCTGCTGGTCGAGGTCGTCTCGAACGGACTCCCACTGCTGCAGGGAGACTTGTGAATCGAGCGCCGGGAACACATTGACGAGATCCTGACGTGCCCTGAGCGTCTCAGTGTCGGTACTATCGTACAGTCCATACAACTGACTATAAACTTGCACGGAAACGTGTACATCCGGAACCGATATAAAAGTCCCGCCAGCCGCGATGCCACAAAGACTCGGTCGATCACTCGTATGCGCTATCCAGTTCCCAGACGTCCAATCGCTGGACGGTCACATCACCGTCCGCCCACGCCTCGATTCCGGTCGACCGCTCATCCTCCGGATACAGGCGAGTAGTGACACTCTTTAGGCTGTTCACGTATACCTCGAGCATCGACCCGTCGAGGTACACTCGTAGTTCGAGGTCCTCGCCGTCGCGGTCGACCTCGCCACGGTGGACGAGCGAGCTTCGCTCCGAAACAGTCGCCCGTGTTTCGGCGTTTCGAGTGCTGTGTTCGCGGTGGACGACGATCCGCTCCGTCCGTTCGTCGTAATATATCAGCGTCTCCTCGGACCCATCAGGGTTCGCTCTTACCTTCAGCCCGTACTTCTCAGCTCCGTCAGACGCCATTGTTGCTCGAATCTCGACTGCGGTTCCGCCAACGCCGTCCAGTTCGTCGTTCGCATTTGAGACCTGCACGTTCCGGATCTCGGCGAGTCGCTCGGCTCGGAGCGATCGCAGTTCCTCAATCGGTTCGATGCCGAGCCGACCGTCGTCGCGAAGAAACAGGTGTACCGGGAGACCGCCGTTGTGGGCCCATCCGGCGTCATAGTGATCCCGCGGACGACGGTCGTCCTGTGCAATCGTGAATAGGAGGCTCCGACCCGTTTCGGGGTCGACAATACCGTGAGGACCAGTGAAGTGAAACCCCCCGTAATCGATACGTCGCGGGTCCTCGTGGTCCGGAACGAACCGACAGGCGTCGGGGTCCCACTCGCCGAGCCAGTAGTACACTTCCACTTCCGCGGCGCCCTCAATCGGACTGACGATGAACGCGTACTTCTCGGCGTCGGTCTCGTCTTCGCCAATCGGCAGCAAGACGGGCAACTCCCAGACGAGTCCGAGCTCCGGGTACTCGTCGTGATCCGTTCGATGGAGACAACCCCGGAACACCCACTCCGCCAAGCTCTCAGACTCGTATACAAGGGCCGCACCGCCACCGGTAGCGAATCCGGAACCGACGAGACAGTACCACGTCCCGTTCTCCCGCCAAACGAACGGGTCGCGAAAGTCGTTGTCCCGAAGCCCGATCGAATGCGGGCGCTCGATCGCGGACTCGTCGTCCTGACGCCAAGACGTCAATTCGGGGTCGTCGGGATCAACAGGGGACGCTACCACGACGCGCTGATCGGGAGTGCGGTCTATTTCTCCCGCGGTAAAGAGGAGAACAGGGTCCCCGTCCGCGTCGTGAGTCGACCCGCCGGACCAGATCCCATCGGGAGCCAGTCCGTCGCGTTCGGGCGCCAGTGCCGGTTTAAGGTGCCGCCAATGGACTAAATCGTCACTCACCCAGTGCCCCCAATGGATATTGCCCCAGTACGGTCCGCTGGGGTTGTGCTGGTAGAACAGGTGGTACTGGCCGTCGTGATACAGCGGTGCATGCGGTTCGTTCATCCAGTGACCAGGCGGGATCGGATGGTACTGCGGACGATGACGATCTCCGCGATATCGCGACGGATCGAGGGCGATCGTTTCGTAGTTCATCGAGGGGTGTTCGTCGTGGCACGGCGTCTCGTACCGCTCGCGGACGTCGGAGGCGGTGAACGCGCAGTCATAGATTTTGAGTTCGTCGATCGCCCCTGAGAAGTTGTGTAAAGCGAACGTGTCGTCGACGCGTTCGGTTCGGTTGTTCTTTCCAATCAGAACCGGGACGTCGGCCGGGACGATCATGCTCCCCTCGGGAACTCGTTCCACTGCGGTGCATGCGGCGTCGACGTAGAGTCGGAGTGAACCGTCGTCGCCCTCGAAGACTGCTGCGACGTGCGACCAGGAATATTTGGGTAGCGGTGATTCCGTCTGGACAGCCACCCACGTGTCTCCCAGTCCGACTTGGAACGAGCACCGGCCGTGTCCGTCGAGTCCAAACTCGAACCCGCGGTTATCGTCGACCGAGTGGTTGCTGACAATCGGGGAGAGACGCTCTGACGACTGACCCTCGAACGCTCGGGGGGCGATCCACGCTTCGACCGTGAACTCGGTCGTATCTCCGTCGAGAATCTGCCGGTCGTGTTCGATTTGCGTGGAGTAACCATCGAACAACAGTCCGCTTCCCGTGACGCCGTCAATCCATCGCGGATCACTATCCGATTTGAACCGTGCGTCCGCGAACGCGTGCTCGACCGCGTCTCGGCATCCGGACACGACTTCCTCGGCGGACGAGCCCTCGCTTTCGTCGAACGGCCAGTACGCTACGACACGGCGGTTATCGCTATCGTCTCGGTCGGCCATATCAGATGGAATGCCTCGTAATCATAAAAATACCACCCGTCTGTCGGACCGTCGATGGTGAGCTCGCAGCGGCGACAGCAGAGCGCGCGGACGGTTCCAACGTCGGTACTGACGCTCACAAACTACTATACTCCTCTAGTTCTTCGACAAGAGTATGAGTGGTTACGAGAACCTCGACGTATCCGAAATACGCGATTCGCTGCAACGCCACGTCGATATGTCGGAGTACGAGTCGCAGGTGTATCTCGCGCTCGTTCAAAACGGAAAGCAATCGATGCGAGACCTATCCGAGGCGAGCGACGTCCCAAAACAGCGCGTATACGACATCGTCGAGGAACTCAGGGAGCAGGGCTTCGTCGAGCTCGACGACAGTTATCCCAAGAAGGCGTACGCGGTCGATCCCACGAAGACGCTTGGCCCGATCCAGACGCACGTCGAACAGGTCCAAAACGCGCTCGAGGAGTTTCACAAGTCGGTGTCCGACGTCGATAGCGGCGTCGCACAGTTCAGGAACCAGTCGACAATCGAGAAGTACATCTTCGAACTCCTCGACAGCGCCGAACGGACGATCTTCCTGATGACGTCCGTCGATCGACTGCAGATCTTCGAGGACGCGCTACGCGACAACTCCGACGTCCAGATCCGCGTCGTACTCACTGATCTCGACGAGGGGCACGTCGTCGACGACCGTATCGAACTCAACAGTCCTATCCGCGAGTTTGCCGACTACGTCCGGGGGACCGTTCGTAGCGAACCGCTCGTACTCAGTGTGGATCGAAGTGCCGGGTTCTTTTGGCCGAGTACTACCGACGCACGTCGCCAGCCTCAGGAGGGATTCTACGTCACCGATGAGGAACTCGCGTTCATGTTCGATCGGTTCCTCTCGGACACGGTCTGGCCGCTCGGGTATCCGGTCAATCCCGATCAGCGCTGCTCTATCACGCTTCCGCAACGGTACTATCGGATCCACGATTGCCTCTCCGACCTCGAGGTACTCACCGACTCCGTTCCCCTCCGAACTCTGACAGTCCGGTTCGAGGGGTACGACAACGTGACTGGCCAGCAGACCTCTCGAGAGGGCCGACTCGCCGGGTACTACGCGCCGGAGTTCGATGACCAGGCGTACCTCGAAGTCGACATTGTTGAGGGCGACGATGAGCAGTCTCTGACGGTGACAGTCGGCGGCTGGCACTCGCGTCAGGAAGACTACATGGCGACGAGCATTGAACTGGAGAAACACGAAGACTGGTCCGCTGAAGAACTCGACGACGAGACGCTCGCACACATCGAGACGTGCCGGACGGAGCTCCCCGAGGAAATCGCCGGCGACGTCATCGTCGGCTTCGACGGTTACATCGACTATATCAGATCACTGGTCGGGGAACGGAAGAGTCCTCGAATGTACGATGAGATCAGCGAGTTCGACACGCTGCGAGAGATGATCACGAGGGCATCGGCTCAGGACAAGACGCTCCAGTTCGAGTGGGTCGAGAGCAGGCGCTTGCCCGGCGGCCACACTGCCCACGTCGGACAGGTACTCGATACGGCCGGATACGATACTGAACTCGTCGGGTTCTTCGGGCAGCCGATTCGGAACGAGTTCAGCGACGCGTTCGACGACGACGCGCTCCTCAGCCTGGGACAGCCGACCGTGACGGAGTATCTACAGTTCGGCGACGGGAAGGTCCTGTTCACCGACTCCAGTGGACATCAAGCGTTGAACTGGGAAACGCTCAGAGAATACGTGCCGCTCGAAGATATCGTCGATCGACTCGACGAGACTGATCTCGTGAGCATCGGCGGCTGGGCGCTCATCCCCGAGATATCGACGATCTGGGAGGGAATCTACGAGCAGGTGTATCCGCTGCTCTCGTCGCCGCCCGACGACATCATCGTCTGTACGAGCGACGTGCATCGCCTAACGGAGACGACGCTCCGGTCGGATCTGGAGTCGTTGAGTATCCTCAACGATGCGATCCCAGTGACGGTCGTGACGACCAGCGAACAGGCCGCACACTTGAGTGACGCTCTTCTGTCCGGCGACCGGGGGAAGCGAGCGCTCCACGCAACGGCAGAGTCACTTTGCCGCGAGATCGGCGTGTCTCGGGTCGCGGTGACCGCTGCGAAAGAGTCCGTCCTCGCCGGCCCCCACGGGAGCCAACGGATCCGATCGGCCCTGATTTCCGACCCGGCAGAGGAAGGGACGTTTGAGGATCACTTCAGCGCAGGTATCGCCCTGGGTCGCGCCGAGGACCTCTCGGACACATCGACACTCGCACTCGGAATCGCAGTGGCGAGTTACTTCAAACAGTACCAGGAGACGCCGTCTCTGTCTGATATTCGGACGTTTCTCGATACCTATGAGGATCAGGGACCGGCCTGAGACGGCACTAGTACTCGGTTCGGCGCCGTGCGGTTTCGCGGGAGAACACGGCCGTCGATTAGCGGTCCGTGACGACGAGGAGACCCCAGAGAGCCATGACGAACAGGAGACAGATTCCGAGCGCCAGAGCTGCCGCGCCGAGTAGCCCCGCAGTCTGGTGGGCGAGTTTCGTGTTGTCTGTCAGTGGACCAGACGCGGCATCGACCGTCGCTCCGAGAACGGCCAGTAGGACGGTCGCCCCGAACGTGTACAATAGCGCCCGGTACTGATCGAGCAGGATACGGACCCGGCTGCGCTCCCGGCCACCTTCGGTGTCCCAGTCGGTGTCGTTCACGCTCATCGGTCCTCCCCCCGTACGTCCCCGAAGTGATCGTCCGAGGTCCGCTCGCCGCCGTCCGGTGCCGTGCGTTCTTCGGGCGGACGGTCGGGTCCGAAGATGGACTCATCGCCATCGGCACCGTCGAGCGGTTCGCTGTCCCAGTAGGGATGGTCACTATCGCACTCGCGGAAGCAGGCGATCGCGTGATCGTCCGAACCCCCGCTCGCCGGATCAAGTGACGGACACTCCTCGGTGCAGTGCTTTCGGGCTTTCGGACACCGCGTCTGGAACGAACAGCCGCTTGGGGGGTCGACGGGATCCGGAATGTCGATGCTCCGCACCGGTAGTTCCCCACTGCTGTCGTCCGGGTCGATGTCCGCCGTCGACCAGCGAAGAATCTTCGTGTAGGGATGACGCGGATTCTGGATGATTTCCTCGGCGGGGCCGATTTCGACGATATTTCCGAGGTACATCACGCCGATCCGGCCGTCGACCCTTCCAGCGAGATACCGCGCGTTCTCGAAGTTGTGCGAGATGAACAGGTACGACGTATCAAACCGCTGTTGCAGTTCGAGCATCAGATCCATCATCTCGACGCGGAGCGATACGTCCAGTGCACTCACCGCTTCGTCAGCCAGGATCAGGTCCGGGTTCATGAACAGTGCGCGCACGAGCGCAACGCGCTGTTTCTCACCACCGGATAGCTGGTGTGGGTACCGTTCGGCGTAATCACGTGCCGGAGAGAGGCCGACGTACTCGAGCATCGCGATGGTCCGTTCCCGTCGATCCTTGAAACTGAGGTCGTCCTGGGCCTGCTTGAGCGGTGTCTCGAGGATCTCCTGAACGCTCCGGTTGGGATTTAGCGAACTTCCCGGGTCCTGGTGGATGATCTGTAGCGCCGAGCGGATCTCGTCGTAGGCGTCGTCACCGCCGTCGCGAGCCTCCCAGACGTCGACTCCCCGATGCGAAACCCTCCCGTTGGTCGGTCGCTGGACACCGATAGCAGTCTTTCCGAGCGTCGTCTTGCCACAGCCAGATTCACCGACGAGCGCGACCACGTCGTTCTCGTAGATATCGAGGGTGACGTTATTGACGGCATAGACAGTCTCGCTATCGCCAGTGAGTTTCGACCGAAGTCCCGAGCTCTGTTCGAAGTGGACGTCCACGTCGTTGAGCGAGAGTACCGAATCATCTGACTGGCGACCTGTCACGACGTCTGTTTCAACCTGTTCGGGGCTTTCGGTCGGATCGAATGGGATCTCCTCACGCGCTCGCTCCCAGTGGTGACAGGCCGTCTCGTGGTCAGCACTGACGTCGAAGAACGGCGGGTCTTCGGACCGACACTCGCCGGTTGCCAGTGGACACCGAGACGCGTACCGGCAGCCGGTCGCCGTATTGACTGGATCGGGTGCCTGTCCCTCGATCGGTGTCATCGAGTCTAGTGGCGTTTCAAGGTTCGGGACGGCGTTGAGCAGGTCCCTCGTGTATGGGTGGGCGGGATCGCGGAGGATTTCGTCGGTCGGGCCGACCTCCGCCATCTGGAAGGCGTACAGGACGCCGATCCGGTCCGCTAGACCAGCTACCAGTGGGAGGTCGTGAGTGATGAACACGACGGTGAGATCGTACCGCTCTTGGAGGTTCTCCAGAAGGCCGAGGATAGATCGCTGCATCAATAGGTCGAGCGCCGCGGTCGGCTCGTCCATCACCAGCACTCGCGGTTTCAACACTAGCGAGAGCGCGATGAGTGCTCGCTGCTGCATTCCGCCACTCAGTTCGTGGGGGTACGCATCGAGCACCCGATCGGGATCGAGGTGGAGTTCTCGAAACAGCTTACGCGCGTGGTCCATCCCCGACTTGAGGTCGTGGTCGTGTGCCTTCAGCGTCTCCGTGAAGTGATCCCTGATCCGCTGGGTCGGATTGAACGAACTCATCGCGCCCTGAAACACCATCGAAATCTCCTTCCAACGGTATCGTTTCAGCAGGTCACGATCAGCATTCGCGATGTCGACCGGATCGCCGTCCTCGGGGTGATAGATCACTTCCCCGGAGAGTTGGCCCGGATCGACGACCGCGTCGAGGAGCGCCGAGGCGAACATTGACTTCCCAGAGCCCGACTCGCCGACGACGCCGAGGATTTCGCTCTGGCGGATATCCATCGAGACGTCGTCGAGGACCCGCGACGTCCCGCGGCCCATATCGAACTCGACCGAGGCGTTTCGAACCTCCAGAATCACGTCTTGGTCAGCTGACTCTGCGTTCGTTTGTCGTACTACTTCGCGTTCGTGTGTTTCGTAGTCGGAACTCATGAGTACACCTTCGTTTGCGACGAGTGGCTATCTGCCGTGACCGTCCATTCGAGCGCAATCATCACTTAGCCTCCCCGCCTTCGTGGCGGTCGCGAACCCTGACATTGACGACACGGTCGAGCCCCTGGGAGAGCATGATGAGTCCCCACGATAGGAGCACGATCGTCAGGAGTGGCCACAACACCGTGTAGTACAGCTGTGGCGACGTGACTGCACCGGCGTTGTACGCCTTCTCCAGCATCACGCCCCAGTTGACGCCCTCGACCGGAAGCACCCCGAGGAAGTACAGCGCTACGGAGTTGAAGATCACTCCTCGCCCCGACATCACGAAATTGACGAGGATAAGCGGGAGGAGCTGCGGCGTGATGTCCTTGCGCAGGATCGATCCGGTCGAGACGCCCATGATCCGCGAGGCCTCGACGTACGCCTCTTCCCGGATCGTGAGGACCTGAGATCTGAGCGATCGCGCCGTCCCGGCCCACGCGTTGATCGACACGAGGATACCGACGAGGATCGGGCTGGTCGGCTCCCAGATCGCGCCGACGATGATGATCAGCGGGAGCCCGGGAATCATTATCGCCGTGTCAGTCAGCGTCATCAGTATTTCGTCGGCTCGCCCGCCTTTGTAACCCGAGACGATACCGACGAACGCGCCGATCCCGGTAGCGAACACTGCCCCGCCCATCAGCATTAACAGCATGTCCGGGGTCGCGTGGATCAATAGCGCGGCGATGTCCTGTCCGAACTGGTCAGTGCCGAGCGGGTTCTCGCCGAAATAGGACGGACTGTCCCATTTATTCCCGTCCTGATACGTCGGTGACTCGACGAGCCAGACGCCGACCGTTCCGGCAAGGACGAACCCGAACAGGATCAGGAATCCGGCCTTGAAACGCCAGTCGGACCACGCCAGCAGGAACGTTTCCCAGTGTCCGCGAAGGTCCTTGGCGATCCGATCGCGTCGGGTGACGTCCTCCACGGAAACGCTCTCAAGCGGGATCTCCGCCGCGTTGATATCGCCGCCGTCGGCCATCGGATTCCTGTCCTCGTCAGTAGGCTTCACTGGAATCACCCCCGGCACCCGCACGCGGATCGATCAGCCCGTAGGTGAGATCGGCGATCGTGACCGCGATGACGACTGCGACCGATATGATGAGGAATCCACCCATCATCAACGGATAGTCGCGCGCCGTGATCGCGTTGAAGAAGTAGTACCCGACGCCCGGATACTGGAAAATGTCCTCGAGGATGATCGAACCCCCGAAGATGAACCCGATCTGGATGACGAAGCCGGTGTAGATCGGGAGGATTGCGTTCCGAGCCACGTACTGGTTCGCGATGCGACTCGTAGGGAGCATCCGCAACCGTGCGACACGGATGTAATCCTCTCCGAGTACTCTGATACTGTTGCTCCGCATCGCGAGCGTCTGGACGCCGAAGCCCGTGATAATAACCGAGAGCATTGGCAGGGTCGCGTGTCGTAGCACGTCTACTATGAACGGGAGGTTGAAGCCCGGTGTGACGCCGAGGCTCGTTCTGCCGGAGAGCGGATACATTCCCAGGTTCGTGACGAAGATCGCGATGAGAATGATCGCCGCCACGTAATAGGGGACGGAGTTCATCACGATTGCGACAGTGCTGACGGCCGAGTCAAGCCGACTCCCCTCCTTGTAAGCGAGGAGCGCGCCAAGCGAGATCGAAATCGCGAACGTCACGAGCATCGCCGTTCCGAGGACGAACAGCGTCCACGGGATCGCCTCCGCGTAGATCTGGGCGACTGGCTCGTTATAGTACGTCGATTCGCCGAGGTCGCCCTGAAGGACGCTGGTGACGTAGTTCAGGTACTGCACGTAGATCGGTTCGTCTGGCTTGACACCGACGTACGCCTGCACCATCTGGTCGATCTGCTCGGACGGCATGTTCGGATTTTGCTTGCGAAGTTTCGCTCGCATGTAATCGACAGGGCCGCCGGGCATCAGACGTGTCAGACCGAACGTGATCGTGATGACCAGCACCAGAGTCACGAACGATCGGATCACACGCTTTACGTAGTAGTTCATCCGCGGCGCCCCTCCGTCGTATTTTTCACTCTCATAGTGCTATCAATTGTGACAGGCAGAATCACACGATGAAACGGTATATACTTAACGGTCATTATATCAATCAAGGTTTATTTCGGGGTTTGAGGTCGCCTCGGCGCTCGAGTCGTCCGTGAATGCGGACTCCAGCGACCACATGTCTGCCGAGTAGAGTTCGACGGCTCCGCCGACCGCCTCGAGCGAGACGCCGGTGCTATCGGGCCGAGTCGGGTAGATTCGGCTGCTCACACTGGTTCGGTCGTTGACGAACACTTCGATGACTGAAGCGTCGACGAGCACGTGCAGGTGCACGATGCCGTCGTCGGACTGGGGTACCTCGTCGATTGACTGCGGATCGGAATTTGCGGCGTCCGAGAGGCTGGAGTGTTCACGATCGACGATCAGACGATTGCCGTCCGTGTACCGGATCGATGTTCGTTCCTCGCTGTCATCGGAGCATGCGACGACAAGCTCGAACGCGTCAGCACCGTCAAGTTCCAGTTCGAGTTGAATTTCCAGTGCGTCGCCAGAGACACCGTCACACGGTGACGGATCGTCCGGGGAGAGCGTCTGACGGTCGATCGTCTCGCGTTCTCCCCGAAGACGAGTGAGTTCCTCGGCCGGCTGCACTACAAGAGTACCGTCGGACGAAAGCGAGAGCGAACGAGGGACAGACATGGCACCAGACCACCCCGCGTCCCACTGCGCGGACGCACTGCGATCCTCACGGATCCAGCCCCACGAGAGGTACCGCCCGTCGCCGTCGGGGATTGATTGGGCGGCGTAGTAGTTCCCGTGATCGAGCGTCCCCGAGTCCTCTCGGTTGAACGTCTGACCGTCGAACGTTCCGAGGAAGTACGCGACCTTGTCGTAGTTCGAGACCTGCAGCAGCTGCAGGTCACCAAAGTCGAGTAGTTCCGGGCACTCCCAGATCGGCCCGTCTTCGTCGCGGTCTCCGACTAGGATTGGACCGACGTACGCCCAATCGAGAAGATCGTCCGACTGATACAACAGCGCCGTTCCACCGGCATCCTCGGTCCCGGAGCCGATGAGGTGATACCAGGTTCCGTCCTCCTTCCAGACGTCGTGGTCGCGAAACTCGGCGTTCCAGTCGTCGTTCGCGAGGATCTGCGGCCGCTCGGGAGGGTCGGTGATGATCGGATTCTGTGGGGACTTCTGCCAGGTATCGAGGTCGTCATCAGCCGCGCGAGCGAGACAGGGGAGCTGATCATGTCCGTCGCCGCCGGTGTAGACGAACGTGGGGACGTCGTCATCAAGTACCGTACAGCCTGACCAACACCCGTGCCGGTCCGGTCCCCCTGCGTCGGGCTCTAGCGCGATGGGCCTATCCTCCCAGTGAACGAGGTCGTCGCTCACCGCATGCCCCCAGTGGATCGATCCGTGGTACGGTCCAGCCGGGTTGTACTGGTAGAACAGGTGATACTCGCCGTTGCATTTGACTAGTCCGTTCGGATCGTTCATCCAGTTTGCCGGTGGCGTAAAATGGTACGAGGGGCGGTGAGGATCATCGTCAATCTCTGTCCTGACCTGTGTCAGTTCCGCGCCACTCCGCGGTCGAGTGTACATCGCGGCCTCCCCGCGGGCGATATGCTTGATCGTCCCGCGAAGAATCATCCGAAGTGTCGTCAGGTACTCCGACGGCACGCCATCGAACGTGAAGTGTTGGCCGATACCGACGACGGTTCCCGCCCCGACTTGCCAGCCGATGACGCTGTTCTCTCGGGGGACGTCCGTCTCACCGACAGCGGCGCTCGCGAGAACCGTTCCACGCTTCGGGATCCGGCGTTCGTAGGCCACTCGAGGTGTCGATTCGCTACGGGACGGCTGCGTGTGAACGCGGTTTCCGTCACATGACTCGAACAGGTCGGCGTCGGCGAACCGCGAACCGACCAGGAACCCCGCCGGGCGCTGCCCCCACTTGTGGACTGGTTTGTACGTCTCGTCGATGAGGTCCGGCGGCTGCGGATCGATCCCCAACTCCTCGACGGTCGTGACTCCGTGTAGACTCAACAGAAGTCCGCCGCCCCCGTCGAGATACGCCATCAATGCGTCGACCGCACCGGAAGGGAACGTTTCGTCCGCGAAAGAGAGATCACGGTGCCACCAGAGCGCGTCGAACGACGACAGCGATTGTTCCGTCGGTAGATCCTCGAGTGAAACACAATCCACGCCCGCCATGTCCCGTACAGCTCGAAGCGCTGCGCACTGTTCGTCCGTCAATTCACCCGCGGTCAGAAACCCAAGGCTGGGAGAGTCTTTCGACTCTGAGTCCTCAGCTTGCATATCTATCACACGGTGTTTATAGTATAAAAGCATTTTGGCCTCTATTGAAATCCGAGCAAAGGAAGACCCTAGGTTCCGATTTCCATAGGGCAGATAACGATACCTGGGGTGTTTAAGTACTTAACGGGTGCAGCAGCTACTCCACACCGAGGGGCGGTCGGAATCGGGAGCAACACGCTCACGTAACCGATCGTTGCGAGCCAGGACGTTCGCTTATTCGTTGGGCGTCGGCTGGCCCTGGCGGACAGGCCAGTCTTGCACACTCGGTGTCTTCATGATCGCACTGTCGTTTGCGGGCCAGTTCCAGTTCTCGGTGTTGTAGTACTCAGAGGCGATGTACAGTGTCCATGGTCCCCAAGAAGCGTCCATCCAATTCCAGAACCACGCTAGCTGCTGGATGTGCGGCCGCTGTTCTTCCTTGCTCTGGCCTCGCGCGATCGCCTGGAGGCGTTCCCGGATGTTCATCTCTCGAGGCTCCCCGTCGGGCTCACCGATCGGCGGAACCTCGACGATGAACTCGCTGGTACCCTCCCCGTTCCACTCCGAGACGGAGGGTACGCCGAGTGGGTACGCGGTCACCCACGCCTCGTTGACGAGGTGGTTCTGGAATCCCTCGTACGGAAGCGGTGCGGACTGGCCGACCCACCAGTTAGTGAGATCGTAGTCCCGCTCGGGGATCGTCTGTCCGAAGTACGTGGTATCCTCGACGATGATCGCTTCGGTCTCGATACCGAAGTCGCTCAGGATCCGCGACGCAGTTTCCGTCCGATTGCTGTGGAAACCGGCGTCCCTGAACGTGAGCGTGAACTGCTCGCCGTCGGGCTTGTACCACGTACCGTTCTCCTGGGTGAACCCTTCGTCCCGAAGGAGTTCTGTAGCTCGTTCGGTCCCGCCGTCGAACTGCATGAACTGACCTTTGACGTCTCCGAGCCACTCATCGATGAGCGGCTGTGACATTCCCGCGGACAGATCGACGCGCTCCTTGTTCACGTCCGAGAGTGGCAGGTTCTGCATCAGCGTGTCATGGCTCGCTTGCAGCACGTTCGAGAGCGCCCACCGGACCTGCTGGTTGTCGAGAGGCTCGCGGCGGCAGTTGAATGAGATCGACTCGCCGCTATGGCTGTAGAACCTGACGGACTCGTAGTTGTCCGGGATCTGGTCTGCCTGTGCCGAGTTGAACGCCACGTTGTGAAGCGCATCTACCTCGTTATTGCGCAGCGATCGGAGCTTCTCCTGAGGCCCCTGGAGCGGCAGCGCCTCCATCGTATCGAACGCGATGTCGTCCGCCGTGATGTGAGGGTTCTGGTAGTCCTCGTACTTCTCTAGGAGGAGCTGGTTTGCCGTCGCCTCCGACGGCATAAACGGCCCGTTCCCGAGCCCTTTCTCACGGGCCTCGTTGAGAGAAACGTTCCATTCGGCGAGTTCTTGGAGGATCGCACTCTGGTCTTCGTCAGACCCAGCATCTTCCATGCGCTCGAGATAGTCCCTGAAGACGTCGAATTTGAATGTCCAGTTGGTCGGGGCGTCGCCCATCCCGAACAGCGCGTTCTCGAACAGTTGAGTGTCGATCTTCTCTGCGAGCGTCATCTCGACGCTGTATTCGCCCGTCTGCTCGACATCGTCGAGAAAGTCCCAGACGGCGTCGTTGTTCACGTTCCGCCAGCGCATTTGGCCCACGAAGTCTTCGGCCGTGTACGCGTCTCCGTTGAACCACGTATACGTATCAGACAGGTCGAACTGAACAGTCGCCCCAGACTGGACCGTCGACGGGTATTCCCAGTTCTCGACGAGTAGTGGCACCCATTCTTCCTCGTCGGCATGCCATCGCGCGCCTTGCTCGAAGATGATCTTGTTCAAGACGCCGGGAGTCTGCTGTCCGAAGGGGTTGTAGTTGATCTGATCCGGCTGGTTGGCCATCTCGACTCGGAGTCGATCCGAACCTGTCTCGTTCCCGTATCCGAAACAGCCAGCGATTGATGCAACACCGGCGCCTGCGATACCTTTCAGCACCCGTCGACGACGAGGGCGCACACGCTCCCTACCGTCATCTGAGTTACCATCTACCATACACGTATGCGATACTGGTTCATACTACTTATAATTTGGTCTGGTGACCAGATATCCAGACGCCCGCGTTCGGTACGCAGATCTGGTTTCCCGGCGAGAACGAGACTGGTCAGCAATATTCACTACGGCTGTGAATCAATGTGATGGTTACTGGACAATCTCCTTCCTCGGGTGAGTGAACTTCTCACGGTCCGGCGCATATCGGAACGTACAGCGCCCGAAGACCGATTCTAACCTTCATCATAATCAAGGTTGATTATGTATCGTGTAGAATGGGTGTATTCACTGTCTCGGGAAAACTCCTCGGTACGGCGAGAAAAATCGTTCCGGTCCTGGCGAGTGGTTACAGAGGTACAATTGTAAACAGCGTCGGCGGTTTCCTAGCACCGGAGAACAAAAATCACTGCGTGCTATCAAGGAATCGTGCTACGGAAGGTGCTGGCAGAGCGATGACCTCTCTGTCTCAACGAGTGACAACGCTTTTATTTCTCTTGTCTGAAACGGACACCTATGAAGACATTCACTGATCGATTCTGGGATCGCGTGCGTGGGTACGAACTGGTACTTCGTCTTTTCTTCGTCGCCGACGTACTGTTCCTCGTGCTCGCACTTGTAGCGTACCCGATCGTCGAATCAGGATCGGCTGCCCACGTCTTAGTTGTCCTCGACTTGCTCATCTTTGTCGTTCTATTAATGCCTCTGGCATATCTTTTGTATCAGTGTCGAAAGCGACGAGCTGAGGAAGAGATGTTGTAAAGTTCCTCTCTAACTTTCCCGGAGGCCGCTACCCAACTGGCTCCCGTCCGATGTGGGACACGAAAAGCGGTATTGTCGACCAACCTTTTGACTTTACTGTAACTGTGACACTATTTCTGCTGTAATTCTGGACGGGGCTTCGGCGACAATCGCGAGAGGCAAATCGACCTACTTAAGTCCCATTGTATTCAGTCAAGCAAATCATTTCATATTTATATAGATACTATTGCAATTGTTGTATTTCATCGATAGCGTATCTGTTTTACAATGGCTTCCGTACGAATAGGTTCATAGTTCATGAGAACACTCCGTCAGTGTGTATATTGTAATTGGTAGTTATATAAATAAAGAACGAGCATTAATTCAGGTACTCTAGCCTGTTTCTCTCTCTAATTTTCCAACCGCTGTCCATTTAGTTTCCAATGGGAATACAACCCTTCCTACGTTTTCACAGGTAATCAGAATTAAGTTGTTTCAACCGTAGTACTCGTGATCACTTAGGGCTATTTACAGAAGTCGTGACCGCTACTCTCCTATCAGTCGTAGCGCTCGTACGGCCATTCGGTTTCAGCAAAATCTCTGCAGAATCTTCAAACGAGTGCGAAGCACTCTTTTCAACTTGCGGAAAATCCATTCCGCTTGGCTTCGATGAAAAGCACTCCTCTTTAGAAGTCCGTCGTCGTCCCGCTCGCTCACTTCGTTCGCTCACGGCTGTAGCGGTGATCTCTCTACCTCCTGAATCGGTCTGAGCGATGTCGAAGCAAATACGTGGAACGATTAGATTTCGTGAAACGACGGTCCAACAGTTGGTGACTACTACTGCTGACAACCTATCCGGAATCAAACAGATCGAAAAAACTTTCTCGAAACACACCACAGGGATGTTTAGCTCGAGCAATCGACCTTGGATGAGACACACAACTGCCAGACGCAACTCAAACGAACCACCGATGTGGTCACGGACTGCAGTCTACCAAGCCTCCAGAGCAGATCATTGAAAGAGGGTTTCTTTCCACGATATTCTGATCCCCTTCTGCGCTAAGGTTCCTTGCAGCTAGATTCTATTATCGGAAAGGCCCTCTGAGATTGATCTTGCCACTCGATTAGTGTCCCAGCTGCCTGCAGGTCGTGATCCGTAGATCCGCTAGACTCTGCGACCTTTCGAGAGCCGAACTCAGATAGGTAGCAGAGCCCTCAGGAGCCAACTCGTTCCCTTACCGATTATTTCCGTTCGCCCCCTTGTTCGATCCGCCCGAGGGAAGAAAGTGGCCGTCATTAAGTTCGCTGACGACCCGTGTTTCAGTCCCCTCGAGTTGTAGCTTCAGACTCGGCGCCAGCGTCCCACCGAACAGTTCCTTCTGCTCTTCGGGGGGCAGATGGCCGACCTCGTCAAGGCCGATCTCGCCCCGAGACGTATCGTCGAGTCCGCGGAAGTTCTCGAAGCTTTCGATCAGCACGTCGTTCCCGTGGGGCATCGCCAGCCACGAATACGCCTGGAAGGGAGCCGACTCGGGGTTTGCGAGGACCAGTCCGCTCCCGTTGAGCGGTTCGTACTCACCGTAGAGCGAATCGCTCACGAACCCGTACAGCGCGTCGGGACCGCTGAGGCCGGGAGCGAACGTAAACTTGTGGCTGAGGACGAACAGATACCACTTTCCGTTATTGAAGACGTAATGCGGGCGTTCCAACTGTTGGTTGACCTCGATCGCCTCCAGGTTAGGCGGGAGGAGCTCCCACTCGGTGAGTTCGTCGTTGGTCGCTCGCATTACGCCAACGTTCCCGTTGTAGCTTTGCGGATCATCCGGGCTATCGCCTTCCGTGGGCGTGTTCCCCTCGAACACGACGAGATCCTCGCCAGTCTCGGGATGCTCGAAGTACCACGGGTCACGGAACGCGTAGACGATGCCCTGCTCCCGGGACTGCTCTAGGGTCTGATAGAGGTCCCCGTCGGCTTCACCGATGATAACGTGCTCCTGGTCACCGGTCAGCTCGACGCCGTGCGGACTGGTCCGGAGGGACGCGCCCTTGCCGAGTGCGAGTCGCTGGCGGAACTCCGGTTCCGGGCTGGTCGCTGTGTAGAAGTGGTAAATCTGGTCCTCGCTCTGATCGTACATCGCAGAGCCGGCCCACTGGTGGTGCCCAAGCGGGTTCTCGAAGGCCGTCCCGCCCTCCTGCCAGTCATGACCATTCCGGGAATAGAAGTAGCGAATCGTCGCTTCATTGTGCCGAGCACCCGGCACGAGGTCCTTTGACGCCGTGAGGGAGAAGACGACCTGCCAGCCGTTGATCTTTGCAATCGAGCCGTCGCGGTATCGAAGCGGCCAGGTGTCCCAGATCCAGTAATCGTCCGAGATTACGTCGGAGTTCTCATTGATGACCGGAGCAGTCGTATCGTCTGTAAGTTCGATACTGTTTGCGTGTTCGCGAGTCCACTGGCTCGCTTCACCTGTCTCGAGAGCGGCTCCGGAGCCAGTCCCAAACGGTAGCGCGAGACCGGCCGCACCAATTGCGCCAGTTGTTTTGAGTATACTGCGCCTGCTTAGCTCAATATTAGCACTCTTATCTACCATCGCATCTGAGTATTAACTTCTATAGTACTAAAAGATTTCTGGATGGATGAACCATGGAGTATGATCATTATATAATTAACTTACATGAATCTACACAGCTATAGCTTATATTTTAGCTATTCAAAATATTATTTAGATATCAAAACTAAATGCCAAATATGTGTGTTAGCGAACATCATTGAGCACACTAGACTTATATAACTACCTCGTTATAGCATGGATTATGGACGGTAGAGATCTTAGAACAGCTCTTAAGCGATTCGGACTCTCTGAGAAGGAAGTAGCAGCATACCTCACCTCCATCGGGCATGGTAAAATTAAGATGAGCGATTTAGCTGATGAAGCAGACATTTCAGTTCGACATGCGTACAAGGTCGCCGATCGACTTGAACAGCGGGGTCTCATAGTCGTCAATGACCATACTACACCGACAACATTGAATGCAATCCACCCTTCTGAGGCAATATCTCAATTGAAGGAAAACCTATCAACAATTGAATCAGAACTTATCACACGTTTCAAAGAGGCTTCGTTCGAGTCGAAGACAGAGGTCTACAAATCTAAACCAACCCTTTTCAAACGTCTCCGGGAGAGTATTTTGAAAGCAGAAAATGAGATTTTATTATCGCTTCCAGTCGAAGCGGTGCCTGACATTGCTGATGACCTACGAAGAGCGCTTGACCGAGGTGTATTTATCCTTCTGTTAGTGACTAATACAAAAACAGCAGTCTCTAGAGACAGTACAATCGCATCCGTTATGCGTATATCTGAAGGTGATTTTCCTGCGATGATGTGTGTTGACCGTAGGGATGGAATTTTTTCACCGCCAGACCTGCTCCGCCATGCCTATTCATCTAAGCAAGGTATCTCTCTTCAACAAAACTCCTTCATACCAATTCTAATCAGTGCCTTTCTAGGTAACTTCTGGGGTGCAGGATACGAAGCCTACATTAGTCGGCCGAATAATCTTCCCCAAGAATACACCGCGTTTTGTCACGCAGTAGTAGATGCTACGTGCAAATTGAGGCAAAATACAGAACTCTACGCAGAAATAAAAGCTCGAGCTGTGTCTGTTGGTGACGGATTTGAAACCATTCGTGGACAAGTCACTAATGTACAACAGTCAATCATTGCCCCAGAGTCAAGTTCTCGTGCTATCAAAAATACTCTTTTTATAGAGAGCGAGGATACTGTAGTATCTATTGGTGGGCCAGGAGCATTTATGGAAGATTTTGAAGCAAAGATGATTAGGTTATCCACAGATGTAGGAACTAGGTGAACGGAATCACTCAGTTGATCCCTTCTCAGTCTCAGGTGGAAACTTGTAGCGAAATTCTTCAGTCGTAGCTGTGATAGTGGTCAGCCATTACCTGTATTTCATATCTTGTTCAACCCTCAATAGGTAAACTCTCTACATTGAAATCTTTGAGACGAGAGCACATTTATAATATATCCTATATTAAGGCCCATAATGCCGCTGGAGGAGATAGCGTGTTTACACTCGTACTAATGTAAATAAGTCGTATATAGGGATCGGGGTGGAAATGATAGTATTTTATGTTGTTTTCACTATCATATCTATACCTTATTTCTATCTATCTATAAAGTAATTTTAGATGGGCACATAATAGCTGGAGTTCATCGCTAGTTAGATATTGAAGTACAGTATCAAACATACACTCGTAACCAAGTTAATTTCCTATGCTTAGGAGGGGACCAGTCACTCTTGGATCGTAACGTCTCGAACCCTCTACGCACGCGTGAACAACAAAGCAATCTTCGATCAGTCATTCTAGCAGTGGCGGCGGCGAGTAGGCGAGATATTCCTCAGTTCGCGGAGGATGAGCTGTGGGACTGGAAGGTCGTCATCCAGCGTTCCGGTGGGAAGACGAGCCCATCATCAGAATGCTCTATGGCCAGACCGGGCAAATCACGACTCACGGCCAAAGATAACGATGCTGTGTACAGCAGAATTGCTACGATGTGCTTCTTCGTCGTATCGAGCTCATCCCGCTCGTACTGTATTGGTAGGAGAAGATACCGGCTGCCCAAACGCTGAAAAGTGAATTACAAAAAATCACGTACTGCGTTCTCGGACGCGGTCAGCCCACATAGTACCAGGTGAGATCTGCGATCACGGTAAACTGTGCTCAAGCAGGTCCGATGCGGTCGACTCGAGTTCGCCAGCGCTGGCTGTTGCGGTGACGAAATCATAACTATAACTATAGTTAATCTATAGAAATTTACTTACCGCTCGGCAACTATTTTCCACTAAGCATGAACGAAGGATCATACTCTAGAGAGCCGTCACGCGAACCCGAACTGCGAACAATTCTGCTCGGCGTTGGCGGGCGTGATGACTCCCGTGTCGACGCACTCGTGGATGTCGTCAAAGAAGTAGCCTCCAGTAACACCACGGTAATCATCGTCCACGTTTTCGATACGGATTCCTACAAAGAAACGGTCAAGCAGGTAGCGAATACGGAGGACGAACACATCGAACCTGACGAACTAGCTGCTCAGATGAGCACTACCGAGGAGATTACTGGCCGCCTGAAAGCTGATTCGATCGACTACGAGGCTCGCGCGACAACCGGCAGAAAGGGAGACGGGGTTGTCGAGATCGCCAAGGAGGTCGACGCTGATCGCGTGATCATCGGCGGCCGGCAACGCTCTCCCGCCGGAAAGGCACTCTTCGGGAGCACGGCACAGAAAGTCATGCTGAACGCGCCCTGTCCGGTCACGTTCGTCCGCGATCGAAAGTGAGATCGCGATTCTCCTGACGCGCCCGTATTGCGGACCAGGTATCACGGCTCCGAAACCGTATTCATCGCTGTTATCCGACTGAGTTTCCGATCAGCAGAGGCAGAGACAGAGGATGCTCGGTACGTCCCGAACAAATCGATTAGCCAGTGACAGGTCACGACCGCACGAGTGCACATCGCCCAGAAACGCTGGTGCTGACGCCGTTTCGAGATCGACCCGGTTAGTCGTCCGATTTCACGGTGCTAGAGCGCTCGGCTTTCTTGCCGATGGTCGTCTCGCGCAGATTGGATTCGATCTCCTCGAGCGATCGGCCCTTCGTTTCGGGGACAAGCTGGTAACAGAAGACCAGTGCGATGAAACAGAGCCCGCCGTAGAGCCAGAATGTGCCCGTCTGGTCGAAGACGTCGACTAGACGGAGGAACGTCAGCGACACGATCAGGTTCGCAGCCCAGTTGAGGACCGTAACGGTCCCCATCGCGGTTCCGCGGACCTGCATCGGATAGATCTCGGAGATCAGCAGCCAGAACGCCGGTCCGAGTCCGATTGCGAAGAACGCGACGTACAGCATCAGGCTCCCGGTCGCGACCCAGCCGATGATGCCCGAGAGGCCGGGTAGGAAGAACGCGAAGCCGAGGATGGCGAGCATCAAGGTCATTCCGCTGAGTCCGCTCAGCAACAGCGGTCGGCGTCCAACCCGGTCAATGAGGAGGACGGCAACAATGGTCATCACGACGTTGACAACGCCGATTCCGGCAGTCACGAGAATCGAAGCGGTGTCTTCGAAGCTAGTGGACTCGAGGATCGTCGAAGCGTAGTAGATGACCGTGTTGATGCCGGTCACTTGCTGGAATACCGCCAGTCCGACGCCGACGATCAGCATCGGGCGGACCCACGGCTGGAACAGATCACGAAACGAACTGGACTCGACCTGGACCGTTTCTTTGATTTCGCTGAGTTCGGTACCGACCTGGCTTTCGACGCGGGTTCGGGACAGGACCTCGCGGGCATCCGTCTCACGGCCCTGTTCGTAGAGCCAGCGCGGACTTTCCGGCATGAAGAGCATCCCGACGAATAGGACGGCTGCAGGGACCATTCCGAGACCGAGCATCCAGCGCCATTCACCACCGCCGGCGAACGCGAGATTCACCAGATACGCGATGAGGATACCGCTTCTAATGGTTAACTGGTTCAGCGAGACCAGCGATCCCCGTATCTTCGGGGGCGAGATTTCGGAGATATAGAGTGGACCGACTACCGACGCGAAGCCGATCCCGACCCCGTCAAGGATGCGGCCGACAATTAGTATTTCGACGGTCGGTGCGATCGCCATGATGAGCGAGCCGACGAAGAAGACGACTGTGCTGACGAGGATGAGTCGGCGTCGGCCGAGCCGGTCGGCGAGACGACCGCCGAGTGCTGCGCCGATGATTGCGCCGACCATTCCCCCACTGACGACCACCCCTTCGACGTAGGACGGATTCATCGTATAGCCGAACACTGTGGTGAGTTCGAACGCATCCCGAATGTAGAGCATTGCACCGGAGATAACCCCGGTTCGAAGCCGAATAGTAATCCGTTCAGTGCGGCTAACGCCGCGACTACGTAAATAAACGTGTTCTGTCCGTCGGCAGTATCTGTGTGTGATGTCGGCATGGATGAGTGCTATAACTATTTATCCAGATTAGAGTTAATGATTTTTGCTCCGAAGGAGGATGCGATAGTTATCTCGAGGTGCACGGTGTCTGTAGATAGATATCGGCGGTCCACACCCCGGGTCACCTTCGCACTTGCTCGCGTTTCACCGTTGACGGTTGTTCGCGAACGCTTCGCGCCGTGCACTCTCTCTTCGCAGTGAGTCGCAGGCGCTGTTTCGTTACGCGTGAAAAGTGAGGCGGCACGATTTTGTGGTATCCTTGCCAAAAATCGCCCACCTCAGCGGGTATCGCGACTGGATCGATTTGAGTTTTGTAGAGCGAGAGCGGACACCGCGTCAACTGATCGTGCTCGGTATTCAACTCCATCTTGCGGCACTGTCTAGTTGAGCCAGTTTGAGAAGTGAGCAGGTCGTAATATTGAGTTGGTTGCGGGAGACAACAGCGATTCTCGCTGAATTAGGCGTTGAACGCTCTCACGGAGCGGTTTAGAACGGGGTACATCGGCTGGCTGACAGCGAACACGACCCGCCGACGTCCACGAGAGCGAAGCTCTCGTGCGGCCTCTTGGAGCGCAAAGCGCTCCAATGGTCGGCGAATCGAAGATTCGCCTCGACAGCAGAACGCGGAGCGTTCTGCGGACGGCGTCGCCGTCGCGGGTCGCTGTCGATGAAACTACTGTCAAGATTAACGGCGAGTGGTCTTGGTTGTACGCTGCAATAGACATCGAGACAAAACTGATTCTCGACGTCGCGCTGTTTCGTCGACATAGAACTGATCCGGCGGCGGCGTTTCTGCAGAAACTCCGCGAGAAACACGATCTCTCCGAGACTGAGTTTCTCGTCGATCAATTTGGCTATCGGCTGCCCTCTCCCGAGTCGGACTGAGCGGTCGGGTTAACTATACCGACCGAAACCGCATCGAACAGTGGTTTCACACGCTCAAAATGAGAACCGACCGCTTCCCTAATTCGTGGGTGGGCAGTCGGGCGAGCGGCCGAGAGTGGCTTGAACAGTTCGTGCATTACTACAACCACCAAAGACCGCATCAAGCTCTCGACGGAAACGTGCCAGTCGAGGAGGTGCAGAACTAGACAGTGCCTATCTGTCGATGTTGTCACTTTCGCATACTGTGTCAGTCTTAGAGAAATCCGGTGTCAAACGGACAAGATCGACGATCCATAATTGGGTGCAGAAAGCCGATCTACAGAGTCTATGGTTAAATTGCCGGTCGATCAGTGCATCATGGTCCGACTGACGAGTGTAAACCCTGCTGCGACAGCGAGGAATCCAATAACTGTCGTCATATTAATCGTCTGATTGAGAACCAAGACCGATACGACTGTTGCTGCAACTGGTTCCAGATACGCCACGAGTGTCGTTTCTGTCGCTCCAACTTGACGCACTAACCGGAAGTACAGGAGGTAGCCACCAGCACCAGCAATTAATGTAATGTATATTAACGAAACAACTGCAGTCGGAGAAAGGGACTGAGCGTTTGGGAGCGATTCACCGCGAAGGATCCCGCCAGAAAACAGTAGTGTCGCTCCAATAAGCATCGCCCATCCTTGGAGGGCTTCCGCTGGCAGTTCTTCATCGAACAACTGGAGTAGAACAGAGCCAACTGCGAACAGTGTTGTTCCGAGAAAAACCAGTCCAACCCCGAGTACCGTCGATGAAAGCAATGTAGTGTCAATTGACGGTTGCGAGAGAACCAAGACACCACTCAGACCAAGGCAGAACCCGATAACGTCAAGAAGGTCTCGAGACTCACCGAGGATCGGGACTGCAACGAGGGCTGCTATGACTGGTGACATTGTAGTAACGACAGACGCAACTGCACCCGAAATATGCTGAGTGCCGAGGTATAATCCTGCTTGATAGCCACCAAACATGAATCCCCCAACAATAATGATGTTCAAGAGTTCGCGGTTAGTTTGTGGAAGCACTCGATCTGTCGCCATTCGTGCGTATCCAAGGACGAGGCAGCCGGAGATAGCGTAACGGATGCCTGCCGCACTAAGTGGCGGTAGTTGGGTGACTATAATCTCGATTGCTGGGAAACCGGCCCCCCATAGAAAACCCAGTCCAATGATGGTGAGACCTGCAGGAATGTGGAATCGTTGTTGGGTTGTCGCTCTCATATTACGTTGATTAGTATAACCCGCTGGATTGCTAATAATAGAGCGAATACGGCAGTCCTCCACGCGATTTTCGGTTATTCTGAAGCAGCTTCGATATAGATGCGATAAAGTCGACAAAGTTTGAAGTTACTACGAGTTTTAGGTCATTCACACGCTATGGATGAGAAAGACATTCGGATCTTGAAATCACTGGAGGAACTCGAGACGACGAGCACCGAGAAGATTAGAGAATCAACAGGAATTCCGCTGTCGACAATTCATTATAGACTTAACAATCTTCGAGACGCCGGAGTGATCACAAACGATCGACTGGATCTTGATCTTGATAAATTCGGATTAGGTGTGACAATACTTGTACATGTATTCACGAAAGATGATCAATCTCACACGGAGTGTGGCCAGGTTATCGCTGACATTGAAGGGGTTACAAAGGTCTTCTTCACAATGGGGGATACCGATTTCATTGCATTAGCTCGGCTCTCTGACAGTGATAGCGTTGGGCGGCTCATTTCTGACTTCGAAGAACTTGACGAGGTTGCTCGAACTGACTCCACGTTTGTGATCGAACGTGAACTCGACAGTCATTACCCGCTCCAACATTACAGCGAAGAAACTCTTCTTAAAGAATTTACGGAGTAATCTACTCAGCTGGGCGTTCCCTCACTAGGAGAAATGTAAAAGAATATCCCGGAACTTTACCCGGGATGAATACGGAAGTTATAGCGGTGACAAGAGCGTCCGCTCTACTAGGAGCAGCGGAACGTTGTAGTTGCTGTTAAGGAGGTTCAGCCGCTCTTCTTGCCGGTGCGTAATTCAGTTAGCAGCGCCCTCGAGAGAGGGATTAATCAGAATAGCTAGCTGCAAACTTAGTCTCAGTACCTCACAAAGCCGGTTAGTTAGAACGTCTGCTTGCTGCGAATGTGACTAACAAACAGCAGCAAGCAGACAGTGAAATCCACGAGAACCAACTCCTTGACTTCCTCGTCAACCGGCTTGACGAGGAAGTTTCTCTTGACCTTGCCAACAACGCAGATATCGACACAGAGGACATTCACGAGGTCCTCGTCGGCGCGGCCGCCGACGGGACCTCGATTTCCACGCTGTACAACTCCAGTGAAGACTCGCCACCGGCGAACACGATTCTCTACCACCTCCGGACGAAGTTCGAGCCGGAACGGCTCGAACGAGTCGCTAACACACTCCTTCGGAAGGATGTCGTCGAACTGCTCCCCAAGCAGGTGGAGGTCTGCGCAGACCTCCACCTGCGGCCCTACTACGGTAACGAACATGAGACAAACCACCTCTACCACTCGGAGGCCAAGCGTGGGACCACTACGTTCCACGCGTACGCGACGCTCTACGCACGTGTGAAGAACAAGCGCTACACGCTAGCGGTGCGCCGTCTCGAAGACGGCGACACCGCCAGCAGTGTCCTCGTCGAGTTCCTTGGTGTTCTCGATGGCCTTGACGCCGGGGTCAAGGCCGTTTACCCCGATCGCGGATTCTACGACAGCAAGTGTCTCACGCTGCTACAAGCGCACAACTACGCCTACGTCGTCCCGATCATTCGGTGGGGTGAGACGATTCAGCAGGAACTCTCGGAAGGGTGGAGTCGCGTGATCGAACACGATCTGACAGGGAAACTCGACGGTCACAGCTGGACCGTCGAGTTTCCCGTCTACATCGACTGTACGTACCTGAACGGCCGATACGACGAAAACGGTGTGGCGCGTCACGGCTACGCCGCTGACGCGCCGTTCATCGAGACCCCACGCGAAGCTCGATACCACTACTCGAAACGCTTCGGTATCGAGTCGAGCTATCGCTTGTCCGAGCAAGCGATAGCGACGACAACAACGCAAGATGCGACGGTTCGGTTCCTGTACGTAGTGGTGAGTCTGCTGTTGGGGAACGTTTGGCGGTATCTCCACTACGAGTTTGTGGCGACGCCCCGCCGAGGCGGGCGTCGCCTCTGGCGGTGGCCGTACAAGGAGTTCATCAATATGATTCGGCGGGCTGCGTGGACGGCCCTCGCGGTGCGTCGGGCCGTCCCCGCGAACCGACCACCAGACAACCGGTTTACACGGTAACTCTCGATCGGGCTAGCCTGCGGTGTGAGTGACAACCCTGTCGCGTCGGCGGCTGACCGCCGCCGACAGCGACGCCTTTCCGTCGATTCGTCCATGATTCTCTCGTCAAGATCGTCAGTGTAACCGCTTCGACACAGAACTCAGGCCTCAGAAACAGTTAGCCGAGGATGCTTTGTGAGGTACTGAGTCTAGCAATCTTCCCGTCAGTCGGTTTAGCTGGGTGTCTCGACCAACTAGCGGCTACCAGTTCCGACTCCACATCACTGCCCGATCCAGTGTCGGAACTCGAATTCGAGATCACCGATACCGATTTCGATCCAAGGGCTGATCCCGTGATCTCGTTTCCCGAGGAAGCCGACGAAGCGACGGTTGAAGGAACGATCTGGGTAGGATCGAAGAAATGTAACGAAGCGACGCTCACTGACGTTTCCTTCGACAGGGCGGACGGGTCTGTGGAGCTTCGTATCAGCCCCGGGAAATCGGATGAACACCCCAATAATCGCCTTCTCGGCGGTTCCTGCGATGATGTCTCGAGTTCGATCTGCTCGCGTTCGGCGTCGATAATTCGCCAGCGCATCAGTGTTCCCCTCCGAACTTGCAGTCGTCTCAGTGAGCGTCCTCTGGCAGCAATGCTCGGGTTGAATTCGTAACGACCAGTAAGCTACTTGCACCCATCGCAAGTGCGGCGAAAAGCGGATTTAGAAGGCCTAGCACAGCCAGCGGGATTGCAATTGCGTTGTAGCAAAACGCCCACCCAATATTTCCTTTCACGCGTCGGTTTGTCGCCTGGGCGAGATCAAAGATAGTTTCGACAGACGAGAGATCGTCGTCGACGAGAGCGACGTCCGCAGCATCAGCGGCCATCGCAGTACCGCCACCGAGCGCGATACCGAGGTCAGCTGCGGCTAACGCCGGCGCATCATTGGTACCATCACCGATCATCACTGTTCGCCCAGTCTCGTTGAATTGTTCGACAGTCGCTGCTTTTCCTTCAGGGGGGACACCCGCAAACACTTCGTCAACAGCACGATGCTCACGAAAGCTCTCCGCCGCTCGAGCATCGTCTCCGGTAAGGACAATGACCTCCCGTTCGGTATCCGAAATCGCGGTCAACGTCTCGTCCCAGTTCGCTCGTAGTTCGTCACCAACGACGACAACGCCCTCGGTGGTTCCGTCGCGTCCGACAGCGACTGGAACCCGACCCGTTTCGCGGCTGCCGTCAATACGCTCGGCGACTACCGCAGGGACCTCCCACCCCTGGTCACGGAACAGATCTGGATGGCCGACGATGATTTCGTCTCCGTCTACGATACCCGTAACACCGGTTCGATGACTATCAAAGGATTCGACGCGATCATCTATCGAACTGGCGTCTGAGGCGGATTCAGCTGTACTACCGTCAGGCACCGGCCGTTCGGCGGCAATTGCTCGCCCGACCGGATGTGATGACCGCTCCTCAAGGAGCGCCGCCTTCTCAAGTAGGGCTGCCTCTAAATTGGTGTCGGTGACAGTCATCTCGCCCGTCGTCAATGTACCTGTCTTGTCGAAGACAATGGTGTCCGCATCACTGATTCGCTCAAACACGGTATCGTCAAAGATGACAATCGAGCGTTCCAACGCGTCGCGGATCCCCGCAGCGACTGCGAGCGGTGTCGCCAGTCCGAGCGCACATGGACAGGAAACGATCAGTACTGTGAGACCGACGAGAAGGGCTGAGGCCCCATTACCGAGCAGGAGATACACGCCGGTGACGATAACTGCGAGGACGAGAACAACCGGCACGAAGATCGTCGCTAATTTGTCTGCGAGCTTCTGAATACCGTGAGAGCCGCTCTGGAGGTCCCAGACAAGTTCAGCAATCCGATCAAGGCTGTTCGTAGCATCTTCTCCAACACGGATGGTCACCGCACCATTAGTCACCATCGAGCCGCCAACTACGGTATCCCTGATACGCTTCCGTACAGGAAGAGACTCACCAGTGACAACTGCTTCGTCGACGGCTGCGTCGCCATCAACTACCACACCATCAATGGGGATTCGCTCTCCAGACCGTACTAGTACGTGATCATCAACCTCGAGGTCATCGACTGCGATATTTTCATATTCACCGTTTCCGCCAACGCGGCGGGCCTCATCGACCTGAATAGCCGTCAAATCGGAGAGACGGTCGGTCGCCTGTTGCTTGATCGACGATTCATAATAGTTGCCGACCGTGACGATGACAATGATAGCAACAGTCACGTCGTAGTAGATGTGCTTGCCCCCCAGTGCGATCGAAAGTGTACTGTAGAGGTAGGCACTCACAGCTGCGATCGCGACGAGTAGATCCATATTTGGAGACCGCATCCGAATACTGACGTACGCGCCCTGGAGGATTGGCTTTCCAGTCACTGCCAGGATGATTGTCGTGAGCGCCGCGATGACAACGTAGAAAGGCGTCGCAAGGGGACCCGCGAGTGTGGCTTCGAAGAACTCCGTGACCCGCTCACCGTAAAACAGTCCGCCGAAATACGTTGGATAGATGATGACAAGATACTGCAGCATCACGGACATCCCCATGAGAACACCGACCGCAACTCGCCCCATCTCCCAATTGTTCGCTCTCCGGCGGCTAAACGCATCATCACGTGAGTAAGCGCTGTAACCGAGACCACTGATCGTCTCCTGAAGATCAGCCTTTGAGACACGATCTGGATCGTGATCGATCCGAACCGTGTCCGTCACATAGCTCGAGTTCGCGTCACTGACACCCTCAACTGCAGTTGCAGCCGATTCGATGAAGGCCTCACAGGTTGCACAGTGCATTCCATCAACTTCCAGAAACGTTGCTTCGTGATCCGGTGGAATCTCCCGATTAGCCTCTGATTTGTCTCGAGCACGGCGGACGTCTTCCGCCTCGATATCGTCGACGTCGCCGAGCGCATTGTAGACATCGCGACAACCGATACAACAAAACGGGTTCCCATCGTCGACGATATCACTTCCTTCTACGGGAAGCTCACAGAGCGTACAACCAGTTTTAGTTGTGTTATTATTGCTCATTGTATCTTACTAGCTAGTGTGACCACTTGCCGCTTCGATTCCGTCATAGAACGGTAATCTAGGATGCGGTAGATGAATCCCTAGACTCATCAATCCATGTGTGAGCAGGATGTAGCCGAGGACGACGAACGCAACCCCAAGCAATCTATGCACTCGTTGCCGATGAACCACGCCGACGGCGTCAATGATGGTTCCATACGCGAAGACAGTAGGAATTGTACCGAGTCCAAGTGCGCCAAGAGCTACTGCCCCACCGACAGGTGAGCCGATTGCAAACGCATACAGAAACGCTGGGTAGAGGATCGGGCACGGTAACAGGCCGTGAACTGCACCAAGTCCGACGATACCAGGGCCGTTCGCAAGACGATCAACACGTGCCGCAAGCCAGCCAGATATTCGCTCGAGGCCTGGTAAGTGAATACCACCAGTTGTTCGTCCCAGTAAGTAATATACCCCGACGACCATGACGAGGCCACCGATAATGAGACCGATTCCGCCACGGACGAACTCGACGACAGATGAAAGCGATGCAGTCGTCACAAACAACGTACTGCCGAGTGCACCGAACACCGCCCCGAGAAGCGTATAACTCGCCGCTCGTCCGATGTTGAACAGTGCATGCTGGCGCACCTCGTAGGTTGTAAGATGATTCTCCCGACCGCTATCTGATGTGCTGCTCTTCATTTGACTCGCATAAACGGTGACGAGCGGACCACACATTCCGATACAGTGGGCACCGGCGAGGACACCGATTACGAGAAACAACAGCACGTCGACGCCAAGGAATGTGAATAGGTTCATATCTATGTGAGTAGCGAGTGATACTAGTCGAAGTAGCTGTTCCAGATAGTAATGGATTCCGTCTCGAACTCACCGTTCTCCTCTTCAGTTTGGTCGAAACAACCGGCAATGGTAACTGTGATTTCGCCGCTCACTGCTGGCACAAACCAGTGCCGTTTGATGGTTGCATCACTACAGGTATCGCATCGCACCTAACGCGACCTCCAAGCCGAGTCAGAACAGCACATCGATACCTGTCTACACAATCTCGATCTATACGAATCCGAAACACCGACGAGTACCTATCGTACACGACGATGCAGAATATACTATCTAATCTGAAAAACTGGTGGGATGAGTTGAACGACGTGTACTCGAAGGTGTTGCAAATGATCGCTCGTCGTGTCAGCAACAACCTCGACCGCCTCGATTTTGACGGGGCCGTCGTTCTCAAGAGTGTAGAGCGATCAAGAGTGGATCGATCAGGCGCTCGAGGATGTCGACGAGATTCTCGAGCCCGCTCTCGAGACCGTCGTTCAGAACAAGGTCGCACGGGTGCGATACCCTGACGAGATCGACGAGAAGACACGATATCTGATGTGAGAGGTGAGAGTTCCAGGCGCGGTGGTCTGGTTCGACGAGGCGGTCGAAGATCTCGCGTGTCGTCGCGGCGTACTCTCGGCGGTGGATCGAGAGTTTCGCGAGACGATTGCAGCGATGATGATAGCCGACACGCACCCGGAACTCGAGGATCCGGACGACGTCAGGGAGGGTGATATCGATCTGGCTCTCGTCGAGGCCGGGCTCGGGGTGGACGTAGTCCCGGTCGATCCCGACGCTATCGAAGATCCCAAGTCGATCAGCGCGTTCTCACGACAATCGGACGGGGAAATCAGCAGCTATCCAGTGGATCAGAGCCGAGGAGGAACGTGAGGATCGGCCGCAGACATTCGAAAAGGTGAACGAACGGGTTGGCGACCGATGCCCGAACGGACAGGATCGCGGCGAACGCCCAGCACCGCACCGCGGCCGCTGCTGCTGGCGACCGGTGGACAGTCGACCTAGAACACGCAAGATGGACAGTCCCACCGAAACAGCGCTCGCAATTGACAGTCCCTACTGTTGTCGAGTTCACGCATGAACTCGAGTTCAGTGATACGCTGGAATACAGGGTGTCAAAGAAAGTTCCCATACCCTCTCTGTGACTACCCGACAAACGGGAAGTACAGGCCAAGGACTTACCACAGAAGCTGTTCTCATCAGTCCACTCGCATAACTGCTAACCGAAACTGCTCGAACGACCGAATTAGCTCAACGAACTCGCCGGGATCAACCGGTTTTTCGAGCACTGCATCTTCGTCTGCATCATGATCGAGATCCCGGGATTCAATCAAGTCTTCCTTCATCCCAGTCAGGACAATCACTGGCACCTGATCTAGTTCTGGGTGATGTTTGATCTCGTGTAGAACGTCCTCACCGTCTACTTTTGGCAGGTTCAGGTCAAGCAGTACAATGTCTGGTTGGGAAGCGTCTTCGTACTCGCCGCGTTGATAAATAAAGTCGAGTGCTGCTTGGCCATCAGTGACGGTGGTGAGTGTATTTCCGATGTTGCCGTCTGAGAAGGCTTCTTCGATGAGACGAATATCGCCGGGGTTGTCTTCTACCAACAGTATCACCGCCCCTGATGAGCCACTTCCCATAGTCTGATACTCCGGGTGAATAGGTATAAGAAATTCGGTGAGATGCCTATTAAGCGGACTTTCAAGGCTCGAGCATCAGCTATTGCTGAGGACTCTTGATCAGTAAGCACGTGTAGTGAACGGATAGTTCGATCCAGAGTAGGTGAAAAGAACATCATCCGAATTGTTCTCTGATACCCTCTGAAACAAGTAAGATGGACAGTCCCTTGTTCTTACTCGAGTTCAGTGATTCGCTGGTCACCAGGGCTGACAGTCCACTCGGCTGGAAGCCGCCGAAGTCCAGGACATGCTGGTCACCAGAACTGACAGTCCCCCTGTTGCATGTTGGCTGACACGGTGCCGTGTCGCTCGTGGATGGTCCTACTGAACTGGAGTTCACAAGTGACAGTCCCCTACTGTCGTCGAGTTCACTCATGAACTCGAGTCTACGTGATCCGCTGTTCTGGAACCCCCGTGTTTCGCACAAGACGGCACCCAACTAGTGCGGTCACGGTGGCCCAGATGGTGCGTCGATGCTGGCACCCCTAGCAGTGCATTAAGATAAGAGGAATTGATCTATGTTACTCACGTTGGCACCCAATAGGCCGGTCCTACCGGTTGGCACCCCCCCACACTGACGCTTTGCGTCTTTGTTGGCCTATTTCGGCAGCAGAGGACTGTCCTCACTCTCGTCGGTGGTGACTGTCCTGTGCAGTCCCACAGCCATGCTTTGCTGGACCTCACTCAGTCCCTGGGGTTACCTCATCGCTGTCGCCGTTGTGTCCTACTGTTGCAGCCTCTCGCTGCGCGATCTCCTACTGTGCGGTACACTGGTCTGTTGGCGGCTTGCCGTTCTCCCGGTGTTGACTGTCCGCTGGCAGTACACTCTGCTTTGGGGGACCACTGCTCGCACTGCTGGACGTCCCTCTCTTGCCGGGAGAGACCAGCGCTGTGCTGTCCTAGCGCTGTCGCTATCGTTACGCGGTCTCCAGAGTCGCGCTGCTCGAGTTCACGTGGTCACAGTTTCTCGCTGTCCTGGATGGCGGCGCTGTCGGCGCTCTCAGTGCTGACTGTCCTGCTGCGCGGTATACTCTGCTCTGCGGGCGCTGCTCGCATTGCTGGACTGTCCCCCTTCATCTCTGCACCTTTCCGCTCTGGGTCTGATACACCCTGACTGTCCCACAGTCTCATTCCGGCTGTCTTCCTCGCCGTCACTCTCGAGTGGACTGTCCCACTGCTGGTTGTTCCCTACTCTGGGTACCTGGAGCTCACTCGAGTTTCCGTCGGCTCTCTGCGTCCGCTGGGGTGCCCCTGTTCGCGTCATTTTGTCCATCCTCTCTCTTGTGATATATTCGGGTGCCATCCTCTGCTGTTGCACTCGTCAGTCTGACTCTGGTTCCCACCTCGATTTCCCCGTGGTTTCTGTGCTGAACTCTCCTCGAGATCTGTCGCGCACATCTGTGACAGGATGTTGATACTACTCTGGATTTTCCCACTCTGCGTTATTTTTTGGTTTTCGGCTGGCTCATGTACAGCACTCGGTGTTTCTTGACTCAATTGAATCCAACCAGAATATTATTGTTGGAGTAGTTCGTTAGCCTTGAGTATAGTAGACTATGACATCTGATACATCCGCCACCCTCTCCCCCAAAGAAGCCGACGAAATCCAGGAAAAACTTGACCAGGGAAATGAACATCGACGCAACATCCTGAGTGCACTGGTAAGCGCTGAGAGCGACACTCTGAACACGTCAGAAATCCGAAATCGAGCCAACGTCCCTAGCGGGAGTATGAATCACTATCTCGTTACCCTCACCGAGTGGGGCATCCTCGAAGAGACGGGGGAGCGAGAGTACAGCCAAGGCGGCGGACGGAAAGCCCGCGTCTGGCGGCTCAGCGAGAAGGGAGAAGAATTCGTCGAAGAGTACTCAGATGCACTCACTCCGCCAAAAGGGGCCGCAACAGCGGAGCGCGTGACAGCACTGGAAAATCGGATCGAAGATCTCGAAGACGAAACGCGCAAACGCCGGAAAACGATCGTAGAGATACTGAAAGTGATTGCCGAATCTCAAGATAAACAGACCCAACAGCAGGTCTCAGAGATTGTGACCAACGCCGATTTATAGGAGTCGGTCAAGCGATTCCATGTTCTTGTTGTTCGTGTTCTCGTTGCTGCTAGCAGTCGTCTCGCTGGCTGCCTCGCTGTTATCGTCTTCTTCTGGATCGGGCTCCAGATCGTCGTTGCTCTCATTCTGGGGCTCGTCGCCGCCGTCGTCACGATCGTCACGACCGAGACTCGAGAGCGGGATGGTCATCCCGTCAACGTAGACCTTGAGGTCGTCGACGGACAGCGTCTCGTCCTCGTCGATCGTCGGCACCACGATGATGTACCAGTCCTTGCCAGGCTCCGGGGTCTCGCCGTTGAACTCGTATTCCGGGATTATCGGCGTTTTGATGGTTCGCATACTCTTGTCGACCTCGTTGTCGACCGCTGGGTAGCGATCGATGTCGGTGAAGACACTCTTGGCGTCGGGGAACCGAGCGTGCTCCTCGCCGGCGCCATCTCGGAGAATAATCTCGCCGGTGGTTTCGTCGCGGACCCACACGTCTTCGCGAGCGCCGGGACGATACACTCTTTCCCCGTCAATACTCAGGGGTCGAAGGTTGTAGAACCGGATTTTTCCGGAAACGGAGTGTCGCTCTCGAGCGCCTCGTGGCTCCTCGGCCAGCGTTTTCCAGACGTTCTCGGCGACGTCCTCTCGGCAGACGAATAGACAGTTCTTACCCTCGCTGAACGCACTCGCGAGGTTGCGGACGGTCTGTCCCTGTTTCGTCGATCCTGTGCTCTTCTCGGCCTCGAGAACGGCCTCTCGGCCGCCAGTGAGAGCGTCGACCGTCGGATACTCTTCGCGGAACTCCTCGAGCGCTTCGGCGATTGCCACGGGATCGGCGTCACTGTCGACCTCAAGCAGCGGCATCGGATCAAGCGTCCCATCTGGAAGGCTCTTGGTGCCCTCGCCTTGCTCGGCGATTGCCACGTCGGCACCGAGCTCGTTGAACGCGGGGTACGCGTCCTGCAGAACGAGTGCGTGCAGTGCACCGCCGGAACTCTCGTCGTCGCCTACGTCCTGGATGGCCGATATAGTCTCGTCGCCGACAGACAGCCATAGATCGCCGTCCCGCTCGGTCTCCGAGAGCATCGAGTCGGGAATCGGCTGCAGAACGTTCCGCCAGAGGCGTTCTCGGCTGTCTGTCCGAGTCTCGTCATGTTCCGGGAGCGCGGCTCGAATCACGTCCTCGCACTCCTCGAGTGGGATCGAGAGGTCATCCCGGTCCGACCGGAGTGCTTCATCGTGGACGGCCTTGCAGACGTCTCCTTGCGTGCTCTCGTCGGTAAGGAGATCGACGCCCGACTCGGCGAGTCCACCGAATGGCAGCTCTCGTTGAATCTGTTCGTCAGTGAGTGGCTGCTCGCCGTACCGCTCGAGACTGTCGGAGATAATCTCGTCGACGGCGCCTTTGCCCCGAAGCGGCGGGTAGGGCGCGAATGCCGAGAGTTTCAGCGGCCTCGAGTACTCGCCCCCGCCGGTTGGGAGCCGAGTCCATACTTTGTACTTCTCGGTTTGTATGAGGTCGTCTGGATTGTACCCCTTGAACCGGTCTGTCAAGATTTTCGCGTCATCGGCGTCGTTCGCCTTGAACGTGACCAGATTGTCAGCGTTATTCTTGAACGGCTTCAACACGCTCTCGTCGAGTTGTGACGGGTATTGGACGGCAGCAGTGACGCTCAGGTTCATCGATCGCGCTCTCGCGAGCATCGATTTGATGTCAAGTTGCTCACTGGCGATGTCGTCGAACTCGTCGGCAAATATGAAGTAGGGGTCCGGGTCCATCGTCTCGTACGACCGATTTTGCACCGCTGACCAAATCCCACGCATCGCGGCGAGTGTCGTCAGTCGTTTCACGTCTGTACTGTCGACAGGCGTGCGAAGGACGACAATCCGATCCTCATCGATGAGGTCGCGCCAGTCGATCGTTGACTCTCGCCGGGCAATGATCCGACGCACGACGCCATTCTCAACCCACGCTTTCACACGCTTCATGAGCGGGCGGAGTTGTTCCTCGTCCATCTCGGCGACTTGCTCGAGGAACTCGCCGACATAGGGGTCGGGACACTCCTCAGCGAACGTCTCCCGGCGCTCCTGGTTCAACAGGATGAAATAGAAGTCAATAACGCCGTAGTTGGGCCGCTCCGGGTCGGCGTTCGCCTTCATCATGGCTCGAGCCATCGATTCGGTCACTGACTCCATCGTCGCGTGAAGTTCGCCTTTCGCGGCTAACGCGGCTTTCAGATTCTCGAGGCGACTTTCAATTCCCGTCTCGAGTTCGACGTCACTGGCTGTCTCCGGGACATCAAGCAGGTTCAGACCGATCTCCTGCTCGTTCTCGGTCCCCGGCTCAATCCAAACCACGTCATCGAGCCGCTGTTCTGGGAGTTTCCGAAGGAGTTCCCGTGAGTCCTTGCCCTTGGGATCGAAGTACGCGAACCCGTGTCCAGAGTACGCCAACTGGATCATCCAGTTGAGTAGTTCCGTCGTTTTGCCGGCGCCAGAAACGCCAGCCACCCAGAGGTGTTGGGCGAGTGACCCGAACGGGATCCCGGCCTCGCGGAACCCTTCTTGTGGATCTTCAGTGTATCCGACCCACAAGTCCTTCTCCGGATTACTGTGGCCCTCCTCGAGAATCCGACGGACGGCAGGGCCAGCAACGACACCTTCCGCTTCGGTCTCTGTGATGGCCTCGACGCCGCCGATACGTTCCACACCAGTCGGCGTGATATCGTACGTCTCTCCCGTGGCGGTCGTCTCCTCGTCCTGGACGTCCTCGCTCTCGTCGCTGTCGTCGTCGGAACTTGATCCAAATCCAAACAGGTTCATCGGTTCTCACTCTTGTTCGAGTCCGCAGGAACCCGCGAGCCCTCTTGCGTGTGTTTCCAGTCGATCCGTGGTGTCTCGATCTCCTCGTTCGGGATGTGTGCAGCGCTGGCGAGCTCGTCGACGGTCAAGATCATCTCCCGCTCGGACCACGCCCTCGAGTGGACGTCGTTGATCAGCGTCCGAGCATCAGCGACCGACTCGGCGACGAATCCTTGCTCTGTCGTCGCGTTATAGTACTTCACGAACATCCCCGCCACGCCTCGAGCGCGAGCTTCGGCCTCAGTCTGGTTCGGAGAGGCCGCGAGAACGCGGATATTCGTGCTAAAGGCCTGTTGCCCGCGCTGTTGCTCGACGATCTTCGCCGACTGTTTCTCTTTCGAAGATGCGTCCCGAACGCGGGGATTGATCCACCCCTTCACGTGACCGTCGCGAAGGCCCTCGGCGACATCATCGACGGATTCGCCACGCCAGCCGCCGTCGGTCCAATTCGCCGGCTCCGGGCGGAATGCGACCTGGACGACGACGGCCGTCTCCTCGGTCGAGAGCATCTCGCTGGTGATCTCGCCGTAGGGATCGCGCTCGAATCCCTCGCCGTCACGGAAGTGGTGAATCGGGTAGTAGTAGTGTCGCGCAAGGCTCAGGCGAGCACCAGCGACGTACTCACCCGCCTCGAGCGGCGGGAAGCCCTCGCCGCCGGCCTCGAAAACGGCGCTGTTGGCGTAGTTGTTGCCGACGCGTCGGCGGAACTTGTCAGCCGCGGACTCGCTTGCGGCGTGCATGAAGAACCGAATGCGCTCGCCGTCGAACCAGAGCTCGTACGTGTGCGAGTCGCTCGTGTTCTTGCCGCGAAAGTTGGTCGTTACGTCATGGACCGACTGGAGCAGGCCTGCCGCGTCGACCATGCCCTGATTCTCGGCATGTGGCTGAATCTGCAGGAGGACACCAGGTGTCTCGTCTGCGGTCTGTATGTGCGAACTCGTGAGCTGTGTCGAGGCGTAGTTCGATGGATTCGGATCTGAGGCATTGTCACCGAACAGCCGAGAAAGGAGCGACATTACGCCGTCACCTCCCCATACTCGGCGCGAATGTGCTCCTCGAGGCTCACGTCGTCCTCGGGCTCGTACGTCAATACGGCCGTCTCGAAGTCTGATGCCCGAATTCGAGTCCGGAACCACCCCTCGATCGCATTGAAGTTGATCAAGGCCTCGGAGTACCCCTGTCCCGAGTCGCCTCGAGTGGCCCGCTCTCTGATGAACTCGTACTGCAGGTCATTGAAATCGAAGAGTTCGGCGGTCTCGCGATCGAGGTCCGTCTGTGTAAACTGGATCGTCGTTGCCTGTTTGCGGATCGTGTCCTTGTGATCGTCCTCATCCTCACCGGAGACGAACTCCGCGGGCGACTGACTAGCGAACCAGACGCCCGCCTCGTAGTGTCTCCAGTGGCGGGCCGCCCGCTGCAGCCACTCGACAGTCTCCGCAGACTCGAGCAAGTAATGGGCCTCGTCGATCAGGAACAGCGTCTCTCCGGGCGCGTTCTGGACAGCCTCATAGACTCTGTCGAGCATCAGCTGCAGCATGACGGACTTGCCGACCGCGCCCTCGTTCTCCATCTGTTGCAGATCCAGGTAGGAGACGCCGCCGGGCGTGATCTCGGCACTGCCCGTCCCGGCGAGTTCGGCGTACTCACGACCCTCCTGGAAGCCAGAGAGCTTGCGGAGTAGCGTCGCCGCGTTGCTCTCGATCTCGGTAACCTCCATTGTCGACTCGGAGAGCGCAGGGCCTTCGGGATTGTTCGCGATCTCGCGAAGTGTGTCGATGTAGTCGGCCATCGTCGGGCTCTCGAGGCCGTGCGTCGAGTAGTCGTCCGGCTTGATCCCTGCCTTCCGGTAGGTTTCGTATGCGCACTCCTTGATCAGCGTCGTGTACTCGCCAGCATCGACACCCTGCTCGCGGAGGACGCCGCTGATGAACGCGTTGACGGCGTCGATCTTCATCCCGAACGGGTCGATCCCGGTCTCACGAACACGCTCGGGCGTCTCGGAGATATTCAGCGGATTGATGGAGTCCTTGCCGCCGAGAACGACGTGTGTCCCGTTCAGTAGTTCGGCGATCCCGGCGAAGTCGCCAAAGGTATCGCACAGCACGACCGTCCGATCGTCCTCGGCGAGATACCAGCGGACGATTTTCTGTAAGGTGGAGAACGACTTCCCGGAGCCAGAGTCGCCAATAAACAGCGCATGCGCGGGGCCACCAACAGCGGCCGGATCCGCCGAGACCTCGCTTCCGTCCTGCAGTTTCCGGCCCCACTCGACGCCGTTCTCGTGACGAATCTCGACCGAGAGTCCCGGGAATGCGGCACCAAGGACGCCGCCCAAGACCATCGTATAGCGGTCGCGATGACTGACGTCGTCGTACACGTCAGGCGCAGTCGGACTCCCGGAAACGTAGAGGTCGCGCTGTCGGGTATCGGGCGAGAGGAGCGTGAGACTCGCGGGCGTTGACTCAGCGACATCGCGGATGTCCTCGCACCGATCCTCGAGCGCCCGGCGCTTCTCGACGTCGAAGTTGAGATCGTCCGAATTCGCGCCGTTTTCGATCGTTGTCTCTGCTCGCTCGAGTGCGGCTCTCGTCCCGGCGCGAACAGTGATGTACCCGTTGAGGTCCCACGGACGAACGGACGTGTTATGGAGGAGCTTGTACGCCTGGACGTACGCCTCCATGTCGTCACTGACCGTCATCGCTGAGATATCAGTCGCCTCTTCGCGCTCCTCGATATCGGCATTGATCTCGGCAATTGCGTGTTCGAGCTCGTACTCGGTATCCGCTTTATCCCGTGCTCGAGCGTGGAGTGTCACGTCGACGTCGACGCCGCTCATCGTCACGAGCCCCTGCAAGAATCCAGGATCGGGTTCGACCGGCCACTCGGCGATCCAGTAGGTTCTGCAGTATTGATCGCCGACGCGGATGTGATCGGAGTCGATGTCATAGCTTGGCGCCGAGAGGATCTCCTCGAGCCGTCCCTCTCGAACCTCAGTCACATCGTCGAAGTTGTGATCAACGCCGGACCAATAGCGGCTGTGGAGGAGCGCGTTTTCGGCGGGACCAACGCGTTCGACCTCGACGCCGGTCACAGCGCCGAAGACTGTCCCAACCCGCTCGAGACGCTTCTCGAGGGCAGCAGACATCCGACTGTACCATTCCTCGTCGTCGACACCGGCATCAGAGCCGGAGCCGAAGACCTCTTTTATCCCGTCGAGAACAGAGGCGGACAGATCGAGGCCGGTTGTGTCGACGTCTTCGCTGTCGACCGCGACGACGACGTAGTGGCGCCACTGCTTCGCGTCCCAGCGCGGTGTCTCGCTTCGCTCATACCAGTCGGCGACGTCGTGCAAGAGTTCGCGAGCGCCAGCCCAGTTGTCGCCAGCGAGGTGCTCTGAAAACGCAGCCTCACGGTACTTGCCGACCACGTCCGAGGGATCGAATTCGGTTGTCGTCGAATAGTATCGAAAGCCATGCTCGAGCGTCTCGTCGATCCGCGTCGAGAGCGACGAGAGGACTGCCTGCAGCTCGTTGCGTGTCTCAGTGTCTGTATTCCGCGGCTCGATCCGAAGCAAGCCAACCATCCGCCCATCAGCCATGACCGCCGCGCCGTCACGGCGGATCTTCCGGACGCCATGCACGAGGTCGTCAGCGGCGTCCTCTTGAGGGATCGGATGCTGTCGTTTCTGCCGGAAGTAGCGAACAGGGGAGCGCATTTTGTCGAGTCCAGTCGTGGTGTCGTCAGCCCGGCTCGCAAACACTGGGCCGATTGCCGCCGCCGGCAGCCCAATTGATGTGAGTGGAATGATGAGGTCGTCCGCTCCCACGGTCAGTGCGCCGATCGCGCCGCCGAGAGCGATGAATCCCGGAGTGCCGTACCACAGGTCTCGAGCGCGGTAGTCGCCGATTTTCAGTCCGGATTCCACATACGGGAGCGTGATCTGAGACGGGTCCGTTCCGCCGTCATCATTCATGATACATATTGTATTATGGTTTTAGCCATAATGTTTGTTGGGGTACGTAGTACAGAACGAAGCCGAAAAAGAGCGGATTACTGGAAGCCGCGGTCTCGATCTCGCTCAAACTGCTCTCGAGTGCGGCTACCATCGGTCGAGTAGCGTCCCGTGCTGTCCGACGACTGGATTGATCCCACCTGGCCGATCCTTCGGCTCGAGGCCGACGAGACGCCTGGAGAGTCGGTTGAGTGCGGCGCTCCGGACCTGGTGTCCGTAGTCGAGCCGCGCCACGTCTCGACGCGCTCTTTGACGTGACCGACGCGCTCGTTCGCACTCTGTGCGTGTTCCTTGCCCTTGTGCCGACTCATGGCACTCATTCCGAGACCGACGTTGGCGGCTCGATCGGCCGTCTGCAGCGCCGACCACGGGAGATAAACACCGACGAATCCGAGTCCAACGATCGTCGCAATCAGTCCGATAACCGGCCCTGAGACTCCCGCATCCCACGGGAGTAGGTACAGTAACCGCAAGAACATCGCTTGCGTGATATTGACGCCGATTAGGAGTCCGAATAGCCAGACAACGAAGTTGCCGAGGCTTGCGACCGTCCCCTCGCCGTACGCCTTGCAGCCCCATGCGACCGGCCAGAAGGCCACACACAGGTGGATCAAGACGTGTTGTGCGATAATCGCGAATAGTCCAAGGACGATTACGCCGGCATAGGCATAGAGCAAGATGAACGCCAACATCCCACCTGACAGGATTTTTCCCATCCCGTCTGGTGTCCCAAGTAACTCCTCGCCGCCCGGAGCGAACGCGGCCGACGCCTGAGCGCCGAAGTGCAAGAGAAAGCCGGTCACTTGCCACGTCAAGATGATCATCACGAACGCAATGAGCGCGGTCCGTAACTTCTGGCGTCGGCGAAACGGATCGTTGTGCCGAAATGCGAGCGTCGCAGCGCCGCCGACGAGAACGACACCCAGGCTCGTCGTCCACATCGTCATCTCCCAAATCCCCGGCCACCAGCCGTTTTGTGGGTTCGTCCACGAGGTTGGATCGTCGTGTGTTCCCGGCGCCGGGACGTTCGCGATGATTGCGTTTACGAAGTTGAGCCCAGCTGTCACGGCTCCGGCACCCATGTTCATCAGCCACTCGAGGGCGCCATTCAGCCACGAATAGGGGTTGAATGTCCCCCCGAGGAGACCGCCACCTTCTTTTTCCGACTCGACCTCGAGTGTCTCGTTTCCGAGCGTCACGTTTCCAGACGCCTGGTCTCCAAAGGATTCGTTGTTGTACGTGTTGTTTCCGAGTTCGTCCTCGGGCTGGTTCATCTGTGCGGCCGCCCCGATCGGGACGGTCGCCGTGATCAAGAGGAGGATGACTGCAACGCGAGCGATACCTGCTGCTCGTCGATCCTGTGTGTCTGAAAGCATTGATGTTCTTCATCAAACCACCCGCTTAGAACGGGACACCAGTCACGGCCATGCCAACGATACCACTCCACTCGATGCACGAGAACGCGCCGATGCCGACGCGGTCAAGCGCCATTCCGAAGATTGCCGGGAAGAACGCCCCAACTGCGGTAATTCCGGCGCCCATCATCTTCTCGCGGCCCTCACGCTTCTTCTCGCTCCGGCCTTGCCCCAGGTCTTTGAATGCCATCGTTCCCCGGAAGGCGGCAAGTAGGAGGAGCAACACGACTGCAGCACCGAGTCCGAGACCGATGAGCTCGCCGAGCCCAGATTGACATATCATCCCCGCTGCCTCGCTAGCCTGCTGTGCCATTGCCGTCCCAATGGTGAGATTCACCGCCGTGACTGTCACGACCGCCCGCCGAATGGGCGATGAGAACAGTATTTCGCGAGGGTTCTGGAATCCGCGGCGCACCTGTCGGAGCGTACTCGTCACACCGTTCTTTTCATCCTCGGCTATCTCGTTTGGTGACATCTACAAACTAGACTGCGATATATTTACTGATTAATTTTTGGATTAGTAGTAATATCTATAGTATGGATAGTACTACGAACCGTAGCAATAATGATCTACAATCCGTAGGATAAAGTGATAGCGGCGTAATATCTAGCAAATATGGAAGTCGACGAGACCGACAAGATCCTCCTTGATATGCTCGCAGAAGGACGATGTACGCAGGGGTACCTCGTCACCGAAACCGACCTTCCGCGGTACAAAATCCACGACCGGCTGAAGATGTACGGGAAAATGGGATATGCGAAAAATCTCCACGAGAACACTGCGCTATGGGAGCTCGTAAAGGACCCGCGAGAAGAAAGTGATGACGGCTGACGATCCCGCCTGAGAGGCAGCGAGAGGTCACTTAAGCGCAATATGGAAGCTGATTTGAGCCATTCCTGGTAGTATGTAAGGGAAGTTTTGGAATTCATAACCAAGACCTCATAGTGAGTAGTTACAGGTCCGTGATACGGTCCGCTGTACTGTGTAGACTGGTTGTATCGATGTGTTCGATTGGCTCTCGCCGGTACAGACTATCCAGCCGAAAGTACGATCGTGGCCCGTTCTGACGCGTGAGCCGCCAGCGCTGGCGGGTGGGCTCAGAAATGGATATTCTCGAGTGCTGAGAGAATCACGAGCGGGTTGGGAATAGACGCGAGCAGGTCTGAGCGGATGGTATCGGAGAGTCGAGACGAGACGTGGTACTCGAGTTGCTGGAGGATCCACCGGCAATCTTGCGAGACGCTCGTTGTATCGGTGCCCTTTCCGACGAAGCGCTCGATGATCCAGAGACGCTTCGTAAGGCATTCATCGAGTGGGGCACCGACCTCGAGGATCTCACCGTGAAACTCTCCGCTGGCGAGTACGAGGATCGCAACCGCTTCCGCAGCGAGATTATGCGATCGGCTCACGGCCTTGCTGACTCGATCATCCATCTGTTCAATGCTCTCGAGATCGACATCACTCGCGAACTTCGAGTACCGTTCGGACTCGATACGAACTCGCTCACAGAACTCGTAACCTCGATCAGCATTTCGACGGCAATTCAGTCGAAATACGGTGTGTTTGCCTCGTACCGACAACTGTTCGAGTCTCGCGAGGAAAAGCGTCACACCGCACTCACACCGACAGTCGATGCCGACGTCCCGTTAGGGACGCTCATTGGCTCCGTGGTCGTTCGTGGTGAAGATGTCCATCGTCTTACCCATACCTTGAGGAGGCACTCGAGACGCCAGCAGCGGTCGCTGATGACGCTCCCGAATTCGCTGTCCACGTCTTCCTCTTGACGGTCGGCCGGATCGTTCAGACGCTGTTGACAGCCGATAATCGTCTCTCACAGCGAGAACCCGCCGACCGAGCAGACGTATTAACACGAGCGATTCGAAACTATCGAGATCGGCTCGAGGCACTTGATCTCATCTGCATCGACGAGCACGGCTATCGACTGCCGCTGTCCTTCCAGACACCCGCTGAGCGGCGTACTCCCGTCGTTCCCAACTTCTCCGGGAACGATCAGGCGCTGCTCGACGCGGCCGATGCACTCCTCGAGATAATACTACCACCAGAGCGATACGGCGATCCTGATGATCCACTCGGCAGTGTGCTGTTTTGGCCATCGGATCCCTATCGACTACTCGAACATCCAGCAGTCGGCGCATGGCTTGGTGTGGCAGCTGCTTTCGAAGGGACAGCACAACCCGGGGATGGACAGATAGTGATAATTGTCCCACATATCAAGCAAGAGTCATTGGCTGGCAGTGGAACTATGAGAAAGAAACAGCCACGATAGATCAATGGATGAGAGTGTAGACGTCTCACAACAATACACCTTTTCGCCTCCAATCGATCTCCTCTCGGCTTTAGAGTCCCTAAATATCCAGTATTTAGCGCTTCAGGGTGATCGCCTCATAGAGTGGTGGTAGTTCAACGGGGTCAGATCCCTTGACTTCTGCAACCGCCGCGACAACTGCAGAAACAGGCGTATTCTCGGTACCCCGCTCCCATTCAACAGTGGTAGATGTAGTCACGTTAGTTTGAGAGTCGTTTTTGTTGATTCGTGTGCTAGTCTCCCTCATAGATGCTCTACTCCCAGGGTCTATTATAAATGGATTCCCAAAATCTACCGAATGAGATACGGTTTTACATGTTTGATAGGGGTCTTCCCACAGGAGTATACGGGTTGTTACCATCATTCATTATAATGGGCTCAGGCTTACTCGATCGGTCTCCTCAAACGAGATGCAGAGAATCTGGCCACGCCGTCCACACAGTTGCCTGTAGTTTCGGAACTCACCTCCTATGAGCATGTCTCCTATTACCTTATATCCTTACGAAACCTACTGTTAAATGGTGATGGATATGGCCACAACCACGACAAAGGAGAACAAGCAAATTGCACGTCGCTTCCCGGAGGAAGTAGCGACGAAGGGAAAGATCGATGTTATCGATGAGATATGCGCCGAGGACGTAATTGACCACAGTCCGCTTGGGGAGATGCGAGGCCGCGAAGACCTCAAGAGCCAACTTGAATCCCTTCGCACCGCGTTTGGGGACTTCTCGGCGACCGTCGAGGATATCGTCGCCGATGGAGATACCGTCGCTATGCGGGTGACCCTGCGAGGGACCCACGAGAGCGAGTTTATGGGTGTTGAGCCGACTGGCCAAGAATTCGAGGTCGGAAATATGGTCTTCACCCGAATCGAGGATGGTGAAATCGTCGAACGATGGGTGCAGCCTGATACACTCGGATTGATGCAGCAACTCGGAGCTGTCGACCAACCCGGGAAATAACCTGTCCCCGTTCTTTCGGTCGTGTTTAGTTTGTCGCATTGTGCCAGACGGCGAAGGCGTGGAGCCACGATTCAGCTGTCGACGGTTTTGCATGGCTAAAGCAGTTTGAGAACGAAGAAGTACGCCGTTTTATGTCACGGGAGATACGTTCGGCACTGTTCCGATTTCCATGTTTTTCGTATCGAAATCGGAGCCCAGCTTGGCGGAGTGCAGTCTGGAGATGTTTTGCGCCATCGACGAGAACCATGGCATCGTCGAGGTTATGTTTCTCAGTGAGTTCCCGCAGAAACCGTTCTGTCAACGCGGTCGTAGTCGTTGGATACAGCCATATATGGAGGATATTGTTCGTTTGCGGATCGACAGTAGTATACAGCCAATAGCGATATTCATCAAGTTGAATCACCGTCTCATCGAGCGCGACGTGATTCGGTTCCTTGTCAACTGCCGGCTGTAGGTCGCATTTGTGAACCCAATCGTGAACGACCTTCTGACTGCGATCGACACCGAACTTCTCCATTTCCTGAACGGTATTCGAAAGCGAGAGATCAGCAAGATGGAGTCGAATACCGACCTCCATCAGCTGACGCGGTGTCCGTTCGCGCTCCACAAAACTCAAATCAATCCAGTCGCGACACCCGCTAAGGCGGTCGATTTTTGACATAGGCACCATAAAATCGCACCGCCTCACTTTTCACGCGTAACGAAACAATGCCGCAGTAGGCGTCGTCCTGGCGAACAGTTCCTCCGGCTCGATCGTCATAAACGAAGATGGAGGCGAGTCAATTCACCGACCCCGACCGCGATTCCGACCCCGATTGCCCTTCGCCACGATCGTGTCGATGGCGGCTGTGACAGCGAGCACGAACGCGTGGTCTTCACCGGCCATCACCTCGACGCCATATAGATCGCGGAATCGGAACCACCGCCTGGAGATGGTGGCGACAGGGGCGCCGTTCCGCGTGATGGTGTACTCGTGAGCGAAAATGTTCCCTTGCACTTGGAGGTTCTAGCCGTCGGCGACCTCGATCTCGAATCTGTTCCGGAGGGGTTTCACGAGGGCCATGTGACCGTCGCAACCCGTCGGCCGTCTCGCTCGATCACCATCGTCTCCCTGATCCTAGCGATGCGCTCCTGAATGTGGTAGAGTGATCGGCCCTGCAGGTCGTTGAGCTGGAACCCGAGCTGTTACGGCGATTGCTGTCATTCGCCGGTGGCGCATCCGTGACATACGTATTCGTGCTCCTTCTCCCGGAGGTGAGCGAGGCTGCGTTAACGGTTGGTACGATTGAAGGGGCGGCGTTTCTCACTGCGCAGCGAGTCTATGAAGCAACGTTTTCGTCGCTGATAGCCACGAGCTTCTGGGTCATCTTGTAGGCCTTTCAGTCGCGGCTCCCGCTTGGCCGTCGGCCACGCCGTCCTTCGCGTCGATTCTGGACGTCCCCGACGAACAGGACGCGGGGAACGACCGATCAACTGACGCTGAGACGGTCGTATCGAAGTTCGCCCGCGGCGTAGTCCGAGGAGGTGGGCCATCCGAGCGGGGGGTTCGGTGGTTCTTCCTCGGAAACCTCCGCCTCAACGAATCCGACCCGGACGTAGACGTCCTGTCCCAGTCGCTCGGTCAAGAGGTCGTCAAGTTGTTGGGCGAGGTCAGGTGGTGCCTCGCGGTCGCGAGGAATTCCGATGAGGACGTTGACTTCCGGCTCGTTCCCGAGCAGTAAGTCGACGGGTTCGTAGTCGACGGTCACCTCGACGAGCTCGACGCCTTCGATGCCCCCTTCGTCGAACTCTCTCTGGATTTGATCCTGAGCCTGCGCCTCGAAAGACTGCGTCTGGAACGTGGTCCAGGTGACGGCACCGAGGGCGAGAGAGAGGACAGCAACCCCAATGATGATAATTACGATACGAGAGAACACTGCCGCTCGCATGCTCTCGAACTGTCCCGCATCGACCGGTTTGAAGCCGGCTACGTAGAACAGGATGAGCGCCGAGAGGTTGATAGCGAGGAGGTTCACGAGGACGAGTATCCCCGCTCCGACAGCGGCTCCAGGGACCCCGAACGCGATTCCCAGACCGGAGGTTGCCGCAGGGGGAATGAGCGCCACGGCGATGGCCACGCCCACGAGTGCCGAACCGGCACCCCGCATGATGCTAATCGCCCCGGCGAGGCCCGAACCGAGAGCGAGAAACAGCGCCAGAAAGTTCGGATTTGTCCGTTCTGTGACCTGCGGGATGCTCAAAATGTCGAGCTGGGGGGGAACGAGAATCGTCTGCTGCACTACCCAGCCCATGACGGCACCGACCGCGATGGCTGTGACGAGCCCCGTCACTTGGAGCTTAACACCTCGAGATGCCATCCGCTGGTCGTCGAGAATCGTCCCGACGCTCGCGGAGATGGCGGGACCCATGAGTGGCGCGACTACCATCGCACCGATGATGGTGGCGGCGGAGTCGAGTAATAGTCCTGTAGTTGCGATGATCGTACTCAGGATGAGGAATGCGAAAAACGTCGAGTTGGCTGGCGCGAGGTCTTGCGCTCGCGTATACAACTCCTCCCGCGAGATGCGTAGCCCCGGGAACCGTTCTACCAACTCCGGGAGCCGTTGTGAGACGACGGTCTCCGTCGCCATGACGATCGTGTAAGCGTCCTCTCGAACTCCCGCCTCCGTCAGTCGCTCCAGTATCGGTTCGACACCGCTCGCCGGGACGGGGAACTGGACCATGGCCTCGAAATCCCCCCGGCCGACTTCTTCGAAGACCGCGTAGTCGATCCCTTCCTCGTCGAGAGCCCCGAGAACACTCTCTCGTGATCCGTCGGGGATCAATACTTGTACGAGGCGCATACGGTGTAAAGGACGTCTGTAGCAATAAATAATTGTTAAGATGACATGTTAGTCAGGAATATCGCGGAGGACAAACCGGCTTCGAAGCCCCACGGTACCACCACTATTCGATTCCGTGCGACGAGGGAATACCAGTATCAGTTTCGTCTTGTCTGTAGATAGCGGTCTTACCCGAGGAGGTTCTGAAGCGTCAGGACGACGAACAGACCGATCACCAGTTCGGAGATAATCCACGAGTTGTCGTTCATCCAGTCGCGGATCTTCGGGAGTGTGGCTTCTGCCCGCTTGCCCAAGACAAACACACCAAGAGACGGAAGTGCTAAAATAAAGAGTGTGAGCAGGACGAACCCAGCCGCGTCCGTGACCGGGTCGCCGTTCGCCGCGAGGTAGGTTCCGACGCTAATCGAGGTGACAATGTCGGTCGGGAAGACCCCCAACAGGAGAAACCCCAGCCGAAACGAGAACCGCGGTGACGCGCTGGTCAACTTCCCCATCCACTCCGGCGGTTCGGATACGTTCCGCTTTCGGTAGGTCTCCACCGCCGCGTAGAGGAGGAGGACGAGGACAACGAGATAGAGCAGTTGCTTCGCGCTCGCACCGAGTAGACCGCCACCACCGCCGAAACGGTTCCCGAGGAGGTACGCGACGACGACGATGAGACTGATCGAAAGAGACGCGCCGAAGACGTACGCCGCAGAGTTCTTCCGCCACTCTTCGCTCGTGGCGAGAAAGATGGGCGAGAGTATCTGTGGACCCGCGATCATCACGATGGCCAACGGGAGCACCTGCACGAGACTCATAGCTCGTGCTCGTTGTGATCCGATTCGTTCTGTCGACCAGAGCCTCTATTTGCGGGAACGTATGAATTGTGCAACATTATCGGGCTCCCTTGTCGGAGAGTAGTAAGCCGACGATGGCATTAGTGTTATTGGGGGAACACGATAGCCATTGTTTCTTACACGTACTGCGTTCGCCTGGAGTCGCTCTGTTGCCGATTGAACCCCATGCCGTAGCCCCCTTGACGATCAAGATGAGGCACTTCTCGGAACGTTTTATCATCTCAGGAATGTTGATTCAAAAGAAGGGAGTACTAATATAGCGACACATCTTCTCGACGACGAGTACCGCATAATACGCGACGGCGAGCGCACCGCCGAGAGCTCGAAGGGTTCGAGATACGTACGGCGTATCTCGTATTTTAGCGTTCTCTGAGTAGGAATTGAACAGCGCAAAAAAGTTGTGAGGTTCGGTATTTTCTACATTCGCACTGTATACTCAACACGGCTCTGCCAACATCACCAATAGCTGAGAGAAGGACCAGCGTTAGATCTGCGCGATCTATTCAGCACGGCTTGTTTGAATTACTCGAATCTGTCAGAGGTGGCGTGATCGACTCAGAGGATGAGTTCAGTGCGATGATCTCGTTTGTTTCACGCCTAATCTAATGAACCAGCCGTTCGGTAGGTCTGCGAACTGAGCGCCGGAAAGTAATGACGTTCAATGGAAATTGAGAGGGTATAATACCAGAATGATATATGTGGATTAAAGCCTGCTTTTAATACTCTTAGGGGGATAGCCACCAGCAATGGATACAGAAGACAAAGAAATCCTTCGTATACTTACAGACTCTACTAATAGTGAAATTTTAACAGCGCTCACTGATGCTCCTCGCGGCCTCTCTGTAACGGAACTCGCCGAACAACTCGTTTCAGGGGAGGAAACGGAACTCAAGCAGACGATCATCTCGCTCCATCACAATTACCTGCCCCGACTCGATGAAGCGTGTCTCCCGTACGCGGAGAACGCCATCGAACGCGGCGTCGACCTTCACGCCGGGACGAAAAACCGAGACGCTCGAGAGGCCAGCAGCGGTCGCTGATGACGCTCCCGAATTCGCTGTCCACGTCTCCCTCTCGACGGTCGATCGGACGTCCTATGCAGCAACTGTGACGCGGATCCTGCAGTCGAAAAACCTGCGACCGACTCGAGACGCTGTCTCGCTGCTTCACGCATTGACCAACTCACCGTACGCCACTGCTCGAGCACTGCAGCAACTGGCCGATGAAGAGAAACATCGTGAACTCCGACCAGACGAACTCCGCTACGCGTTAGGAGCACTCGATCCCGAGCAGTTGCTCTCCGGTCTCCCACTAACAGTTGGACGAATCGTTCAGACGCTTCTCACAGCCAAAAACCGCCTGTCACAGCGTGACCTCGCCGACCAAGCAGGCGTCTCAACACGGACCATCCGGAACTATCGCAACCGGTTCGAGGCGTTCGATCTCATCCAGATTGACGAGACCGGGTACCGCCTAGCACTCTCATTCCAGACTACTTCCGAACGCCGCGATCCCGTTGGTCCACCAGTCCTCGAGGTGAACCAGACGCTCCTCGACGCCGCCGACGCGTTTCTCGAGACACTCCTCCCGCCAGCGCGATACAGTGATCCCCGATGACCCACTCGGCAGCGTGCTGTTCTGGCCGCCGGATCCGTCGCGATTACTCGATCACCACCGAGTCGGATCGTGGCTGCGATTAGCAGCTGCGCTCACAGCGATAGAACCTACCGGGAATAACCGAGCGGTGCAGATGGGCCCACCGCTTGAACAGCAAGCGCTTTGCGCTTGACACCCTCTCGTGCCTAACCAGTCGATGGTAGCACGGTTCCTTCCTTCAGAACTCTGTCTGAAACTGAATCGGGTAGTTCAGTAAGTACGTGTGCGAACCTAACGCGCTTACTTCCATCAGCCAATATGGATGTTGGGAGAGCCGTGCTGAATACAGAGCGCGTATTTAGTATCGCAACGAACTCAGATACAGGTTCACCCGGAGCCCTGCGGGGTTTTCGTCGTCCCAGTCACTCCGAATGGGGTGCTTCCGTTGCGGGTGGCACTCGAGACCGGCCTGCGAGACTCCCGAACAGCCACTCGGATCGCGTGAGCTGGGCCTCTCGCTCTTGTTGCTTGGGGAACCTCCGTTCACGGGTTTGGGCGTAGTTCAGCAATGCAACGAGGACTACGCCTCCGATCGTGTTGCCGAGGAGGACCGGGAGGAAGAGATCTACGGTGACGGCTGCCAGGCTGGCTGCATCGGAGAACACCAAGTACATGGCTTCGCAGGATGTGACGACGACGTGATGGAGCCCGGTCGCTGGAATCATATAGATGATCCCGTAAATGAGCAGCAGACGGGCGGTCGAGTCCCGCGTTGCATGGTTGAGCCAGACCATGCCCGCGACGAGCCATCCAGCGAAGATTGCCTTGAAGAACAGGTCCCACCACGGTGTCTCAACGGCCTCTAATCCAAACTCCACGGCCAACCGCGTTGATTCGGGGGTGAACACGCCGGTCTTCGCCAGTACTAGCGCGCCCATCGTCGCACCCAAGACGTTGCCTACGAGAACGATCATCCACAGACGTAACAGGAGCGGCAGACTGGCGATACGGGTCAACACCAGCGTCACCGGTGGAAGCGTGTTCTCGGTGAACAGCTGGTACCGTCCCATGACGATGAACAGGAACCCGATCGGGTACAACGTCGCTGCCAGTAAGCCGGTCGGCTCGCCGGGCACCGCTGCCGCGACTGCGGCGTGACCGAGGAACGTCAGTGTGATCGCGAATCCGGCTGCCAATCCGCTGTAAAACAGTTCGCGGCTGCTTGAGTCGATCTCCTCTTCAGCGGTCGCGACGACCCGCTGGAAAATCTCGTCGGTCGAAAACCAGTCTCGAACGGCTGCACCGGCAGCGGGTGCGCCGCTTTGTGCGTGATCGAGCGCATCCCGGAACCGCTCCTCGACCTTGTCGGGATGGAGGGATTGATTTTCTCCTGTCTCCTCCTCGTCAGGCGAGTCCCCACCTGTCATAGAGTCATTACGGCACCACCGGATATGTAATCCCTCCCCGGGGCATTACGGACCGGCGCTGGAGTGGTTCATCCGGGTGAATATGAGCGGAACTACCCGCTGAATAACGTCTCTGGCCGTATTTAGACACGGGATTCGAAGGCGATAGAACCCACAGTCGGGTGTCGTCACGCGAAAGTAAGAGGTGCTATCGAAAGAAAGCCCGTCACCACAATCTCTCGTTCTATCGAGGCTATAGGATTATCGCTTTGACCGCTAGTCGAAGTTCTCGGCGACGATTCGCATATTGGATCAGACTTACGCCCCAGAGCTGCTCTCACTAGACTAACGTCTAAACGAGGCCGAGCCCCTGTATTCAGCAGTCGGGTACTGACAGTGCCGGGGAGATAGTATTCGACGTGCTGCACTTATCCTCTCTATCTCGCACACGGTTTCCATCTGAAATATGATGGTTTGTTCAGCTACTGCTGAATACTGGACGCGTATTCAGCGGATTCCGATGATCACTCGGTGAGTACGGCCGACCGTCGGAACGAAGAACTGCCGTCTCACTAAACTGGTATCGGGAATTCACTCAATTGATCCATCAGCTCGAAGAAAACCACCCTTATCGTGCATCGTGGTGTGCTCTTGCAACAGTTGCATGACCAGCAATGGCTGCCAGATTATCACTAGATGCCTATCTATTCCCTGTGATCGTACCTCGCTTGAGGCGTGACTTATGACGATCACCGCTCCGATCGACGAACTCGAATACGAAAAGCTTGCTAAGGAAACCCATGGCAAGGTGCTCCGTCCCGGAGACGACGGCTACGACGAGGCCCGATCGATCTGGAATGCGATGATCGACCGGGAACCGGCCGTCATCGTCCGCCCCGCCGGGGCAGCCGACGTGATGACCGCCGTGGAGTTTGCCCGCGATCGCGATCTCCCGCTCTCAGTCAAAGGTGGCGGCCATAACGTCGCTGGTAACGCCATCTGTGACAACGGTCTCACGATCGATCTGTCCACAATCTCATTGGTACGAGTTGATTCCTCATCACGAACCGCCCGCATCGGGCCCGGTGCGACGATGGCCGACCTCGACCACGAGACGCAGGCGTTCGGCCTCGCTACACCTGGCGGCGTCATCTCGACGACCGGCGTCGCCGGGGTCACGCTCGGCGGTGGGATCGGCTGGCTCAGCCGTAAATACGGCCTTTCGATCGACAACCTTCGGTCGGTCGATGTCGTCACCGCGGACGGGGAGCTTGTAACCGCAAATGAAGACGAGAACCTGGACCTCTTCTGGGCGATCCGCGGCGGAAGCGGTAACTTCGGGATCATCACGTCGTTCGAATTCGATCTCCACGAAGTCGGCCCGCAAGTGCTTTTCGGGCCGATTGTCTATCCGTACGAGGACGCACCTGACGTGCTCGCCCGCTACGGAGAGTTTACTCGAGGCGCACCGCGAGAGTGCACTGTCTGGGCGAACAGCGTCGCTGCGCCGCCGCTTCCGTTCCTTCCCGAAGCGATCCACGGAACTACGGTTCTCATACTGATGGGATTCTATGCCGGCGATCTCGATGAGGGCAAAGCGGTGCTCGAACCGCTCCGTAAGTACGGCGATCCCATCGCCGACGCCGTCGAACCGATGCGCTATACCGAGGTCCAGAGCCTGCTGGACGAACTGTACGCTGAGGGTGCCCGAAACTACTGGAAGGCGCCCAATTTCACGGCCCTCACCGAAGAGACGATCGACACCGTAATCGACTCCGCTGAACGGTCCCCGACCCCGCAATCTGAGGTACTCATCCATCAGGTCGGCGGGGCCGTCAACGATGTCGCGTCGGATGCGACCGCATACCCACACCGGAATACGGAGTACATCGTAACCGTCGGCGCACGCTGGGAGGATCCGGCGAAGGACGACGAGTGCATCGCGTGGGTTCGAGAGTGTCACGATGCGCTCGCTGAAGGTGCGACGGGCGGGACGTACGTCAACTTCGAGGGCGACCGCGAGGGCCGTGAGCGGAACGCATACGGTGAGAACTACGACCGACTCGTCGAGTCGAAAAACGAGTACGACCCGGAGAACCTCTTCCAACTGAATCAAAACGTGAAGCCGGCGGACTAGGAGGGAAGTGGTTCATACATTCTTTGTATCCAGCACACCTCTCTTGACAGCGACTCGGGAGTTTGGACAGAGCCTGCTGAATACAGAGCGCGTATGCATCACCAAGATTACGAACGACCACAGCATTATCCCGCTTGCTTCCCTAAGGTGCAGGGATGGTAGACACGGAAAACGGCCGAGAGAAGCAAGCAAACGACGAGAACCGACGCGGGGACGGAGTTCCGGACTCGCTTCCCGAGTGCCACCGTCGCGGCTGCACCGAGAGGGCGACGTTTGTCGTCCTCGAACGATATCAGGAAGAAACCGGGCACGGTGCCGTTGAAGCAGAGGCCGTTCTCTGTCAAGAGCATGCCGACGAAGAGAGTCCCACGAATCTTGATGGTAGTTATGCGGATTACGTGTTTCGTGTCGAGCCTCTCCAAGGGACACTGGACATGGACACAGAGTAATCAAACGGATGTAGTTCGATCACTCTGTCGTGCTGAATCCATCCTCTATATTCAGCAGGTCGTTTCTAACGCCTATCCGAGAGATGTGGAGCTGCTCCGGTAATGCCTTCGCCTGTACTGAGTAGTCTGTTCAATCCAAATGGGGCGAAAATAAGCCATACACAGATTTTGGCATTCGCAACTACTGTTTACGCCGGTCAAGGATACCAACATAAAGTTCTTCCTTAGTTAACAAACTGATTATATATATATATATATATATATATATATATTCGAATATATTCGGAAACGAAAATTCGCTCATAGTCACTGCGTTCTACCCGGACGTGTATCCCAAGTTAGCTGATTCAGAATAGCCAATTCTGAATTAGCCTATTTTGAGTTTGGTTACTCGGTATGCTTATACTGATGTCCGAACATCGGACAGTATGGACCTATTCGTCGGCCGACAAACCGAGCTCTCGCGGCTTCAGGACTGCTATGGGTCCGACGAGGCCGGCATAGTCGTCATCTTCGGCCGACGCCGGCTCGGTAAGACAGAACTTGTTCGGCAGTCACTGAGCGATCGCGACAATACCGTCTTCTACCAGGCAACCGAGACGACGTCGCAGGTGCAACTCGACGAGTTCATCAATGTCGCGTCGGAGTCGTTCCCCAGCATCGACCGCATCAAAGGGGAGTGGGAGTCACTTCTGGGCTATCTCGCTGAGCAGGACGCGGTCGTCGTACTGGACGAGTTCCCGTACCTCATCGACGCAGATGAGAGCCTTCTGTCAGTCATCCAGCGGCTATGGGACCAAGAGATACAGGACACGGCCGCGACGCTCGTGCTCGTGGGTTCGTCAATCAGCATGATGGAGGAAGCGACGCTCCTCGGGAACAGTCCACTGTACGGCCGGCTCACCGAGAAGATCGACCTTCGACAGCTCGACTTCGACGCTGCGTGCGAGTTCTTCCCCACTCGTATACCCCGGAGGAACAGATGTTCGCGTGGGGCGTGTTCGGCGGGACGCCGTACTACCTCGACGGCGTCGAACTGGACCACGATCTCGGAACTGTCATCCAGCGCTCAATTCTCTCCCAGCAGGGGTACCTTCACAACGAACCCGAGTACGTCCTGCGTACCGAACTCACCGAACCCAACCGGTACTTCGCCATCCTGAAAGCGATCGCCGCCGGGAACACGACCGCGAACGGGATTGCGGGGACAGTCGGCATCGATGGGAAGCAGATTTCGACGTATGCCCAGAAGCTAGAACGGCTTCGCCTCGTCGAGCGTGAAGTCCCGATCACTGAGGACAAGACGAAGTCACGACGGGGGAGATACCGGATCGTCGACCCCCTGTTCCGGTTCTGGTTCCGGTTCGTCTACGGCAACGAAGACCGATACGAGCGCCTCGGTGACGACGCCTACGAGACAGTTATCGAACCAGAGATGGCCGACTTCGTGAGCCAAGAGTTCGAGAGGCTCTGTCAGGATGCACTCCCCGAGCTGTATCCCGAAGAGACATTCGTCGACATCGGTCGGTGGTGGTACAAGGAACACGAGGTCGACATCGTCGGTCTGACGGACGACGGGACGATGGTCGCTGGCGAGTGCAAGTTCACGTCGTCGCCACTTGACTACAGTGCACTCGCGTCGCTCGAAGACCACACCGACCAGATTCGATGGGCACCCAACAGTGGCGATGTGGAGCGGAAGTACGTGCTCTTCGCCAGAAGTAGATTCACGCAGTCGGTTCGTGAGGCCGCCGCTGAACGCGACGACCTCGAACTGGTCGACCTCGCAGAAATTATCGAGAACGTCTGACTGCGCCGGACGAGGATCTCACCACGAAACTCACAGCCGGCAACTATGAGGATCGCGACCGCTTCCGTAGCGAGATTATGCGGTCGGCTCACGGCCTTGGTGAACACTGATTCATTTCGTCTTTCGATGGGAGTTCGATCGGCTCGCCCGTTGGTTCGATGAGTTCGCTCATGTGTCTCTCTTCCAGTCGGGAAAGTCTAGTTAATTATCTTGCCGCTACTCGTCTGCCCCGGACCCCTCGAACATCTCCATTTGATTCGAGCAAGCGTGTAGGACGCCCTGATTGTCCAAGAAGACCCGCTTGTACCGTTCTGTGACGTGACTTCTAATTCTAATGTAACCTAACATGATTAGGTATATTCAAACCGGCAGCCGTTCCGGATGAACGGCAAGTGGTCTTGGCTGTATGCTGCAATAGACACCGAGACAACGTTGATCCTCGACGTTGCGTTGTTTAGTCGACATAGCACTGATCCGGCGGTTGCGCTTCTGCAGAAACTCCGCGAGAAACATGATTTCTCCGAGGCTGCGTTTCTCGTTGATCAATTTGGCTATCAGACTACCCCTCTCTCAAGTCGGACTGAGCGGTCGGGTTAACTATACCGACCGAAACCGCCTCGAAAAGTGGTTTCACACCCTCAAAATGCGAATTGACCGCTTCCATAATTCATGGGTGGGCAGTCGGACGAGCGTCCGAGAGTGGCTTGAACAGTTTATGCATTATGAACCAGTTGCACTACCCGAGGAAGTTTCACGTTCTATACTGACTCAATCTCTCACTGAGGGTACTAACTAAACAGCTCGAAAATCCACCACCCCTAATTAGCCTAGACTCACTCAAAGTTTAGACGCGTCTAATTTATATATTGGGAGTGCCAACTAGCGCATATGGGTATCCGTAGGCTCAACCAGCGGAGGAGATCATGCCCTCGATAGATTACGATAGTGCAGCAGACGTCATAGAACGTCTCGAACAGCGATTGATCGAATCACTCACCGGTGAAACGAGCGTCAGTCGTCGCACAGTACTCGGCAGTCTCGGTGTTGCCGGGAGTGCAGCAGTCGGACTCGGGAGTACCCGAGCAAGTGTGGTGCCTGGCCACAACGACGAGGATGGACACGGTAACTTCGGCACGGTGGGCGAATACCAGGATCTGGATTTCGACCCGCACGAGTTCCTCACCGCGTTCAACACCGGAGACAGCGGACAGGATAACGTTCCCCAGCAGATCTATGAGGTGGATGGCCGAACCATCCGGGAGTTCGAATTAACTGCCGTCGACACGACGATTACCATCGCGCCGGGCGTTGAGTTCCAGGCATGGGCGTACAACGGCCAGGTGCCGGGTCCGACGATCCGCGCCGTTGAGGGAGACCTGCTCCGGATCAAGTTCACGAACTTGGGACGGCATGCTCACACGATTCACCCGCATCTGAAGAACCTCAACCCGCGAATGGATGGAATCCCTCAGAACGGGCCTGGTGTACTCGATACGGGGGAATCCTTCACCTACGAGTGGATCGCCCAGCCTACCGGCACGCACTTCTATCACTGCCACTCGCTCCCACTGAAAGAGCACATCCACCGCGGACTCTACGGCACGATCATCGTTGATCCGGACCCCGAACGCGTTAGGGAGAACCCACGCGACTATGTCAATTACCCTGGCCCGATTACTGACGACTTCCGGACACAGCTCGTCGAAGAGGCAAGGAGTCGGAATCACGAGTACGCCGAAAACGACGCCGTCAACGAGATGGTAATGATAATGAACTCGTTCGATACCAACTTCGACGGCGAAAACGAGGTCTACGCGGCGAACACACGGGCGTTCGGATACGGGGTCGGTGAAACCGACGGCAACGGTAACTGGACGGCGGGCGAGACAAAACGCCCCATCCAGATTGACAAGAACGAACTCCAGCGCGTGTACCTCGCCAATGCCACGGAGTTCGACCTCATCAATTCGTTCCACACGCACTCGCAGTTCTTCGACTATTACGACCATGGGACGACGCTGACGCCAACGCGCAAGACTGTGGATACGATCATGCAGACGCAGGCGCAGCGCGGTATCCTCGAGATCGACTACTCGGATCACGAACCCGGACTGTACATGTTCCACGCGCATCAGTCGGAGTTTGCCGAACTCGGCTGGATGAGCTTCTTCAAGGTGATCTAATATGACGGACAAAGGAGAACACTTGACGACGGACGGTGGTGTACCAGCTGAGAACGAGACCACACAGCCCCTCGGATTACCGCGGTGGGTCAGCGCGTTACTCCCGATCGTGTTGCTCGTGCTCGTCCTGGGTGTGTTCGCGTTCACGTCACCGCTTGCCGGTGTTCAAAGCGGCGCACCGCTCCCGGACGTGACGGTCACGCACGCAACGCTTCCGAGCGACGACACGGTCGTACTGCACGTGACGAATAACGGGCCCGAATCCGTGACGATATCACAGGTCCTCGTCGATGAAGCCTACTGGAATTTCCGGGTCGACGGAGCCGGTGGTGACCAAACGCTCGCCCCGATGGAAAGCGCACAGATCGTGGTTCCGTATCACTGGAATCCAGGGTGGGATCTCGAGGTCGCTCTCGTCCTCTCTGACGGATCGACGTTCCATAACACGATCGTCGCTCCGAGTCAGTCACCCGGATTTAGCCTCAGTCTGCTCGGGACGCTTGCAGTCATCGGGCTGTTCGTCGGTGTCATCCCGGTCGCACTCGGGATGCTATGGTTCCCCTACATCAAGACGATGAGCGATCGGTGGCTGCACGCCGTGCTCTTATTCGCGGCCGGCGTACTGAGCTTCTTGGCGTTCGACGCCGGGTTCGAGGCGTTCGAACTCGCCGAGCGGGTTCCAGGCGCGTACAAGGGCAACCTCCTGGTCGTCTTCGGAATCTTTGGCGCACTTCTTCTGGTCCAGGCGATCAGTGCGTGGCGTGAGGGCCGTGTCGCCGCTGGCGATAGTCGGGCGAGTAGCGGTCTCTGGATCGCCTATCTGGTCGCGGTAGGGATCGGTCTGCACAACCTCGCGGAGGGACTTGCTATCGGGAGTTCGTTTGCACTCGGGCGTGTGTCGCTCGGGGCATTCCTCGTGATTGGGTTCATGCTCCACAACGTGACGGAAGGCCCGGCCGTCGTTGCACCGGTTGCCCGCGGAAAACGCCCGTCGCTCAAGCACTTCGCCGCACTCGGCGTTATCGCCGGCGCACCCGTCATCCTCGGTGGCTGGATCGGTAGTCTTGCGTACTCGCCGACGATCGGCGCCTTCTTCCTCGCGATCGGGGTTGGTGCGATCCTGCAGGTCAACTGGGAGATCGCTCGAATGGTTCGGGATGCGGGCGGTCGCGTGGCCAGCGCCACGAACCTGCTTGCATTCCTGTTTGGCCTCGGCGTTATGTACGTGACCGACCTCTTTGTGGCGCTCTAATAGACATCACCCAATTCTGTTACAATGTCGATCAAGTATTACGATCGGCGGATGGTGTTGCGACTTAGCACAGCCACTCTAGCGACTCTCAGCACCGCTGGATGTTTGAGTAGGCAGGCGTCGTCGATCCAGACCATCACGATGCCCGACAACCACACGTTTGAGCCGAAGACTACGACGATCAAATCTGGAGAGACGGTAACGTGGACGAACGAGAGCGATATCCAGCACACGGTTACAGCGTACGAAGACGAGATTCCAGACGAGGCCGAGTACTTCGCAAGTAGTGGCTTTGAGTCAGAGCGTGCTGCGAGAAACCGGATCAACGAGGGACTCATCGCTCCGGGCGAGAACTACAAGCACACGTTCGATCAACCCGGAACGTACGAATATTATTGTATCCCACACGAGAGTTCTAGGATGGTCGGAACGATTCGAATCGAATGAGCCACCTCAAGTAATGGGAGACAGGAATCCGCCTAGAGAATCGTTGCTCCTCCCGCATCATTCGAGAAGTGCGCGACAGACACCCTGTAAAAAAGTCACAGCCTACCGCATGCCCCGCCGATTGAGGACGTTCGATGAGATTCGCGAGCGCGTTGATCCCGACGAGCACGACGCAAAAACGCACGTAGCCACGATCTAGTACGACCTCGACGCTTGGGAGTACACGAGTGAGCATTCCGTAGAGGGGGGATCGGTAACGGTTGAATTTCCCGACGAGGGCGTCAAGTGCCTCTGACGTTAATTCGTTATCACCAACTCCTCCTTATCTTTCGATGCCACTTCACCAAGGATTCTCGAGTCTGGTCGCAAGACAGCGGTAACAGACGGACGATCGATGCCTGAACGGACAGGATTTCGGCGAACGCCCAGCACCGCACCGTGGCCGTTGTTGCTGGCGAACGGTGGACAGTCGGTCTGGAACACGCAAAATGGACAGTCACGTGGTGTTGCTCGAGTTCAGTGATTCGCTAGTCACCAGGGCTGACAGTCCACTCGGCTAGAAGCCTCTGGAGTCCAAGACGTGCTGGCAGTTAAGACTGACAGTCCCTCTGTCACGTGTTGGCTGACACGGCGCCGTGTGGCTCGTGGATGGTCCTACTGAACTGGAGTTCGCAAGTGACAGTCCCCTACTGCTGTCGAGTTCATGAGTGAAATCGAGTCCACATGATCCGCTGTTGCTGGAACCGCAGTGTTTCGCACAAGACGGCACCCAACTAGTGCGGTCACGGTGGAACCCAGATGGTGCGTCGATGCTGGCATCCCACTGGTGCTCTCATGCTGTTTACATTGGTCATCCCCGTCTCATTACACCGGAACCCTAGTCGTTCGTAGTACGGTTGGCACCCCATCGAGAGACACAAGCAACTCTTCGCCTGATAGGCGCTGAACGCTCTCATCAGGCAATCTGTCACTGGGTACATCGGCTGGCTGACAGCGTATCAGACCCGCCGACGTCCACGAGAGCGAAGCGCTCGTGCGGCCTCTTGGAGCGCTTTGCGCTCCAATGGTCGGCGAATCGAAGATTCGCCTCGACAGCAGAACGCTCTGCGTTCTGAGGACGGCATCGCCGTCGCAGGTCGCTGTCGACGAAACTGCTGTTAAGATCAACAGCGAGTGTTCTTGTCTGTACGATGCAATAGACACCGAGACAAAGATGATTCTTGACGTTGAATTGTTTAGTCGACATGTTACAGATCCGGCGGCTGCGTTTCTGCAGAAACTCCGCGAGAGATACGATTTTTCCAAGACGGAGTTTCTCGTCGATCAATTTGGCTATTGGACTGCCCCTCTCTCGAGTCGGACTAAGCGGTCGGGTCAACTATACCGACCGAAACCGCATCAAAAAGTGGTTTCACACCCTCAAAATGCGAGTTGACCGCTTCCATAACTCATGAGTTGATAGTCAAGCGAACGCTAGGGAATGAATTGAACAGCTTTTCCACTACTACACATATAACGACTACACTAGTCACTCAACAAAGAATCGCTAGCGGACGTGGTCTGTACGTCTGTTCGTCGTGCGAAACGACGATGAGCGCAGACATGAAAGGTTTCATGAATATCCGAAGAAAGATAACTTAGAGTCCCCCGACGGGGGATATGAGTAATGGCTGGTTGGCATAGCCCGGAGTCTTCCTGTTCGACCGTGAGAGCGGACAGTTCATACCGAGAGAACAGGAAGACTGCAAACCCTAATATCCCAACGCTCGGGATTCCTCCGCTTTCAGCCGGAGGCCAATATGAAATCCACAAATATTCGAGTATCACTATACATCAGCTTCAATATGGTTACAAAAACCCAAGTACCCCATATAGTGGGTTATTCTCAATGCTCGAAAGAATAGGTTCCCGGCACTGTCTAGTTTAGCACCTCCGCTGACGTTTGTCTGTTGAGTGATTGGTGCGGTCGTTGTGTGTTATAATAGTGTACAAACTGTTCAAGTCATTCCCTGACGCTCGCCTGACTTCCCACCCACGAATTATGGAAGCGGTCAACTCGCATTTTGAAGGTGTGAAACCACTTTTTAATCAATTTCGATCAGCGTAGTCGAGCTGACCGCTCAATCCTAACCGAGAGAGGGCAGTCAGATATCCATAGCTATCGACGAGAAACACGGTATCGGAGAGATCGTGTTTCTCGGTCAATCGATGCAGGAATGTAGCGGCCGGATCGGTGCCTCGTCGTCCAAACACTGCGACATCGAGAACGAGTCTAGAGTCCACGTCTATTGCAGCGTATACCCAAGACCAGTCGCCGTTGATCTTGACAGCGGCTCATCAACAGCGACCCGCGACGGCTGCGCCGTCGGCGGGTCTGATACGCTGTCAGCCAGCCGATGTACCCAGTGCCAGATTGCCTGATGAGAGCGTTCAATGCCTATCAGGCGAAGAATTGCTTGTGTCTCTCGGAGCGAACATCCGGTCGCGTGGAGGCGGACGGCGAACACTCTGACGGGCGTCCTCAGAACGCTCCGCGTTCTAATGGGCCGCACAAGAGCTACCCTCTTGTGAACGTCGCCGTCCGCTCACGCTCCCAAGATTCATCAAATTCCGCCGCGTAGCATTCGCTGAGCAGGTCCGCGAGCGGCATAGCCAACCTAGCTCTACGACCTACTCGCTTCTCAAACCGCGCTAACTAGACGATGCCGCTCGGGACGATGCCAAGAACGACCTCGGTGAGCGAGGGGGGTACCTGGGACTCAGCTTCACCGCCGGTAAACTCGACGCCACGGCCGGGTTGAAGGGCGTTCGCGACGGCAAGTCCGATGGTGCCTGCGATGGTAGTCGTTACTGCGTAGAGGCCGACGGTCGCTCCTCCTATCTTGCCAAGTCGAGCTGGCGACAGCTGGCGGATTCCAGTCAGCAGCGTGAAGACGATGATCGGAATCACCAGCAAGTTGAGCAGCCGCAAGAATAGGTCTCCGAGCGATTCGACGACCGTCATCTGCTCACCGAATGCGATCCCCGCTGCGGATCCGAGAAGGAACGTGAGTGTGATGCGATAGATCAATGGCACCGACCGGTACCGCTGCCATACTGGACCAACCGTTGAGTACATGTGCGCTATCAGGGATTCTCTATTTAAACAGCTAACCTTATCGCTCGTATTTGAAGCAGCCTATGACAGCTGTTCGTCCGTAGAAATGGGGACGGACTGCCTCACAACGGATGATTCGGTCGCTGTAGGTGTCGGCGTTCGTCTCGCGGCGGCCGACTGCATTGATCAACGCCGGCGTGATCGTGTATTCACCATCGCTCGAACCAGTCGCCACGGTCAGATCGATATCGCGGGCGACGTACTGCCGAGGCTGCTCGTTAAGTGCCGACCAACTTGGTATCCGATACGCGTTGCGAGTGATCATCTGGCGATATCTCGCTTCAGGAACTGAGTCGTCTTTGCGTCTAGCGACGCTGTTGTTACATCAGGTGTTCACATGGATTTCGGCAGCGGGCTTCAGTCGAGCCCCCGACCCCCTCCTGGGAGCGACAAACCATCTCAAGCGAACCTCCAGTTCAACTTGCAGTTTATGAGTAGACAGTGGTCTGTGTTCTTTATCCAGAACCTTCTCTGAATAGAATCGCCCGATTCGGTAACTACACCTGTACGCGTCACGGGAAAATCAACCATGATCAGTCAAGTTGCACCGCCTGTTCGGTCGGGGACTCCGCAAGCTGGGTCGTCTGATCCAACTCGCTCGAGCGGTAGATTGCGTCAATCACACGCTGGACGGTCAAGGCCTCCTCCACCGTGTTCGTCTCCGGGACACCTGCCGTCGCGATCGCCTCAAGAAACCGTTCATCTTGCTCGCTATAGCCAGTCATAGTAGAGTCTCCGCTTAGATTGACATCAGCGTAATGATCACAACCGGCCGTTCCAGCTTCGAGAATCTGCAGATCCGTATCGCCGATGGTGAACTGGGCCCCTGACTGCGTGCCGCGGACGCGGAAGTCCATATTCTCCTCGCGGTTGGTTGCCCAGGCGGCCTCGAGCGAGATGGTCTGCCCGTCGGCACAGCGAATAAAGGCGCTGACGGAGTCGTCGACCTCGTAGGTCTCGGCCTCGGCGTCCCAGTTGTCACCGAAGCCCTCAGGGTCGGCGTACTCCGCGTCGGTACCGAACGTCGTCCGGGTGACGCCGCTCACTTCGACGATCTCAGGGAAGTCAAGCGCGTAGAGCGCAAGATCGAGCGCGTGGACCCCGATATCGAGCAGGGCCCCGCCGCCGGCGAGTTCGGGACTGGTGAACCATGACCCTGGCCCGGGGACACCGCGCCGGCGCACGTAGTTGGCTTCAACGTGGGTGAGATCACCAAAGCGGCCGCGCGCGTGCTGTTCGTCGAACATGGCCATCGACGCGGCATGGCGATTATGAAAGCCGACCATACAGACGCTGTTTGCCCGGGCTGCTGTCTCAGCAATCCTCTCCGCACTTTCCAGCGTGTGTGCAAGTGGTTTCTCAATGAGAACGTCACACCCTGCATCAAGGGCTGCGACGGCGATCGGTTCGTGAAACCGGTTGGGCGTCGCCACAATGACGGCATCAACCGCCTCGTCCACGACGAGTTCCTCATGAGTCTCATACGTCCGTGCACCGAACTCGTCAGCGAATTGTTCGCGTTGTTCCGAGACAAGGTCTGCGCCAGCGACGATAGTAGCGCCGAGTTCCTGTACGCTTCGAGCATGGAGATTGCCCATACCGCCGAGGCCGACGATTCCGATCCCAATCCCCTCGCCGATCATGGCCACACCTCAGATTCCGTAGCACCAGCAATGGAAGCGCACTGAAAAACAAGCCATTTCGACAGTATTTGTCCCCACTCCTGTTCCAGGGAGAACGCGATCAGCGATCGAAAGAAGGGTAGTGGTTGGTTTACCATACTCACTACTAAGCACGACGTGCTTGTGAGTTAGCCCGGTCAGTGTCTCCGGGTTTTAAATGGTACCCTATTCCGACGACGAGTGATACCTGCAGACTCTGTACTGAACGATCACCACTTTCACACATAGAGCCGAATCCCGTTACAGAGGTTGTCGCTCTGAACGCGTCGAAAGAGTGTACACGCCTGTTCTCGTAGTGAGTCAGATAATACGAGCGCGCTTACGAGACGTCGGACTTCCCCGAGACCCGTTGCAAGATTCCGTTCACGCTTCGACCGCCACTGGCTGCGTCGGTGTTCGCGACGAAGTCGGTTGAGCTGCCGGCGTTTTTGTTCCGAGAGTGTGTTTCCGTGTCCATCTCTGTATCTGCCGATCTCGGTCGACAGTCCGCGGTCGTGGTGATCGGCAGTGAGTGGAGCCTCCGTTCGACAGTGTCTCGAGTCTTCGTCCGAAGCGAACCACTCGGGTCCGCGATCGAGTCGATCTTCTCCGGTAGGAAGACCTCCTCTTCCTCGCTCGGACCACCCCTCGGCTCGTCGGTGGATGTGACATCGGCTTCGACCTCACAAGGGTTCGTCTGAAACCCGGCGGTCATCCTGTATCTGGCCGATTTCGACGTACTTCGACCTCACAAGGGTTCGTCTGAAACCATGACGGAATTCCGGCTCGGACCACTACTACTGGCACGTTACACAAATCGATTTTCATCAACCCCCAATAGCAGGTCTTCCGGGGGGTCGACGATCAGATCATTCAATCTAATTTCTCAACCCACTCCGAGATCGACGGTCCAGAACGCATCAAATGATCCTAGCAACTTACAGCGACCGTCTCTGTGACCACGATATTATCCTGTGACGTCGACGCGGCACTCGAGATTGGCGCCGACAGAAATCAGTAGTCTTATCACGAAATTATCCTGTTTTGTTGACATGAACCGACGGAACGTGCTCCTCGCGAGCGGCGCCGCGACTGTCGTCCACCCTTCGTCGATCGCTGCGTCGACAGGTGGCACCTCGTCGTCGGGACCGTCGACGGTCAACTCCTCGTATACCCGCTCCGGCAGGATGAAGGTGATGTCGTTCCGGCGGGCGAATCGGCGGATAGCCTTGTACCGGTTGTTCAACGGCTGTCCCATCGCGACGAACAGACCGGTGTCGGCGATGTGGAGCGTGCTCACGCGTCGTCAGCTGCGTCGCCGTTGTTGATGTCCATCTCGTCGAGCGACGCGCCCGACGCCTCAAGCTCGTAGTGCTCGTGGACAACGGGGCGGAGCGCCTGCAGGACGATCTCGGCGGCCAGCGGCGAAATATTGAGATCATCAGCCATCAGCCGGTGGGTCACCTCGCCCCGTTCGCGGGCGACGGCGTAGGTGAGCGCCGTTGCGAGGCCGGCAACGCCGTGGTGGTCGATGTAGGTGTCGATGTCGCCGTTAGTCTCGCGGCGCCCGACCGCGTCGATCAGCGCCGGTGTAATCGTGTACTCCCGGTCGCCCGCGGCCGTCGTCACGGTCAGGTCGATCTCGCGGGCGGCGTACCGTCGGGGTTGCTCGTCGTGGGTGATCTCGACGACGCCGGCGTCGACGAGCCGATTGACGTAGCTGTAGGCCGTTCCTTGGGCGAGCTCGAGTTCGTCCATCACGTCCTGAACGGTTGCCTCGTCCTCGTGAGCGAGGTACGCGTACAGTTGGGCCAGCTGTGGCTCTTCCAGCAGACCCGCAACCGAGAGGAAGTCGCGGACGATGTCGCCGTCAGCCCGGTTCGAAGTGCGTGACACGGTTCGTCTCTTAATTACAGTTTACAGCGAAACAGTAAAGAGTGTTTGGGTTACTCCACCAGCGTCGCGACAAGGTGCTCCTCGAGGGCGCGTCCAGTTATGTGGCTGGCCCACAGGGACTACAGCGGGCGCAGAGTTGGAGCGGACCTTCGAGGTGGCCGAGTTCCACTCGGAGCCATGTGAGCCGGACAGGACCGAAGGTCCTTCGGTGCCGAGCGAGATGTCGTAGAAGGCACAGCTAACGAGCGTCTGCTGTCTCACTCGTTCTCTTCGTCGGCGTCGCGGGCGGCCGTCCAACCCCAGTGGAAGACGGCCAACTGCGTAGTTGAGTCGAAGGCAATACTACTCGGTTCGTGGACGAGGACTTGGTCCTCGGGAACGGGCGTGACGACCTCTGCGTCGACGAGCTCACTGACCCGGTTGCGAGCCATCGCGTCGTCGATGTCTCCCGTCGCGACGGCAGCGGCGTCACGGTCCTGAGCAAGAAGTGTTTGTTCGAACTGTTTGTAGTCGGCACTCGTATCGTCGAGGGGATCAGACATGGTGAATCGCGCCGGGCACGCGAGAGTGCGCCTCGCGCCTCATGGCGCCGACAGATTCATCGTCGGTAGCAGGTGGGGTGGTGAAGCAGATCCTAAGCTTCCGGAGTGTTAACCAACAATTTGAGATCGCTCCCAGGATCGTTGGTTAAGGCAAGCACCCTCCGGCAGAACTGCAGAAGAGAACACAAATTCGGGGGAGAGACCGAGATCTACCCACGGCTAGTGGCTACCTGGGTACGGTGACTTAGTCCCCACTATTGCGTTGCTCAGCATCGCTCGGTAAGTTATTCATTGATCTCTCTCAGCGCCTGTTCAGTCTTAATGGCTCTGTTGAAACTATCATATAGTGATAGATTCAGAACCTCCGCGTTCAGTACAGGTGAGAGCGTTACCAGCAGAGCCGTCGATCTATCTGCTGGCTGCTAAGAATCGCACGCTGAAGTTACTTGTCAACAATACCCGCACCAGAGTGTTTATACTGTGCTAAACGCGCATAGCACACATGACCGAGAGCGGCACTGTCGAACGGGTTTTTATCGCACCTGAAGCCGAAGCGGAGATGGAAGAACAGACCGACGTTGAAGCAGTTGCCGAACAGGGACTCCGCGGTGATCGCTACTTTAGCGAAATTGAGACGGGAACCTTCGTCGAGTGGGAGCCAGATGAGGAACGCCACGATGGGTACGACCTCACGTTGATCGAGCAAGAGGCTGTCACAGCAATCGAACGTGAAGCGGGCATCGAACTCGCACCGGGAGAACACCGACGAAACATCGAAACCCGCGATGTCGCACTCAATCATCTCGTTGGACAACGATTCCGAGTCGGTGACGCCATCTGTCGAGGGGATCGACTATGTGAACCGTGTAATCATCTGCAACGCATCACTCAGGACGGCGTATTGCAGGCACTCACTCATCGAGGTGGGCTCCGAGCGGACATTCTCGAAGACGGGATGATTCGCCCCGGGGACGTCATCGAACCGCTCGAATAATCCTCACTCTCTCGTTTAGAAACAGTTCGCATTCCTACTTGCGGCTGCCACATCTGGTGGACAATCGACCCGCTTGCAGATCGGGACGGTCGGGAGGAGGGGGAACGTGCGCCTACGGTAGCGCCGTCCGGAGATCCTCGCAGAGGTCATCGGCGTCTTCGAGGCCAACGGATACCCGGACCAGCGTCTCGGGAATCTCCGCTGACTCCTCACTACGACTGAACTCGTCTGGGATCATTAGTGACGGTACCTCAACAAGGCTCTCCACCCCGCCGAGACTCGCTCCCGGGGTGAATACCTCAAGCCCCTCGATGAACGCCTCGAGTTCGATGAGTGTACCGTCGAACTCGAATGACAGCATCCCGCTGTACCCCGACATCTGCTCACGCGCAAGATCGTGTTGCGGGTGGCTCTCGAGACCCGGATAGTAGACACGAGCGACCCGATCGTGGCTTTCGAGGAACCGGGCAACTGCCATCGCGTTCTGCTCGTGATGTTCCATCCGCGCGGGCAGCGTCTTGATGCCTCGCGTAACGAGGTAGCAGTCGAACGGCGAAAGCATATTCCCAAGCCCGACCCGCTGCGCGAACGCTAATTGCTCGAAAACCCCACTGTCGTCGGTGATAACGGCACCGCCGATCGAGTCGGAGTGCCCGTTGAGATACTTGGTGGTGCTGTGAACGACGACGTCAGCACCCAGTTCGAGTGGGGATTGGTAGTACGGACTCGCAAAGGTACTGTCTACGCTGAACAGGGCATCGTGGTCATCGGCGATGTCGGCTATCGTTTGGATATCGCATAACCTAATCAAGGGGTTCGACGGTGTTTCTGCCCAGATCAAGTCAGTGTCTGCGTTGACTGCATCGGCGACGTTGTCGAGATTACGGGCGTCAACAAAGTCGATGTCAACGCCGAGATGTCCGGCCATGTGTTCCGTGAGCAGTTTTTCGGTTCCACTATAGATGGTGTCCGAGGAGACGACGTGGCCTCCCGGAGGAACCAGCGACAGCATCGTCGTCGATGTGGCGGCCATTCCGGAGGCGAACACCAATCCATGCTCGCCGCCTTCGAGGCGGGCTAACTGCTCTTCGAGGGCTGCCCGCGTCGGATTGCTCTCGCGTGAATAGTCGTGTTCATTGGCATCTTCCCCGTTGGCCCACTCGAACGTAGTCGAAAGGTGGATCGGCGGGACGACGTCGTTCGTTCCATCTCTGTGAGGATGCGTCTCGGTGTCAGCTGCGCCGACTGCGATGGTCGCGAATCGATTCCTGTCGGACTGGCTATCGTGTCGTGTCATCAGATACTCACCACGGGACCGCTCGGACCCGATTTAGAGGGACGTTCATAGGAATGTTTTCAGTTACGAAGGATAAGCGTGAAGTTCCCGGCGAGGATGGCCAGGAACCCAGACCCGACTTAGACGTGGTCAGCGAGTCGTTGGTTGCTAACCATTGTCTGCTCTGAGGGGAAGCGTTTTGTTCGCGTGGACGAGTGAATCGTCCTGATGTATTTGGTGACGTTCCGCCTCGCTCCGGGTGAGTACGATGCGGAGTTTCACGAGTTGAATGACGCGATACAAGCAGCAGCTGAGGACACGGAGGGATATCTGGGCAAGCAGACGTGGCATGCACCGAATAGTGAGGAGGTCCTTGTCGTCTACTACTGGGAGTCGTTGGACGCACTCGAGTCGTTTGGAGCGGATGCGGACCACAAACGCGCGAAACAGCGGTGGACGGAGTGGTACGATGCGTATGAGGTCACCGTTACGGAAGTCGTTGAGACATATGGGAGCGGGTTCGGTGACGATGCGAGCCCACTCGTGTAGGGAATCACCGACTGGTTTGATTACTGAAGTCCGCAAGCGAATACCGAGTTCCTTCCTGTATCGGCAATTCAATAGCCTCGATCGAAATCTCCTGTTTCTGCAAGAGACGCGCGATGTATTCAGCACGAGCCAGCGAACATTATCAGTACCTACCAGAGATACCGACGTTCAGTTCGCACGTGTAGTGAGCGTGTGCTTCACGCTGAAATACATTTGGAAAATAGAATTTCAATAGAGCCGTCTCAAGGAGTGTCTCATACAGTTCGTCGACGGGAATCTGCTCGTTATCCACGGCGCCGCGTTCTGGGTGATACCCCTGATTACCGTACTCCGAGTCGGAACCGGATTGTCGAACCGAGATCTCAGTCGAGCTCAGGGACGTCCTGTGGACCGGGCTCGTCTGGCGTTATCGGTCCAGTACCTCGACGTCGGGATTCGCACCAGCTGGACCAGCGACTGCTTTCGCACGCTCGAGTTCGGGGCACTCTTGCTGGGCCTGCCGTTCGAGGGCGACTGCTCGACGACAGCGGTCGCTTCTCCTACCGTCGACAACGATGTCGTCATCCTCGATCGTGAACCGCTTGCCACGGTGATCGATCTGCTCGAGCATCAGTACGCGTCCTCCTGAGCCGTGTCTCGAGCGTCCGCCTGCAGGTGCTCGTACCGGATCTCACAGCGGTCCGAGCAGAAGCGGCCAGCGTATCCTGTCTGATCGCGAGTGGGTGCCGAACAACTCGGCATCCGACACGCGTTACAGTTAGTCATCTGACGATACCTCGCTTCAGGAACTGAGTCGTCTCCGCGTCTGACGACGCTGTTGCTACATCAGTTGTTCGCATGGGTTGCTGTGGCGGGCTTCAGTTGAGCCCCCGCGCCCCTCCTGAGGGCGACAAACCATCGCAAGCGAACCAGCAGTTTATCAGTAGATAGTATCACGGTTTATTTATCCAGAGTCATTCTTGATATCGAATCGTTCGATTCAGCAACTACAGGTGCGAACAGATCATACACGGCGCCGAGTCGTCACTATCTCCGCACGAATCAGCCACTCTGAAAGCTACTGACCACCATTGCTTATCGAATCCGCTGCATCAGGGTTTATAGACTCGTTCACATACCGAACTGTCTCGGAATCGCTATCCATACCCTCGCGTTCGCGTAACCGCTGTTTCGCGCGTTCCTCCGAGAGTGGATGTTTATTCACCGTTATATCGGGCCTATCGATATCGGGCTCTTCATCATCCAGTTCTTTCTGGATGGTTTGGTAGATATGTTTGAAAACAATGACTATCCCAGATACCCAACACAGACCGATCAATAATAGGTCGAGATGGTTCAGCGATCGTGACACCGATAAGGTCCAGCCAGTCACATTTAGAACCAAGCCGACGAGTGGCAATATTACCGAGAGGAAGGTGGAACGAGCGATAACAGCCAGTGTTTTCAAACGATCCTCCGTATTGATTGCTCGATAATCCTGCCATCGATCGTCAATCTCTGCGTTTAAGGATTCTATCTTTGAATTTATCCGGTGCCATTCTGCATCTCTGTCAGATATAACAGATTACTGAGTGGATTCTCTCATCACTTCGCGAAATGCGGTAGAAAGATCTGGTGCTTGATCGTCAGTCGCTTCGGGTCCAAGAATTATATCCATCAGCGTTGTTTGCCGAATCCGCCTTTTCAAGATAGTGAGCCCGACACTGACGCGTTTGCGAAATGTATCCGCATACCTAAGATTTCTTTTTTCAACGATCTACCGTGCTTCGTCAGCCCGATCAGCGAGTTCAAATATCTCCCAGTGAGAGAGTTCCTCATTTGTATATGCCTCGTATTCTTCTTGGAGACGAACCCAATCAAACTCCGAGATAGGAATTCTACGATCGATTGCAAGCGATTCTTGGAAGAATGCATCTATTTCGGCGTTGATAGCTCGCTTATGCAAGTCTTCGCCGAATTCCTCTCCCGTATCAATCAGGTATTGCTCCAAGTCGTCTCGTTGTTTCTGCAGATTGTCTAACTCGGAAGTTAGGCCCTGTAGCCGTTCGTGTATTCTAGACTTCTCCGCACGGTCATCAACCAATTGATTGATAATTAGTGCGGTGAGGAGACCAAGAAATATACTCGCAGTAGTTGCGAGGGTCGTATAGGCAGTTGCTTCAGTCACCACGTTCACATCGTGAATAAGAACCTACTTAAAAACATCCGACCGACATGTGTGATCAATACGTGTGCTGTACTGAGCGATTGGTGGTATAGAAACTACCACAGGTTAGGGATTCCAATAGAGCCAATCTACGACTTTGTGAGGAACCGTACATCGGACTGCGTGACGAGGACGCGACACTCACCGACCGAGAATCTCACCTCGAGGTCATCGTTCGCTGAGTCCACGAGTTCCTCGAGCGCGTCGACGTCGATCACCCGGTGCAGTTGGTACTCGTCACGACCGAGGCCCTCCGTTTCGAGCGCGTCGACGATTTCGACGAGGAGGGGCCGATCACTCATCTGTGATCACCTCGTCGACGACATCGATGATCTTCGCAGCGGTCGAACTGATCCGCTCGAGTCGGTCGAGGATAGCCGCCGACTCTTCGCCCTGCCACGCAGCAAGGTAGAACGCTGAACCGCTCGTATCGAGCCCGAAATACCGACCGACGATGTAGCCGACGACTTCGGCCTCGAGTTCGCGTTTCGAGCGTTCGGTCTCGTCGTCGACAGCACCGTGTAAGAGTGCGTGGGCGTACTCGTGGACGGTCGTTACGGCAAGGTCGGCGCTGTTCTCACGATCGCGGACCTCGATCAGTGGTTGCTGCGCCGGAGAGCGGTACTGACACACGCCGCTAGCATCACCGTGAGGCCACTCCGCTGGAGAAACGACCTCGACTTCCACTTCAAGCATCGACGCCCCCTCGAGGAGCGCTGGCACCAGTTCGTCGGCCTCTCCGGTCGCCTCAGTTTCGAGTTCGGGCAGTGGCTCCCCTTTGGTTTGGGAAAAATCGAAGACAGGCGTTGGCCGAAAGCCGACGAGACCTTCCGACCACTCTTCAGGCGATGTCTCGTCGTATTCGCAGTCGCTTTGATCGTGGTACGATGGCGAGTTCTCACACTCGGGACACTGCTTCGCGATGATCGGTGCCCAGATCCAGATTGCACTCTCGCCTTCGTTCACATAACGGTTGAATTCGTTTTGCCACGTCCGATAGCCAGCGACATGAGTTGCGTTTGGATACTGCCGAGTGATCAGCAGCGTATTTCGGTAGGAGTAATCGTGAAAGCGGCTCTGGACATCGAGCCACTTCTGGAACTGCTCACTCGAGACGGCGTCATCAACCTCGTCGACGAGGTCGTCAACCCAGGCTTCTATTGTACTGTGCATTTCGTCACGTCTGGTGTCCGAATCATCGAAGGACACCTGCAAACAGTCGCTCGTAGTCATCGTTCGTGACGACGGACGCTCCGTTCTGGAACACCCCTCACCCCTTTGGGGGAAGAAAAACACGCTCGAGGGTGCGCTCGAACGGCTCCGTTACAGGTGTCTCGTCCGGGTTGTGACGGTCAGGCTTCGGCTTCAATCTCGAGTAATTCGTCTCGCCGACTGCGAAGCGTGTTCGGTGATGTGCCTGCGAGATCGGCGATCCGCTGTTGAGAGAGACAGAATCCGACTCGCTGGGCAGCGAGATAGAGACAGCCCGCTGCGACGCCACTCGGCCGGCGACCGATCGTCAGTCCGCGTTCGCGTGCCGTCTGTGCGAGCTCGAGTGCTCGTCGACGCACGTGGTCGGAACCTCGAGTTCTGTCGCAAGCCTCGGAATCCGATCGGTTGCTGTAATCGGCTGTGTCGGTAACTCGAGTTCGACGTTCATCGCGGTGTAGGCGTTGGTGAGTCGCTGCTGATCACAGCGCGCACAGGCTGCGACTTCGGCCCGTGATCGTTTGAGTCCGTGACACCGAGTGGTTGCGTAGACACTGGCTGCAGCCACCGCCTCGAGCGACCGTCCGCGACAGAGCTGTTCGGACTGTGCCGTTCGGAACAGCGAACACGCCTGATCCTGGATACTCTGTGCGAGACCGAGACTGGCGACGATTCGCCGGATTTCACCGAGTCCATAGGCGAGGTTCCGTTCAGCTTTCGACTGCCACTGGGCACGAGACTGTTCGCGACGTAGCCGGTTCAGTTGTCGACGCTTCGTACTCGAGAGGGCGTTTCCATGTCCGTCTTGCTTGTACCCGATCTCGGTGGAGAGGCCTCGGTCGTGGCGTGTTGGTGTCAGCGGGGCGCCGGTCCGTTTCTTGGATCCCTGCTCGTCATGTCGGTCCCAGTCTGGTCCTCGATTTAGGTTGGTGTCCTCGAGGATGAGTCCACACTCCTCACAAACTGTCTCGCGGCCAGTCGTTCGAACGCTGCCGCCACAGTCTGAACAGGTAGTTGTAGTCGTCTGAACGCCTTCGTCGAATGCAGTCGTGTAGATGTCTCTTGTTGCCAGCGATAATTCCGAAGCGGACAACTGAACAGCCCCTTCACCGCTATTGGGGCGATAAAATCGAGGGTTTTCGGAGACAGGAACCGCGAGCGCGTCGAGGGCTTTCACCGCTCGTTATCGGTGCGGTCGCCACCAGCTGACCCGTCGGCGAGACAGCTAAAAAATGAGCTGCCACGCTCGCTTTAGTATGCGAGTTGGTCGACGGTCGTCCCGGCTGCCGTCTGCACCGTTGCCGTGTCACCGTCGTCGTTCCAGATTTCGGTCTCGTAGCCCATGTAGCGGTCGTCGTCGTCGTTCGTTCCACTACCAGTGTGGACGTACACCGAGTCACCGGCGCCGAGAGTGAACTCCGCAAACGTGTGGCTATAACCCGCCTCGTCGGCGAGCGTGAACCCGTCGAGGTCGACCGAACTACTGCCGGTGTTGGTGATCTTCACACGCTCGTCGTTGAGAGAACTCGCTTCCGCGTTGACCCAATCGATAGTGAGCGCACTTGCATCCCCACCTGACGACTCGTCCTCGCCAGAGCCGTCGTTGTTCGGCGACCGACACGACCAGGCGTTTCGCTCGGCGGACTGGGCCTCCGATTCGGCGCTGTAGAACGAATCGCTCTGAGAGAACGTACTATCGTAGACTCGGGCGTGGCCCCGCTCCACGAGATCGTAGTTGAAGTTCGAACCGTCGACCTGTACGTACGCGAGCAGACGGCCGTAGTCACCGCGTCGGTCCGCCTGGCTGTCGAACTGTAGCGTGACCGTTTGGCCAGCGAGTTGGTTAGTCGCGTACGCACTCGCGTCCTCACCCGCGGCTTGCAGGCACTCACGGCCCGCCTGTGTGTCCGGCACGCCCTCGAATTCGCCAGGCGAGACCGATCCGTACGTTTCCGGTGTGTCGACACCCAGTAGTCGAACGGTATCGGTCGATCCGTTCTGGTATTCGATGTCGATTGTGTCGCCATCGACGACGTTCGTCACTGCCACCGTCGTCGACTCGCTGATTGAGGTCGTTGTTTCGACCGACGGCGACGTGACCGCCCCCGCCGAGGCCGTCATCCCTGTTGCAACGAGCGCTACGACCATGACCGCTGTCAGGAGTTTCTGTCGAACCACACTCACTGACCCGACTGCAATCGCCATCAACTTGTGTAATACCTATATTTATCAGTATATACGCATATTTCAGATTATTCCCCAATCGGAACGGGGCTGCACTCACCGACCTTCAGGTATTCGATGAACCTATCAGAGTGCTTCGGGATTGGCCACAGTTGTCATTTCCGAGAACTGCCTTGCACGACCCCAGATCGAGTCACCGTCAGCAGCACCCGCCTCATCCACCTCGGGGTTCGAAGACTGATCACAACGCTCGAGTGCCTCCTGACAGTTACTGAGTTGCTCTCGAAGCGCTTCAGTAGTCGCCTCGAGGTCCGCACTACGTTCGTCCTTCTCCTCGAGTGTTGCCTCGAGTTCGTCGACGCGGTCGGTCAACAGTCGATTCTTCTCGACCAGATACGCATGATTCTGCGCTGATTTGTCACAACTGCTAGCGGTCGACGACTCGCTCTGTCTGGAACTCGCTTCACTCGAGTCGTCTCGAGCGTCCGGATCGTAAAACTCGGAGGTGTTCGTAATCGCTCGTCCGATGGTTTTCTCGCCGTACGTCGATCCATTGGCGTAGTGGACTTCGTCCCATTTTTCGCGGAGAAGCCCTGACTGGCGGAAGGTATCCACTCGAGTGTGGTCGCCGCCGGTCCAGAACGCCAGCAGATTGCACAATGCCATGTCAGCCTCCGACTGGCTATTGTACCCGACCATATTCCTGCTACAGAGGCGCTCGAATTTTGTCCCGTTCGACGTGTTCATTGCCTTCTCGAGCAGTTACTCGTCCTCGAGGACAATGTCGACATCGACTGTACTGTTCGTTGCTGCCTGGCCGTTGCCAGCGTCCTGTTGCTCGGACTGGACTTCCCATCGTTATCAGTCTCATAGACGTACTCGCGGTGGATCGCCAAGAGTGCGTCCTGACGGCGCGCGACTCGAGTAGGTGTCTCCCGGAGAAACACAATTGCATGTCGTTGGCTACCACAAACACGCTTGGTTCAGATTTCCGATCTAACCTCGATGGATCGGACTTGAGGGAACAGTCCGTCTATGAGAATACTAATGTATGGATGAATTGAAAACCTGTCTAATTATACTACTGCGAAGCACGACCTCTGCCTCGAATGTCGAAGAAAAGAGGAAGCTAATGTTGATTACAATAGCGAGATTCTTTCCAAACTGAAATCCATCCTTTGCTACTAGGATCGAATAAGTTGTAGGTCAGATTAATCAACAAGCGGTTCGAGCCTCTGGAGAAATACTTAAGAGTTCGTCGCTGCATGGGTGAGGCCTGAATTCCCGATATTCCTTGTCCGTCAAGACTCGGCTTTCTAGTGTCGATCCACTGTTCCTACGAACAACATGGCTGTTACGACTAACGCTAACAATATCGAGGACGCCAGCCATCGATCCGTATCTGTGCCTCTTCGGCTAACAGATACGTAGGACCAGCAGATAGGTGCCGCTGTTATTCCGTTGAAATCCAATACGTAAATTTTGTCATTCGGAACTACCGTAAGGAGAGGGATTCCACACTGTATCGGTGTGAGCCGCCGGTAATCCTGCTTCGACCGCCTGAATAGCGGACGACAATGACCTACGGTTCGATGCTCTCGTTCGTCTCGGTTGATCACTAGCGGTCTCAGATCGACCTCGGTCGACGTGGCATTACGGACGGTCGCTTATTTTCCGCGCGGACCGCCACCGCTCGTAGTACGCACTCGCGGGATGATAGTCGGGTTCGACGCCCGGTGGTTTCGGTCCGACCGGGTCGCCGCCGTCTTCCGGCGACAGCCGCTTCTCGTACCAGAGTCCGGCGGGACCGCGATACGCGGAGGCGCAGTCAGCGAGCCGTCGTTCCCAGTCGCGGAATCGGTCCCGCTCTTCGTCGTCACCGTGGAAATCCGCGCGTTCGGCGAGCGTCGCTGCGGCACCAAGTGCCTCCGCGAGAGCCCAGCCGTAGCGGTCGGCGACGATCGGTTCGCCGTCACGGTCGACGGTGTAGACGAACCCGTCGCCGGCCCAGCCGAGATCGACGGCGGCATCGAACAACTCCCTCGCGCGATCGTACTGCCCCTCCGTCACGGCTATACTCTCGTCTTCTTTCCCGTAGCGCTCGAGCAGCCCGAGAAATTTCGCCCACTCGAGGTGGTGTCCGGGCTGGTAGCCCGGCGGCCGAAACTGGTGGCGCGGCTCGTCCTCGTTGTAGGCGAAATCGTGCGTCCACTCGTCGGTGTAGTGTTCCCACAGGAGTCCGTCCGTCAACGTCGCGAGGTCGCCAGTAATTTTCTCGGCGATGTGGTTCGCGCGATCGTAGTACCGGCTCTCGCCCGTCGCTTCGTAGGCCGCGATGTACGCCTCGCACGCGTGCATGTTGGCATTTTGGCCCCGGTACGCTTCCCGTTCTGTCCAGTCGGGATTACAGTCACTGCGGAGTAACCCAGCATCGTCGCGGAAGCGCTCCTCGAGCAAGTCGTGCGTCGCTCGGAGGTCTTCGTCGGCGCCGTCGAGACCGGCAGCCGCCGCGCGGGCGTACGCGAGCAGCACGAATGCGTGTCCGTACGCCGACCGCGTTCGATCGACCGGTTCGCCACCGTCGTCGACGACGAGTCGGTAGCCGCCGTCGGCACCGCGGTGTGCCTCCCGCAAGAACTCGAGTCCGTGTTCGACTGCATCGACACACCACTCGGGACCGCCCACCACGGCCCCAGCCGAGAAATTCGCGATCGAACGGCAGGTAGCGACGAGATGCCGGCGGTCGTCCGTGTACGGATCGCCCGTCTCCGGGTGGAGCAACCGAAAGCCGCTTTCAGCGAGCGCGTCCGGGTACTGCAGTCGCAGCGTCGCCAACAGCCTTGCTCGGTCTCTCCCGGACCGTTCCCGTGTCATAGGATAGTAATCCGCACCTCGCGTAAAATCCTTGTTGGAGACTCCCTCGAGGTCAACCCCCGAGTGACGTCTCGGGGTGGCCGTCGCAGACGAGGAATTCATCCTGATGCCGGGTGACGGAGCGACGGAGCCCGCCGAGGCGCCGCACGCCTCTTCGACGCCTCGCACTCGCGGACCCCTCGAGAGAACGCACGGGAGCACGCGCCATTCCGCTCCCCGTTTTAGCCGTACAGCCGTCGAACCCGCGACATTCCCCTGGTTCGTAGCTATTTTGTGTCTCGATAGGCAACGGCCAGTCGTGACTTCTATGGATTCAGTACCAACTCAATCGCTTCCGAGCGGCGACGAAATTCCGATCGTCGGCGCCGGCACGTGGGACGTCGGCGGCGACGCCGTCAAAGAGTCGGTCGACACCGCACTCGAGATCGGCTACACGCACGTCGACACGGCGGAAGGATACAAAAACGAGGCCGAAATCGGCGAGGTGCTCGCCGAGCACGACCGCGAGGACGTGTTCCTCACTTCGAAGGTACTTCCGTCGAACCTGCATTACGACGACGTCTTCGAGTCCCTGGAGGCCTCCCTCGAGAAACTCGGCACGTCCTATCTGGACCTGTATCTCATCCACTGGCCGAACCCGGCAATCTCGCTGCGGGAGACGTTCAACGCGCTCGAGCGCGCCCACGAGGAGGGGCTGATTCGAAACGTCGGCGTGAGCAACTTCAGCCGGTATCAGCTCATGTTCGCCCAGCAGGTCGCGGACGTGCCGATCGCCGTCAATCAGATCGAACTCCACCCATGGTACTACCGAGAGGAGTTACTCGAATATTGCCAGGAGAACGACATCGTCGTCGAGGCGGCCGCGCCGCTGGCCAGAACCGAACTGTTCGACGATCCGGTACTGAACGATATCGCCGATAGCTACGAGAAGACGCCCGCACAGATCGCCCTGAAGTGGGCACTCCAAAAGGACGTGGTCGTGGTGCCGAAGTCGACGTCGGCGGAGCATCTCCGACAGAACCTCGACCTCTTCGAGTGGGAGCTCGACGCCGACGACGTCGCTCGCATCGACGATATCGATCGGATGAACAACGTCTACATGATCGATCTCGACGACGACACCTACGGCATTCCGCCCTGACGTCGGTCGGTCACAACCGAATCGGCGGTCTCTCGCATACGCTCGAACAGAGACCGTGACTCCCGTTTCTCGCTCACAGCTACGAGCGGAGCATTTCGGATTCGGCGAACGTAGGCGAGAAGATCGGTATCGAGAGCGCGAGAACGATTCGAAGAGCGTGAGGAGCGGGCGCTGGACGGCTAGCTCTGGGCGGGAATTTCGGTGTCGGCCTCGGCGTGTTCGTACTTGTCCTCGAACTCCTGGATGAGTTGCCCCATCTTCGCGTACCAGTCGTTTAACATCCGCTGCATATCGTTCGCGATCTGAGTGGGGTCCGTCGGATAGTAGACGTGGTAGTAGCCGCCCTGGTCGTAGTTGATCTGCTCTTTCTGGATAAACCCGCTCTGGAGCAGCCGCTGGATCGAGCGGTACGCGGTCGAGCGCTCTCGGTCGACCTGGTCGGCGACCTCGTCGATCGTCAGCGCTTTCTCGCTCTCGACAAGCACGCGAAAGCACTCCTTGTCGAGTTGCTTGAGCCCGTGGATACACTCCAACAGCCCTTCACACTCCATCTCCTGCTGTAGTTGTTCCGCCATCGAGTTGGCCATGTTACTACCTCGAGAGAGGGATCGTATCGGCATAAGGATTGTGCGAATATTGTGCAATCTTCGTGAGCCGAGAGCGGACGGGAGCGAGCGTCCCGATACGGCGTTAGTCCGCAGATGCACCTCCAATCTGACTGTCGTCTCTCTAAAGGCCACCGCTGATTTGGCTACGTTCCTTGGAACGATTCTCGGAGACACTCACGGCGGCTTTCGACTTGATTCGGTTCAGAGAAACCCTTCTTCTTACGAGATTTAGCTAGCCATAGCGAAGCCTCCCTTTGACACACGATATATTTGTCAGGTACTTCTTGAGATCCGCACTCCTCGTCCCGAAGATCAGCAGCTAACTTTTCGGCTTCTGGTCAGGTACGAAGACGTTAAGCGCGGTAGCTAGCGGGTCCTCGTCACTATCAGTATAACCAGCGAGAGCGTTAATTAGCATCAAGAGTGCTTCAAGTATCGTCTCTCCTGTCTCTTCAGTAGTGCCTACGCGGCAATTGCATTTAGTGCACATCACCTCGCCGTACCGAAGCGAATACTCTCGAGAGCACAGGTGATGCCTCGAAGTACGATGCGCCGAATGGTCTACTGGATCACAGCGCAACACTCAATTCTTCCTGTTGCTACGATCTCCAAGCCTACTGCACAGCTGTTTCGATCGCTTCCAGCTCATCTTTACGGAACGACGACGACACCTCCTCCGGGTTATCATCTTCTAAAACACCGACCTTCCACAAAATTCCTGCTCTCATTTCTGCTTTGGGAGGCAAGCGCCCGCTCGTATCAATCTCATATCCCACCGCATCACAAATTGCAGCTAGGTCCTCTTTCGTGAACGGTGCCGATTCCTCTCGCTCAAATCGCCCTACAGCCACCCTGATTTCGTTTCGAAGTTCAGTGACGGTTTGTGCCATACCTACCACGACACGCACCTGCGTTGTCTTTGTTCCGGTCAACTCAGTTTCAGACGGTGACCGTGGAACCAGATAGAACGTTCAGCCGGTCTAAATAGTGTGAAGGTGGCACGATATCAACTCAATCTGTAACAGTGGCGATCACTCGGTGCAGGGCAAGCAGGTAACAGTGTGGCGGAGAACCCCCCTAACCGCTATCAAGAACAACATGCTCAATAGAGAGAAGATATTCATCATCGGCATTCTCAAGGAACATGAAATACTGGTTATAACACAGCGCTTAGTGGGGTTGTGAGTGATATTATCGTCTCTCTCCTGGTAGTGCCTCTATGGTATCGCCATTGTCCTCCTGAAACCGGCAGTGTTTACGGTGCTTGTCCTCGGTACTGTCACTGTGCTCATCCCGCAGCGGTTGGTACGCCGTGCTAGCCCCGAGTTGCCGATCAACTCGCGCGTCCCACGGAGGGGCGGGTGGATTCACTCATCACAGGATTCGGCCTCTATTTCCAGATAGCATGTCGCTTTGCCGCTGAAGGTGGGGGAACACCCGCGCCAGCCGACGAACCTGAAGCGCTCGTGAATGGGGGAGCGTACGCCTACGTCCGCAACCGACTACATCTGCGTTAATTAATGATCGGGGAAAAGTACCCCTCTGGCAGAGGAAGTCAAAAATGTACACAGACTTAACAAACCTCTTCGTTTTCGCCCTATTGTGTTCACCTTAGAGTCAGGAGGAAATTTAGGGCTTTACGAGGTGTTCCACGATCGATCTGAACTCGGTTCCGTCTATGGTAGCTGAAGCACTGGCCCAGACGGCATAATTGATACCATCTTCGGACCAAAATATCTCCCTAGCACCGAAATCTTCGGTAAGCGCAGCGTAATGACCGGTTGTTCCTCTGAGATCAACAGTCGTTCGCGTTTCTGCGGACTGTTTGTTTGGGTCCGGTGGGATCGATGGCGCCATCGCACTCCCTTTCGGGGCTGCGTTCAGCCACAGATGATCGCTGTTGTTCTCTCGGTCCCGGAAAATACACTCGACAGCCTCGTCTTCAGGGAAAAATACAGCCGAGTCAAGTGCAAAACGGTCCCCGTCAGGGATCAGCGGTGTCACAGCGGTATCAGCCAACGCCATCGGTGCGATGGTGTGGCTGCTTCCGAACGGACGCACTACCTTGTGTTCCCATAGTCCATGGGGGACAGCAGGTGCCTCACACCCGTACCGGAACCAGTAGTTGAGTATGTGAAACGGAATTTGTTCGATAGTCGCCGCCTTCTGTGGGGCCGCCGGCTCCATTTCGTTCAGGACTCGGGGCAACTCATCGTCAAAGGACCCATTAAGGACTGAGATCTCGATCTGTGTTCGCTTGCGTTGGACACAGGCCCCAGTGTTGTCCTTGTAATCCGTACCGATCCATCCGACGGCGTCTCCACACTCGAAAGGTGTCGGATGGTCAGTTTCCCATAGAGGGGCCATACTCGCTGCTATTGGTGCCCAGTCATACAAGAATTCTTTAATACGAAAAGTTCGATCAGATCCTGAGACAACTGCTCTGACTGCGCTCGGATTGCCGTCACTCCAGGGAGTTTGGCCGATTTCATCGGCCGAGACATCGTCTGGCCGACCCGGTGGTTGTTCTGGACGTACCGTGATTTCAGTCACATCACAGTCTGACGGAAGCCATCGGGGTTCAAAGACGACGAAATTCGTCTTGTCCTGCGATTCTGCGAAGGTAGTCCCCTTCGGTGACTCCGCAGCAGACATCAACCGACTTGACCGGGCTGGCTTCTGCCAGACGTTCATTGATCCACTTCCAGTGGGAACGCTGAGGAATTGTCCTCATTCTCTACGCCATTGGAGTATCCTCGTTTATCGATATGGGATTCTAACATTCCTATATATTGAATACTAGTTAGTCCATAAAAATATTTTCGTTCGATATATTATTAACGTTTGAGTTAATATTAAATATGAGGACATAGCGTCTTCTGAATGACCATGTCCGAAACGATAGTCTCAACGGGTGTATCGACAGATCAAGTGAGATTTTGTGGAGCAAGAGGAAATACCGTGACTGTTGATGAAACTTGATATTCAACTTCGTCTTACGGATCTTTCACAAAGCCGATCTACAACCCGAGGATGGACGAAGTCCGGATCACGTTGCAGTCGACAGTGACACAGTTTCAGATGCGGCTAGCGGATCCAGGATAACGATCACCTCGAACTCCAAGAATCAGGGACACTTCAACAGCACCTATAACGAGGTTCGAGTAGGGTAGCCTATGATTCCGTCCCATGCGCAGTGACGGTCCGTTCATCGGCACTCTCCTCGGTCACCACGCGGACAGGGAACGAATCGTCTTGGGCCACGGGATACGTCTCGAAGGTAAGGGTAAACCGTTCTGTTGCCCCGGCAGGAACCGTTACCGTACGACTGTCCACGGTCGCCGGATCATCGCCGATCACTAGAGTGACGTTACGCGTCACCTCTGAACTACCTGTATTCTCGATCGAAGCAGTCACCTCCAAGACCTCTCCACCGATTACTGGACTATTGGTACTCTGAATCCGCACAGAAACCTTCCCATCTCCCTCATTGCCGTCTTCGTCGAAGCCTTCGAACTGCCATGGACTGACCGCTGTATACATATTATTCTCGTTGATCACCCAGGCCACGATCTGACAGGTATGGCAGCCACCATCGATCTGGACCGACGCCGTATCACTGGTCCCACTGATATCGGATACGGCAAGGATCACGTCAGACTGCGTCATCCACCACACAACACGATCCAATTCAATGGCGGAACTCGAAACAGCAAGTTCGATCGTGGTAGTCTCGTCGGCGGCAAGTTCACTGGTACTTGGCTGAGTCGCATCAACGGTTGGCGGTTCAGCGCCGTCATTGGCCACCGTCAACTCCCAACGTGAGGCAGCGTTTCCATCGTCAGCGGTCACGGCCGTATCTACGAGATACGCCCCTCCCGAGTCGAACGTGTGCGTGAAGAGTTCGCGACCGACTGCTGAGAAATACGTTACAGGCCACGGTCCTATCGGGGTTGTAACGTAGTCGCCGTCAACGTACCAGTGCGTGGTTCCCTGTTGTTTCACCAGTTCAGCATCAACCTCGAAGATGACTGTCGTCCCCGGCCGAACCGTCAGTGTCTGGTCGCGATTGGGATATACGTACTGGGCGTCGCACGGGTCAACACCAGCGACAGTGACCATCGTCTCAGCCATATCGGCCCCGGTTTCAAGTCGAACCGGGAACGTGTCATCGGTGCGTACTGGATATGTCCGGAACTGTAGAAAATCAACGGTCCGTGTTGTCCCTGCCTCGACTGGGGCCGTTCGCTCACCGACTACTTCCGGAGTCTCTCCGACAATAAAGTCCAGTTCAACTCGTTTATCAGTAGATCCACTGTTCTCTAGTTCGGCAGTCATATCGAGAAGATCTCCGCCCTGAAGCGGAGTATTGATCTCGACGATGTCGATAGAGATATGACTGGTCGCCACACTGATCCGTTCCACGACCGGAAGTGCACCGATACCGGTTCCCGCTCCTATCAGGTACTGCCGCCGGTTCATATCACTTCCCACCATTTCTGCTGCCAAGAAATTTACATAGGGATCAGAGACGATAAGTCACGAGAATCAACACAGTAGAGTACCACATACGGACAGCACCTCTGGCCAGAGAAAATCTGTATCTCGGACGCCGTCGAACAGGCTGTAGTGACTGGAATCCCACCTCGCGTTTACCGTACGTTTCCTCACCCCAACCATAGTCGGACGCTTCGTCGTTCCGTTCGAAGTAGTCCTCTAGTACCTCCTGTACTCCTCAGCCGAGATCCTCTAACTCACCGTCAATCATTGAAATCGTGTTCGAATCGAGCGACTCAGTCGCGTTTCGCTCCCGCCAGTCGTCCGGAATCAGTGGCGTCGAAGCGAAGGCGGTCTTCGGTTGGGTCCCAGTAGAAGTCGAACGCTTGGAACAGGCCGAGGTCGCTGACAATTCGAACGTGCTCTTTATCGAGGTTCGTGTACTCGGCTCACTCGTTGAATTCCCTCTACGCACCCTCTTGGAGCAGGTCTTCGATGTCCCCACGGTAGAAGTCCTCTGACTCGAGCGTCTCTTCTTGCCACTCGAATTCGCGCGGCATTCCTCGGTTCGAGCGGTCTGGTGGTTCCGGGACCTCTATATCGAGCGCTATACCAGTGGCTTCACTGGTAACACAATAAGGCCTATAGCAGTTCTAAACAAGACGGAATGAGACACCTCCGCAAGCGAACATTCCGTTACTGGATAGAGAGTATGGATCAGTCACGTTTTGAAACTAATAGATTATTGTAACGGCCGCCCGTGGTCGTCGGTCTATATCTCGAGTCGCTCGTCGTTTCGGACCTAATATCCGTTCTCTCAACAGAACTCCGCCGCTTCTCGGCGTACCGCCCGGGACGTTCGAGCATTTCTCTGTCGCAGATTCGCTGGACGATCCAGTCGCTGATGGCTTGGACTTCTTCATCGTCGTCATCGGCATCGATCGTTTCGAGTTCTTGGAAGGCCTTCTCGTAAGCCCTGCGCTGTGTCCAACTGAAATCTGTATTCCGAAGTGTCTTACTGGCTTCCACGACCTGTTTCATGGCCGCGGCAACTGTCGGCCGCTGTATCTGCACTCGGACGGCAGCTGGAGAGTCGAACGTCTCCTCGTCTGTCTCCGGTACTAGTTCCTCGATACTGTAGAATTATCCAACAGGTTGACTAGTCTACTGAAAGCCCGCGGAATTACCGGTGTTTGAACGCGAAAGACACCCTCTATAGTCAGCAAGTGATCTCTAACAAATTTCGGAGACACCAGTAGTTGTTCTGGTAACTGCCTTATCCGTACTGAACTGGAATTCTACGTCCAACTCCGAAAAAAGCCGCAGTCCCAGCTACTGGTAATGTTTACTCCGCGAAGAGGTCTTCCACGTACTGGTCTTCCCAGTCCCGCCGGGCCTCGAGCTCTCTGGTGCCGCGCCGTGTCACCGAGTAAACGTTGGTGCGGCGGTCGGCCTTTCCTTTCTCGACTAATCCTTTGTCGACGAGCGTGTCGAGATTGGGATACAGCCGGCCGTGATGGATCTCTTTCTCGTAGTACTCTTCCAGTTCTTCTTTCAACGCCAATCCGTGTGGGTCCTCCAGGCCAGCAGCAGTGTACAGCAGGTCGCGCTGGAACCCAGTCAGATCATACATATATGATGTCATTACCATCATCGGCTTAAGAACACTGGTATCGGATGCGAATCTGTGTAAAGGATCATGTTAAATCTATCAAAATTTGGGAATCCTTTTATGGCGTGACCGGGAAAATTGGCCGTGACAACAATGAACACACTGATCAATGCAGATGACTCTTCAACGGCCGTGACTTCAGCTATCACTGCAAACTGGGACGCTGATACCGAAAACACTCCCGTCTACGCGGTCGCTTCTGCCGTTGCCGAAGCTGAGGGCGTCGATCCTGTTGATCTGCCACCGCTCTACGAGACGATCGATCCGGAAGCGTTGAACGATCTATTATCTTCCCGGGACGATAGTACGGTGGCCACCGTCGAATTTGAGTACGCCGGATACGCAGTCACTGTCAGCGGAGAGGGAATGGTCACGGTTTGTTCGGACAGCCCTTAGTGGTCTTTCTCGGAGAAGCGGGATTCTTGGGCTTTGCCCTCCGCAGTGAGAACGTTCTCATCACAGTGGGAGAACCATATTAGCCCTCTCACGCTACCGGTCTCCACACGCGGTGCACCGATAACCGGTAGAGTCGGGCGACGGGTTCGTCGACGGCCCGAATCTGCTGTTGCTGGAACTCGACCTCGGTGTGACCGCACGCCGGCCAGTTCGCGGTCGTGGCCGGGCAGTTTGTCTCTGCCATAGTGACAGTACATCTGTTCGATCGTATGCTGGACGCTGTGGCGTTCAGCGAATCAGTTAGCACGGTCGTGAACAGTCATTACACCGCACGCTACGCAGTGTGAACAACCGTGATGTCGACCGTCGATTCTTTCTGTGCTTGTTCTCGAGCGTCGGAGTTCTGAGCGTAGTCCGCTGGATTGACTTCATTGTTGTCCCCCCTGTCCGAGAATGAGCCACATACTGTTAAAAAGATAATATTGCCAACGATAAGGAGAAACCATGCTTTAGGGCATATCAAACAGGCGGATCATCTCCTGTGGTTCCTCGGAACGCTATCAGCAGACGAGTCCCACTGATAGCAACGAATGTATGACATAGTAGTCACTGTCTCTATTCAAACCTTCTTATTGGGTATATGATAGCTAGTTCTCCTCGGGAATGAATAACACGCACGGGGGAAACGATGGCAGCAACAGAGAAAACCAACGCCGAAATCGTCAAAGAACTGTACGAGGCATTCAACCGGGGCGACCTCGAGACCTGCGTGGCTGGATTCGCTGACGACATTACGTGGACCGAACCAGCGGGATCACCGCTTGCCAGCGGGACGTACAGTGGGACAGACGACGTGGTGGAGAACGTATTTGCACCACTCGACGAGCAGTTCGAAGAGTTTGAAGTCGTTGTCGATCGGGTTATCGATGGCGGAGACACCATCGTAATGGAAGGCAAACACCGTACAATGCCGGTAGACGGAGACTCCTTCGAGGTTCCTTGCGTCCACATCATGGACATGAAAGGTGGGAAAGTGACGGAATTCACCAGCTACGAGGATACCGCTCTCACCCAGCAGCTAATGGATGAGTGACTACCGCCGCTATCACAATCGAACTCCATCTTTCGTTGTATCGATCGTCGAACGATCAGTATGAGTTGAGTTGGTAACAGGTCAGCGACCGATCCCACGGTAGTTGTCAAGACCAGTCTACTGAACCGGTAAACAAAATAACGATGGTACCGTCACCGGCGACGCGACGGTACTGGCCCCACGAATGCTGTCCCCGTGAATGACTCGAAATCAGTGAGCTGAATGGAGACGCCATCATCGTCGGGTTGCACCACGTACGACGTGGGGTACTCGTCGGCAGTGAAGTACTCGTTCGGTGTCTTCAATCGGGCGTCCACGTCCGTGTTGAGTTGCTTCACATAATCGAGGGCAACCATTGGCTCGAACAGGATGATTTCTCCTATCCCATCACCGTCGGGTTCAGCTGCTCCGTAGATATGCGTATGCGTAAACTCTCCGTCCTCTTGGTGCTCTGCTGCATTCGGATCGGCGATCGGCTCACCACGTCCTGCCTCAACGAGTGGTGTATCGGGTTCTCCGTCGTCGGTCGTGTCAATTGCTGGTGGGCGGATATGATCCGTGGGCATCCGGGCGGCTGGAATCGAATAGGCCGCTGGTCGTTCTTTGATCCCTGTGACGGTTGAATGGTCACGCATGAAGAACTGAGTATCTACGTGAGGCACGTCGTAGACCCCTTCTGGCCAATGGCCGTCTGGCAGGTAGTTAACCTTCGCGAAGGAGAACTGATGGAGATCGAGGGCGTCACCACTGGCCGTCTCTGATGGGAACGCAAGTGGGACTGCCACCTCTTTCTCACCTAGCGCATTGATCGCGGCGTCATCAAAATGGACGCCAAGTGATGAGAGAGTCCCGTCCGACGCCGTTGTTGCGTACGCCGTCACCGCCCCATCGCCAATCTCGGTCGAGTCCCCTGCGTGGACCCGTTGTGACTCTGATGCTGACACGCTACCGATCCCGGTCGTGAGACTGCTACTCGCTACGACCATCGCCGTTTTCAGCAGTGTTCGCCGACCAATACGTCCCCGCTGATTCGCTGGTCGTTCCATTAGTCTCTCCTCCCGGCCCCGCGGGCCGTAAGTACAGATAGCGGTGATTAATCTATAGCCCTACTTGATGGGAATGTTCCAACCCCCTGCCAATCTTCCCATCCCCCGCAAAGGTATTTGCGACTACCCGAACGTAGCATAGGACATGGCCAGCCATCGCCACATGTTACCATCGAACACAGAATCGACGCTGGACGCAGTCCAGTTCTTCGCAAATTCAGCGAACAGCGTTCGCGTGTTCGAGGCGCTCACTGACGGGGCGACGACAAGTCGCGATCTCGCAGCGCAGACGGAGGCCTCGCGGTCTACCGTTGCACGGATCCTCGACAAAGGTGAATCACGCGGGTGGATCTCCTCTGAGGGGAGTCAGTATGAACTTACGGAGGAAGGGAAAATCATGATCGCTGAATTCCGCGCCTACCTGCAGACTGTTGAGGGGATCCAGCATCTTGGGGACGCTATCAGATGGCTTCCAGAACCCGCTCACTCGCTTGATTACCGCCATTTCCGCACCGCTGAGATCATAACGCCGAAGACGCCGACCCCCTCCAAACCATACGATCATGTGGCGGCGAAAATCCGTACTACAGACGAGGTCCGCTCACTTGTCGAGGTCACGCTGCCCCGATATGTGACGCTTATTTGCGAACAAGTCAACGAACAGCAATTAGATGCCGAACTTGTAATCGAAGCGAACTGGATCGAGACCCTCCCTGCGGAATCAGAGCAGGTGCCGTTACTGCGAGCACGAGCAGAACGGGGCAGTATCTGGACCTATGATGGAGAGATTCCGCTTAATCTGCACCTCTTTGACGACTCAGTAGCGATTTGGCTAGGTGAAGACCGAGACGAAGAACGGGTCGTTCGGGGATTGCTAGTTGCTGAGGCTCCAGCCGTTTTATCGTGGGCAGAGGACCTGTACGAAGACTATCGAACCAAAGGGGAACTGCTTGATCCGGTTACGATATCTGCGAACTAAATAGCCGGTGAAGACACAAGATAGACCTCTCTAGTCTCGGTGATTGCAGGTACAGTCCAAGGGGATAGAATTAGTGTGAAGTTCAGTTACTACCGTTCCGGGCAGACACACCGTATTCGATGTGGACGTGCGGCGTATTCGGTGACTCCGGTGCAGAAGTACCGTTCCAGTCGACGACGTGCACGTTTGCCATCTCGCCGGAGAATCGGAACCGCATCACGCCGGTCTCAACTGCGCCTTCTGCAGCGTGGTCTGTCACGACGGTTGCGTCCTCGAGTGGGTCGGCGCCAACCAGTTCGATGTCGCCGTTGACGGTGATTTCGTAGTTCGAGGGGACACCGCTGCCAACGATCGTTACGAGATTAGGGAGGGTATCGCCAGTCTGTTCAGGCATACTCCGATGACCCTATTCTTTCGGTATAAGCTTTCTTTTCGATAAAATCGTAGGAATTAGTTACTGTCCGCTGCGACCGAATACTATTCGGCCTATATCTCTACGTACCGGTTTTCCCACTCTTGTCGCTCGTTAAGCGCTGCCTCCCCGGTATCCGTGATAGCATAGTAGTTCGTCCGCCGATCGAGCTGGCCCTTCTCAACCAGCTCCTTATTGACGAGCGTGTCGAGATTCGGGTACAGCCGGCCGTGATTGATCTCGGTGCTATAGTACTGATCGACTTCTTCCTTGACATCTTGGCCTGATGGCTGATCAGCACCCGCGATCACATACAGCAAGTCCCGTTGGAACCCTGTTAATTCGTTCATCCTACGTGAGTCTTCAACGATGCTGTATTTGGCTTCTTTTCCGGACTACGTTATACGTATACATACCGTGAAGATCATATTTGGGGAATCATTAATCCAGATAGAAACAGAAACAGGGTCTGCGGGTATCGGCTGTCCCGGCGATCCATACGGGTGTGGCGGAGTAAGCCGACGACCCGTTATCTGATCTCTGGAGCGTCGAAATTGGCGCAAAGGCGGAGCATCCTCGCAAGGAGCTCTGGCGGTCGCGAATACCGTACGGCTTTGCTTCGCCGGTCAAACTCGACAAGCCTGCTATCCTCTAACCGTGGCAGGTCGGCATGGACGAGTGATATCCGCACCCGTTTGACCCGCTCCGACCGCACGGCATCGGGATCTGTCTCCTGTTCCATCGCAGTGACATGCGTTGCCAGTTCGTCGAGCTCACTGACCTCGTGTTCCTGCAGGAAATACAGGATGTAGCGACGGCGCTCGTCCAGCAGTGCATGGAGTATTCCCTCTAATTTTCGTTGTTCACGGTCTTTTTGTCTACCACCATCACTCACAAGTTCTGGATTCGTCTGGGTCTCACTGTCCCGATCGACAAGGGTCGTCCGCTCCCCTTCGGACTCCTCATCTGGCATGTGTGTGGATACATCGGCATAGTACCTTATACCTTGGTAAGTGATGGCAAGGGACGCTACAATTCTCTCCGAACTATCGACAAAAATTCATTCAAAGAAAAATGCCAATCGTAATATCTCTAAGAAGCATCCAGAGACACCACTGGCGAAAACGCTGTAGTTCACGAAATACCACTCCATCTTCATGAGATGGTTGTACAGGTTTATCGATTCTCAGCAATGGGCATCGGGTATCAGAACGCTATTGTGATAGATACGTGCCCTGTACTGAATACTGGCGGGCGGAAAAAGGAGAGACAGTTCGAGCTGATGCACCACCGTATCTGCGACGAACGCATCGAAGTCAGTACAGGGTAAGAACAGCACAGTTGTATGTCAATATGATCGGCACTGTCTAGTTGAGCCAGTTTGAGAAACGAGCAGGTCGTTGAGTGAATTGGTTAGAATGCTCGCAGACCTGCTCAACGAGAGCTACGAGGCGGATTTAGAAGAAACTTGGGTGAATGAGCGGACGGCGACGCCCGTCAGGGCATTCGCCGTCCGCCTTCATCAGACCGGTTGTTCGCTTCGAGAGACAACAACGATTCTCGCTGAATTAGGCGTTGAGCGCTCTCATGGAGCGGTCTGGAACTGGGTACATCGGCTCGCTGACAGCGAACGCGACCCGCCGACGGCGTCGCCGTCGCGGGTCGCTGTTGACGAGACCGCTGTCAAGATTAACGGCGAGTGGTCTTGGGTGTATAGTGCAATAGATACCGAGACAAAGTTGATCCTCGACGTCGCATTATTTGGTCGGCATGGCACCGATCCGGCGGCTGCATTTCTGCATAGGCTCAAGGAGAAACACGATCTCTCCGAAGCTGAGTTTCTTGTCGATCAATTCGGCTATCGGACTGCCCTTGCTCGATTAGGGTTGAACGGTCGAGTAAACTATACCGACCGAAACCTCATCGAAAAGTGGTTTCACACTCTCAAAATGCGAGTTGACCGTTTTCATAACTCATGGGTAGGCAGTCGGGCGAGCGTACGCGAATGAATTGAACAATTCGTGCATTACTACAACCATCAAAGACCGCATCAATCGCTCGACGGACGAACGCCGGCCGACGAGGTACTGAACTAGACAGTGCCGCCATTCTGGTAAAATCAGATTGTTCCATTAGAGAATCGCTCATCCGTAGGAGATTGCTGATACTACTGAGCGGACGCTGTAAAGCCGAAGAGGACACGGGAACCGCGTTAACGGCGCCCGACATAGATGATTCTGCCCGATGTGTTTGGCTCGGAATCGATCGCAGTGGACTGCTCCAACAGGTTTGCTGGCGTGACGATGTTACCTGTCCTCGCTTCCATTCTGGCCGCACGGTCAGAAACGGCAGTTATGGTACCTGTGTAAGGATTGCGGCTGCACATTCAACGATAAGAAGGCACCATTTTCGCCCACTCGAAGGTTGAACTCCGTTGGTGGCTGTTCTTGATCTATGCGTTTCTCCGATTTAACACCAATTTCCGGCAACTGCAGTGTGAAATTGAGGGACACACAAGGCCAATCCACACGCATCGAGCACTTCGCCAGAGTGCTCGATGCGCCTTCCCTCGACTTGTCGAGGCGATCGAAATCGACGAAGTATCGTCTTTGCCGGGAAGAAAGACTGAGCGAAACAGGCCGTCGTGCTCGCGCGGCCTCCCCACGCGTGGGTGCAGAACGTATGATGGCGACAAGCTACCGTGTTCATCCTCGTTGATTGCGGCACCGGACAGCGATACGTGATCCCAGCGGAAGTCGCTGACGAGTCGACGATTCGACTTCTCTTAACCGACCGCCAAGAGGAGTCACTGACCGTTGATACTGACGGATTTGGAGCGTACGAGCTACTCGAAGAGAACGATGCCTTCTCTCATGAATACGTCGTCCACGGTGACGGTGAATACGCCAACGACGAGGTTCACGTCAATACCTGCAAGGGCACAGTCGCACCAGCGACGGTAGCTCTCGCCGCATCTCAGTGCGTTCTAATTGCGATGGGAATTAAATCTTTAAATCAATAGTGTGCTACGCAAGAGCGATTTCTAACCTACTTCTCTGCAGTCTTCGTCAGGTAGTGACTTCGAGAAAGATATCTTCAAGGGAACTCTCCGTATCAGTTTTCATACGTTTTTTGAGTTCATCAGGCGATCCCTCAGCAACCAGTTCCCCATCGTAGAGAATTCCGACATCGGTAGCAATTTCCTCCACAACCGGCAGGATATGAGTCGAAAGGAACACTGTGGTACCATTAGAGGCCATCTCGGTGATAGTCTCACGCACCGTCCGCGCCGCCCGTGGATCAAGTCCACTGGTCGGCTCATCAAGAAAAACTACGTCAGGTTCGTGCATCATTGCCTGAATGAGACCAGTTTTCTGACGCATTCCTTTTGAGTATGTCACGATCCGATCATCGGCGTCAGCAGTGAGATCAAACCTATCGAGTAACTTCTCAATACGTTCTTCGAATTTGTCTGCGTCCATATCACGTAACCCACCGTGATATTCCAGTTGCTCACGGGCTGTGAGCTCTTGGTGTAATGGGGGAGATTCAGGCAGGTATCCAATGTGTTCGATAAGAGCCTCACGATCAGTGACTGGTGCACCAGCAACGTGACCAGACCCACTAGTTGGTGATAACAATGATACTAACATCCTAACCGTGGTTGTCTTCCCTGCACCGTTTGGACCAAGAAATCCATATACTGTGCCACATTCAATAGCGAGATTCAGAGCGTTAACACCCGTGGTGTTACCATATTTCTTCGTCAGATTGTCTGTAACGATCGCCAAGTGGTTACTCTCCTCGGTACCGTCGTTCTTTGTGTCCGATGTTTCTTTATTTTTGATTTTAGTCATAACTCTATAATCATTCCATTTGATAGTCCTGGTATCGCTGTACAGCTATCTGGTACGCAGTTTTTGTTACAATAGCAGCAATAAGGGTTGTGAGAAGAAGCGAACCAAGACGGACAGCAATGATTGGTATTCCAATTACACCTGCACTCTCATACACTGACGGTAGATTCCCCAAATAAGCTGGTACGCCCACGAGAGACACACCCACAAAGGTTGCCCCAAGCCTGATGAATTGTGCCCATCCCATTTCCGCGTATGCCGGGACCTCGGTGAAAAGAGCCGGGACAGGGCCAAATTCCCTGCGCTTTACTCCCATTCCAACAGCGATGTTGATTGAGGCAGTACATGCACAGAGAGCCACACCGACAACTACGAGCATCGTCATCCCAACGAAATTTACGGAACTTATCACGCTAATAGGAAAGACGGCCACTGTAACAACCGGAACGCTAACGACAACTGTAGCCAGAAGTAATCCGCTGACGAATTGTCGTCCATTGACCGTCGTAAAGAGCATTGGCAAGACACGATACTTGTTCCCGATGGGGTTTAATCCGAATATGATTCCTGTTCCAAGCCCAAAAGAGAGCACTACTAACAGCAGTAGTGGAATGCCAATGAGACTGAATAGCGGCAGAAGTATCATTATAGCGAACAAGAATACAAAGACGGGATATAGAAGACCATTCGGTGCACGTCGCTCCATAAGCCAACGCTCTCGGGCGACGGTGAGGACAGGCTGTGAGACGTGATCGCCAAGTAATTGTTCCAGCCGCCCCCCTCCAACAAGGGTGTGTGAGCTGTGGTTTCCTGTTGAAGTGACTGGTTCGGTTTCCCAGATCCGGCGAATGAGTACAGTTGCTATACCTTCTAGAAGTAGAATTGTAGGGACAATGACGCCAAGTGCGATCAGACCGCGACGTGGCTCAATATTCACCTCACTACCGGCACCGAAGAGCGCGAGATCGATAATCCAAGATAGTGAAAGTGATCCAAGGGACGCAATTAACGGGATAACTGACTCCAACGTATCCCAAAAGAGGATCACGATCCCAAGCACGATCGTCCATCCAAACAGATTGAGGAAATCTCTGTAAAAGTTTCTTCTGGCTAGATGTATTCCAATGAGATATGCAATGAGCCTGCCTACAACCCCAAGTGTGGTGGCAAGGGTTGCTAGACTTGCAATCGCTATAATGATAGTAGATGCGACTGTTGGAGAACGAAGTCCAAGTGCGGTTCCAACTGCAACACCAAACACTGGCAAAGCAAGCAGAATGGCTACATAAGTCCATACAAAAATCTGCAGTCCAAGGGCAGCAGTTCTTACTGGAACCGTAGTAAGAAGCATTTCGAGTTCCAGATGTTCGAATCGCGTATGTAGTAAGGAAAAACCTTGCGATAATAACAATATGAAGACAAGACTAACACCGATCAATAGTCTAGTGGTCGGTATTGGATGACCTGAAGCAAGATTGCGGCCTAACGAGTAGCTGACTAATCCAAGTACGATAGCACAGGAAAGTAACACTCCGGAAAAGATGATTTGCCTTTTATTCCCATATAAATTGTGTTTGCGGAAGTGGCATACCAATTCGGTACGAGCAATCCGTTTACTATGTTGTAACCAGGATCGAATTTCCATCTCTTATCAAAATTTTTATATTTATTTTCTTTAAATTTGACCAATTCGTTTTCTCCACTAGGTCGAAACGCCTGTATCAATATATGTCCTTCTGTATTAATTAAATTCTATATTATTTATATTTAAATGGACTATGATAGCGGTCGTGTTGGCACTGTCTAGTTCTGCACCTCCTCAACTGGGACGTTTCCATTGAGAGCTTGATGCGGTCTCTGGTGGTTGTAGTAATGTACGAACTGTTCAAACCATTCTCGGACGCTCGCCCGACTGCCCACCCACGAATTATGAAAGCGGTCGATACGCATTTTGAGCGTGTGAAACTACTTTCGATGAGGTTTCGATCGGTATAGTTGACCTGACCGCTCAGTCCAACTCGCGCGAGGGCAGTCCGATAGCCAAATTGATCGACGAGAAACTCAGCCTCGGAGAGCTCGTGTTTTTCGCGGAGTTTCTGCAGAAACGCAGTCGCCGGATCAGTGCCATGTCGACTAAACAGTGCAACGTCAAGAATCAACTTTGTCTCGATGTCTATTGCAGCATATAGCCAAGACCACTCTCCGTTGATCTTAACAGCGGTTTCGTCGACAGCGACCCGCGACGGCGATGCCGTCGGCGGGTCGCGTCCGCTGTCAGCCAGCCGAGGAACCCCGTTCCAAACCGCTCCGTGAGAGCGTTCAACGCCTAATTCAGCAAGAATCGTTGTTGTCTCCCGAATCGAACAACCGGTCTGGTGGAGGCGGACGGCAAACGCCCTGACGGGCGTCGCCGTCCGCTCCTTCTCCCAAGATTCTTCTAAATCCATCTCATAGCTCTCGCTGAGCAGGTCTGTGAGCATCAACCAACTCAATATTACGACCTGCTTACTTCTCAAACTGGCTCAACTAGACAGTGCCCATTACCGGAAAATGTGATAAATCCTAACGTTCCCGCCGATCCAGCAAGACTTCGCCCGGAGTTACGCCATCGCCATCTGCCGCTATTGGCCGATCAGGGATTCATCAACTGGGAGACTGACCCGTTGAGAGCATCGCGCGGCCCACAGTTCGATCACGTTTCTATCGTATTCGAGGCATTACACGCAGCCTCGATCGATATCCCAGATCCGTTAGTGATCGGTTGTCAGCGACTTGTACAGGAACGACAGGAAATCGATCGGTGAATTCCACTCCGATCGCGTTTCGTTCGCGCACCTAATCACCAAACCACCCTATTCGTAGAGGAGGCTGCCGGTAATCGGATCGATCGCGAGCAGTTGCCGGGGACAGGCCCGCACCAGGTCCCCCGTCTCGCTGCGTTAGTCGTCGCCGGGGATGATCGTGCTGCCGTCGGTCGGTATCTGCGTCCAGACACCGCCATCGAAATCGATCGCATCGTTCCACTTGCCGACAACAGTCGCGACCGCGAGATCGCCAGTGACATTGTTCATCGTTGCGATGCGGCCGAGGATCGGATCGACACCGGCGACGAACCCGACCACCGCAAGCGGAAGACCGACTTGATTGAGTACCACGGTGAGCATGACGATCCCCGCTCCGGGGACGCCGGCAGTGCCGATGCTGATGAGTACGGCGACGATCAGGACGAGCACTTGCTCGGAGAGCACAAGTGGTTGTCCGACCATGTTCGCAGCGAATACGACGGTAATCGCTTGCCTGATGGCGGCGCCGTCCATATTCGCCGTGGCACCGACTGGGAGCGCGAACGAGTAGACGTGCTCCTTGATGCGCAGGTCCTCTTCGGCGTTGGTCATCGTCACTGGTAGTGTCCCGCTTGACGAGCGGGTGGCGAAGGCGGTCACCATCGCGTCCTTCGCGCCGACGAGGAACGCGAGCGGGGAGACGTTCGCGACCACACCCATGAGGAAGAGCAGGTACGTAAACCCGATGTGCACGACGACGGCGATCGCGACCGCGAGTACGAGCTCGCCGAGCGACGAGAACACGCCGATACCCTCGGTGCCGATCCCGGAAGCCATGAGCGCGAACACGCCGATCACGCCGTACTCGAGGACACCACGAACGACAACGAACATCGCCTCGGCGCCGATTTCGAACGCCTCGAATACTGAGTCGACACGATTTGCGAGCTCATCCTGTTGGGCGCGTACGTAGGTGAGTGCAATACCGAAGACGATCACGAAGAAGACGGTCGCAAGCAGGTTCCCCTCGGCCATCGCGGTGACGGGATTGCTCGGGACGATACCGAGTATGACTTCGGTGAGTGAGGGGGGCGCTTGGGACTCGGCTTCACCGCCGGTAAACTCGACGCCGCGACCGGGTTGAAGAATGTTCGCAACGCCGAGTCCGATGGCGCCCGCGATGGTGGTCGTTACTGCGTAGAGGCCAACGGTCGCACCACCGATCCGACTGAGTCGGGCTGGCGATAGCTGGCGAATCCCAGTCAGCAGCGTGAAAACGATGATCGGGATCACCAGCATATTGAGTAGCCGGAGGAAAAGGTCTCCAAGCGGTTCGACGATCGTCATCCGTTCGCCGAAAACGATCCCCGCGACAGATCCGAGAACGAACGCGAGTGCGATGCGATAGATCAACGATACCGACCGATACCGCTGCCACAATAGACCGACTGTCGAGGACATGAGCGAAACCAGGGTTTGTCTATATAAACTGCTGTCCTTCTCGCCTGTATTTGAAGCAGTCTACGACGCCGCCCGTCTGTGGCTATTGTTCTCAGTGGGAGCGGGAGGAGATCGCTGGACAAACGTCCTAGCGAACGAATTCGGCCGTCAACATCTCTCAGATCGGTAGTAGAGCAGCGCCGTGGACTCGTAGAAAACGGCCACCGTTGCCGATGGATCCTTCACGATGATCGATCCACCCAGCCGTATCAGGCCGACGGACTACACACCCTCGCTCGCTCCGAACGCAAACGGCTTGCGTCGCAGCGGCCTTCGGTTCGTCTGCCGACTCTCACTGATTTTCCTACTCGAGGAAAGATTAAAGCGTTGTCATGTGGTCGGCAACAGTTGTCATGGAGTTTACGTGCAAGGAAGCGGTCCGACGACTCGAGGAGACGGTATCGAACGACGAGCCGATCATCGGCGCCGGGGCGGGGACGGGGATGTCGGCGAAGTTCGCCGAGCGCGGCGGGGTCGACCTGCTGATCATCTACAACTCGGGCCGGTACCGGATGAACGGCCGCGGCTCGCTGGCGGGCCTGCTGCCGTACGGCGACGCCAACGAGATCGTGGTCGACATGGGCCGGCAGGTGCTGCCGGTCGTGGAGGACACGCCCGTGCTGGCGGGGGTCAACGGAACGGACCCGTTCCGCCAGATGGACGTCTTCATCGAGGATCTCAAGCGCCGCGGGTTCTCCGGTGTCCAGAACTTCCCGACCGTCGGCCTCATCGACGAGGATAGCCAATTCCGCCGGAACCTCGAGGAGACGAAGATGGGCTACGACAAGGAGGTCGAGATGATCCGGGAGGCCGCCGAGCAGGACATGCTCACGTGTCCGTACGTCTTCACCGAGGAGCAGGCACAGGAGATGACCGAGGCCGGCGCGGACGTGATCGTCTCGCACATGGGGCTGACAACGTCGGGCGACATCGGCGCCGAGACGGCGCTCGACCTCGACGCGGCGGCCGAGCGAGTGCAGGCCCACCACGACGCCGCCAAAGCGGTCAGCGACGACGTGCTCGTCATCTGCCACGGCGGGCCGATCGCCTGGCCGGACGACGCCGAGTACGTCCTGAACGAGACGGAGGGCGTCGTCGGCTTCTTCGGGGCCTCCAGCCTCGAGCGGCTGCCGACCGAGGAGGCCATCGAGAACCAGGCCCGCGAGTTCAAATCGATGGAGTTCCGACCATGACTGAGACGCACTTCGTCGAACCGGACGACGTCGAGAGCCTGGCGTTCGACTGGGGCGTCCTCAAGTGGCTGCACACCCCCGAGGTCACCGGCGGCGACCGCTTCAGCGCGGGCGTCGTGAAACTCGAGCCGGGGAAGGGCCACGAGCGCCACACCCACCCCGAGAGCGACGAGATCCTCTACGTCCTGCGCGGGGAGGGGAAACAGGAGGTCGGCGAGGTGACCCGCGAGATCGCGGCCGGCGAACTGGTGTTCGTTCCGGAGGGTGTCGAACACGGGACGATGAACACCGGCTGGGAGCCGCTATTCCTCCTCGCGGTTTACGCGCCGCCGGGCCCGGAAGCCGAACTGCGGGAGCTGCCGGAGTGCGAGGTCGTCCCCGCCGGCGAACTGCCGACTGCGGAAACCGCCACCTCGAACGACTCCGATCCATGAGCGTCGTCATCATCGGAACGCTGGACACGAAAGCGGAGGAGACCGGCTTCGCCAGGGACGTCCTCGAGGCCCAGGGCGTCGACGCCCACGTCGTCGACGCGGGCGTGATGGGCGAACCAGGACCTGAGGTCGACCCGGAGACGACCGCAAGCGAGGTCGCCGACGCGGCGGGGACGACCCTCGAGCACCTCCGCGAGGAGGCCGACCGCGGCGAGGCGATGGAGGCGATGGGAGAGGGCGCGGCCGAGATCGCCCGGCGGCTCCGCGACGAGGGCGTCCTCGACGGCGTCTTCGGATTGGGCGGGTCGGGTAACACTTCGATCGCGACGGCGGCCATGCGGGCGCTGCCCGTCGGCGTGCCGAAGGTCATGGTTTCGACGATGGCGTCGGGCGATACGGAGCCCTACGTCGATGCCCGAGACGTTACGATGATGTACTCGGTCGCGGATATCGAGGGGCTGAACCAGCTTTCGCGGCGGATCATCTCTAACGCCGCGCTGGCGATGGTTGGCATGGTCTCGAACGATCCCGACGTCGACGCAGAAGAGCGACCGACGATCGCCGTGACGATGTTCGGCGTCACGACACCCTGCGTGCAGGCGGCCCGCGAGCGACTCGAGGAGATGGGCTACGAGGTGATCGTCTTCCACGCTACCGGGACCGGCGGACGTGCGATGGAGTCGCTCGTCGAGGAGGGCGTCGTCGACGGCGTGCTCGACGTCACGACGACCGAGTGGGCCGACGAACTGGTCGGCGGCGTCTTGAGCGCCGGCCCGAACCGACTCGAGGCGGCCGGAGACGAGGGCATCCCGCAGGTCGTGTCGACGGGCGCGCTCGACATGGTCAACTTCGGCCCTCGTGATTCGGTCCCCAAGGAGTTCGAGGGGCGTCAGTTCCACGTCCACAACCCGCAGGTGACGCTCATTCGGACGACGCCCGAGGAAAACGCCGAACTCGGGGAAATCATCGCCGAGAAGCTCAACGCTGCGACCGGACCCACCGCGCTCGCCCTCCCCCTCGAGGGCGTCTCGGCGATCGATGTCGCGGGCGAGGACTTCCACGACCCCGAGGCCGACGCGACGCTGTTCGACGCGCTCCGGTCGTCGCTCGACGAGGACGTCGAACTGCTCGAGGTGGAGACCGACATCAACGACGAATCCTTCGCAGAGACGCTGGCGGAGACGCTCGACGGGTACATGCGAGCGGCCGGACGGGCCCCGTGACGCCGATCGCGGAGTGATCGATCACCGTCCGCCCGGAATCCGGACGGCTCGGTCCGCAGCGAATCGGCGGACGATCGCGCTCTCCGCGTGGTGATAGACCTCGAATCACTGGTGTCTCCGTGCGACTCGTGCCGACGCGTAGACCGAACCGAAACTCTGTTCACCAACTGGAGGAGTGTTCCGTCGGAACTGGAGCTGCTGGTGCTTTGGTCGGTGTTCCCGGAGCGGGTGGGCCGCCACAGGTAGTCGGTCACGACCGGTGTCTCGTCGTCGCGCTCCTCGTTTCGACCGTCGGTGACTCGCTCTGACCGCCGCGGGTGCCGTCAGCCGAGTAAGTACCACTAGTTATATTATGAACCAGAACTATTACTCACGGGAGTACCCAATGACGACTACGGAAGACCGAATTCGCACGACGCACATCGGGAGCCTCCCGCGACCGCCGGAACTGCTCGACCTGCTCACGGCGCGCCAGAACGGCGACGCTGTCGACGAAGACGAGTGGGACGAAACCGTCGCGGACGCCACGAAAGACGTCCTCGAGCGACAGGCCGAGGCCGGACTCGACATCGTTAACAACGGTGAACAGCCGCGGGTCTCGTTCAACTGGTACGTCGCGGACCGACTGAGCGGGATCGAGGGCGAGCGCGAGCAAGAGCTCTGGGCCGACCTCCAGGAGTTCCCCGACTACGCCGAGGAGACGTTCCAGACCGACGTCATCGACCTCTCGATGCAGCCCGTCGTCTCCGGTCCTGTCGAGTACACCGGCTACGAGGAGGCCGAAGCCGAACTCGAGGGATTCCGGAACGCGCTCGAGGCCGTCGACGCTGACTTCGAGGGGACGTTCGTCACCTCGGCGTCGCCGAGCATCGTCGCGACCACGCACGTCGACGACCATTACGACTCCTACGAGGAATTCCTCTTCGCCGTCGCGGATGCGATGGCCGAAGAGTACGAACTCGTCGCCGAGACCGGGATGACCCTCCAGATCGACGCCCCCGAACTCCTCACCATCGGCCAGACGGCGGCCTACGCGGACGAACCCCTCGAGGAGATTCGAGAGGCCACGCGCCTCCACGTCGAGGCACTCAACGAGGCGCTGGCGGGGATCCCTGAAGAGCAGGTTCGCCTCCACACCTGCTGGGGAAGCTACGAGGGCCCCCACCACCTCGACGCGGATCTCGTCGACCTCCTGCCGGAGATCTACGAGGCCGACATCACGGGGCTGAGCGTCGAACAGGCCAACCCCCGACACCAACACGAGTACCGCGCGTTCGCCGAACAGCCGCTTCCAGACGGGTGGACGCTGCTGCCCGGCGTCGTCGACGTGAAGACGAACATCATCGACCACCCGGAGACGATCGCGGACCGCCTCGAGCGCGTGGCCGACGCGGTCGATGAGTCAACGCCGATCGTCGCCGCGCCCGACTGCGGGTTCGGCACGCAGGCCGGCCTCGGGATGGTCGACCCCGAAATCGCGTGGGCGAAACTCGAGGCGCTCGTCGAGGGCGCCGAGATCGCGACCGACCGCCTCGATTGATCGGTCACCGCCGACGACCGTCGCAGCGCGGGACTCGCGTGATCGCCCGGGGACGGTCGCTCTTGTCAAACGCGGTCGCTTCCGATATCGATCGACGGTTGTGTCCTTCGACTCGAGAGCCGTGAAGCGAGGATAGCTCGGTATGGGTGACTGGTCGTAAACTGCTCTTCCAGTTCACCGTATCTGGCCGTCCGTTCCGCCGTCGTGGAATCACCGCCCCGTGTTGGTTTATTGGTGAGACGGTTCGTTTGCACCTCCCAGACACAGCAGCGGACAGATCGTGTGCTAAACTAATTAATAAACAGAACTATAACATAATTAAATTGGTGCTTTAGATTAAAGACGTGAATATGTGTCTCTCAGAGGGGAAGTAGGATCAGCGAAGTATGATAGTCTACTCGTATTATGGAACCTGGCCAAATATCGCCGGCGGGCGACAATCGACGGCCTGTTCGTTCTAAACAGGACTCCGCATCAGTCACTGTTAACTCATGCGACACCACGGGACTCCGAAGACGCTTGTTTCTGAAACTGGCCGGTACAAGCTCCTTACCGATCGCGACCGGCTCTGTTCCGACAGCGAAAGCGAACCGAGACACCAGCCGGTACGGCACCGATGTGTACAGGAATGGCACGTACGGGGGAGTCAAACTCGTACCGACGTAACGGACAGCGGACCGGAAGTAGAGACGAGACGTTCGACGAACGTAACTTCCACCGGAGCAATACTTACCGGTGCTGTCTCAATTATCGGTGAGACCACACTGTCAGGTGTTCGTTCGAATGGCGTCCGATCGGGGATTCTAGCTGGACCGACACGTCCGCCCAGTCGCTTACGGAAAGTGGTTCGTTCGAGGAGGTAGTGACCGACCTCTCCCCTACTACCGAGTACGAGTTCCGTGCGGTCGTCGAGACGAACGCCGATCGACCTGCAGGTCTGCCAGATGACGATCGAGTTGCTGGACGACGACGAGGACGACTGCTGCGACGGTGTGACGACTGGCGTCGGCACAGCTACCGTCCTGAAACACGTGGCCGAATCAGACATCCAGCTCCTCGTCTAATCCGTAGCTGACACCGAGTTCGCGCCCGAAGCCGAGTCTACAGGCCTCGAGACGGTCGCCGACGCAGAACGCAATTGTCACGCTGAAAGAGACGGGGTGGATGCCCGTCGGTGGAGATGTGCCTCTGACAGAGTGTAGCGTTTCGAATACTGCACTGCCTACACCCGTTTTGACACTCAGGATCGCTCGACATCACTCTTTCGTATTATAGTGTAACTTCCACAATAATAGCTGCGCCGCCTCCCGAACGAGGGGATCGTTTAGATCCGGGGCCAGCCCTCGTGGCGGAGACAGCTGCCGAAGCTCGACGACGTCGGAGCCGACGATCACTCCGTCGCGGAGGTCGCCGTCGACTCCGTGCGCCTGTCTATTCCGCGTATTCTTCGATCAGACCGCGGAGTCGGTCCTCTGGCAGCGCGCCGGTGTGCTGTTCGACCTGCTCACCGTCCGCGAAGAGAGCGAGCGTCGGGACGCCGCGAACGCCGTAGGCGGCCGCCAGTTGCTGGTGTTCGTCGACGTCGACCTTCGCGATCACGGCCGCGGTCTCGTCGGCCAGCCCCTCGAGGACCGGCTCGAGCATCTGGCAGGGACCGCACCAGTCGGCGTAGAAGTCCACGAGCACGACGTCGTACGCCGTGGTGACGTCCTCGAGGTGGTCCTCGCCTTCGACGTGGAGCGGTTCGTCGGTCGACTCTCCCGCAGCGCCGCCGCGTGCATCGGTTGCCATCGTCTCTCCGTACGAGCCGACGGCGTTTAAGGGTTTTGCGTATATTATGCAATACACTGTGGCGGCGCTTAGTGTCGCCATCGGGTCTCACTCGGACCGTTACCGGGCCCCGAGATCGGATGAATCGGAGAGGAAGGGAGGAAATGGGGGTCACCAAATTCCCTCCCTCCGCGGCGTTCTCATTCGTCACCCGTCGACGCGTTCGAGACCGGCCTCGAGTCGGACGGGATCGACCGGAGAAATCGAACCATCAGCGCGACGCTTCCGATCGTCAGCGCGCCGAAAATGACGATCTGAGGGACGGGAACGGCCTGTCCGTCTCGGATCATGAAAACCGCCATCGTCAGTACCGCTCCGCCGAGCGTGGCGATCTTCACGAGGAGGACGGCGGTGAACGCGTACCCGTAGGGTCGGTCGGCCCGTAGCCAGTACGCGGTGAGGACGAACGCGGGAACGATGATCCCGAGATCTAACGCGTAGATGACGGACGTGGGGAGCCCGGCCTCGGCGATACTCGGCGGGATCGTCCCGGAGCGAATCGCGGGGAGGAGTTCCGAGAGCCAGAGGAACGCTATCAGGACGGCCAGTAGCAGGTGGAAGACGACGTACATCCGAACGGACCGCTGTCTCACCGATCGCTTCAGCGCGGTCGCGTCCAGTCGGACCATCCCGCCGACGAACGTGAAGAGCGTCAGCCAGAGCAGCGTCGTGTAGACCAGGTAGAGCTCGTTGAACGCCGTCATGAACGAGTAGGAGGCGTAGGTGTAGAGCAGGTAGCCGGTCACACCCAGCCAGACGACGTAGCCGCGCAGCGATCCCCGCGTCGCGAAGTACAGCGACAGGACGAGGGCCGGCAGCGCGACGACGAGCGTCAGTAGGTCCTGTCCGTACACCTGCGGGAGGAGCACCGGCGCGTCGCGATAGAACCCGGGGACGAACAGACCGACAATCGTCGCGATCGCGGTCAGGAGAACGATTGCCACTGTAGCGAGAACGTACGGACACGGAACCGACGGACGAGCAGCGGTCATGCAGCTACGGGTTCTTCGGTCAATCCCCTGTACCTACCGCAGCGATCGGTATCAATTGCTGGTCACCTTCGGTTAGCCGAACGTGCCGGACCAACGTTTTTCGCCGTGCCGATGGAATCCGCCGTATGGTATCTATCCTCGTACTATACGGGACGGGCGAGGGCCAGACGGCGAAAGTCGCCGAGACCATCGCCGAAGCGCTCGAGGAGCGCGGTCACGAGGCGACCGTGACCGACGTCGCAGCCGAGTCGGGGTCGGTCGACGTCGACGAGTTCGACGCGGTGCTGGTGGGCGCGTCGATCCACGTCGGGAAACAGCAGGCCGCGATCCGAACCTTCGTGACGGAACGCCGCGACGCCCTCGAGTCGTGTCCGACGGGGTTTTTCCAGGTGTCGCTGTCGTCGGCGACGGACGACGAAGCGCAGCGCGCGGAGGCCGCAGGCTACGTCGATGCGTTCGTCGAGGAGACGGGGTGGCAACCCGACCGCGTCGGCCTCTTCGGAGGGGCCCTCCGGTATTCGAAGTACGGGTTCCTGAAGCGGTTAGTGATGAAGCGGATCGCCAAGGAGGCCACCGGTGATACGGACACAGCTCGGGACTACGAGTACACCGACTGGGAGGAGGTCGAGACGTTCGCGAACGACTTCGCCGCATTTGTCGAGGGACGACTCGGCGTCGCACCGCCGTCGTCGGAGTAACCGACGTCGACGGGAGCAAGGTATCCGAGCAAGCGACGAACCGCGGACTCGAGGCCGGTCGTCACGGCTCGTCGTCGGGTTGGCGCCAGTCGAGAAGCGGCGAGTCCGAATTCGCACAGTCGGGCTCGCCGCAGATTCCCGCGTCGGCACCCGCTCGTTCGACGCCGGCGGCGACGCGCTCGATCTTCCAGTCGGCCTCGTGACCCGTCGCCGACTCGTGGTCGTTGAGTGCGACGCGTGCACTGCCCAGGTTCGCGAACGACTCGCGGAACTCGCAGTCGCGACATTCGAGCACGACGCTGTCCTCGTCCATACAGGACGATCGGCCCAACGCGATGAAAACGCTCCGGTCACGTTTTCAATTGACACTCACTCGTCAGCCGCTCAACAACTCATTGCAGCAACGGTGGTATCAAGAGCACCGCCGCCGCGACGACCGCAATGATGGGATCACTTCGGACTCAAGCGGTCTCGGTTTCGGACCGGTCCGTTTCCCGGACAAACTGTCAATCAGTGTATATAGTATATATCCTTGCATGACGTTAGAGAAACTGGTGAACTACATGAGTACAGTAACTGCGAACACCGAAACGAACGCGCTCGAAACGGAATGGAAAATGCTGGCGGTCGCGGGCGGAATCATCGCGATCCTCGGCATCCTCGCCATGGGACTCCCGTTCGTGACCGGCGTCGCGACGACGTACCTCGTCGGATCGCTCCTGGTGCTCGGCGGACTCGTCCACGGGAGTCGCGCCGTCGCCACGCGCGGAGAAAGCGGAACGCTCTGGCAACTGACGCTCGCTGCGGTCTCGGTTCTGGGCGGTATCGCGGCGCTCGTGAACCCGATCGTCGGCCTGCTGACGCTCACGCTCCTGGTCATCGCGTACCTGCTCGTCGACGCCGTCGTCGAGTTCGGAGCGGCCCTTCGCATGGGACGCGAATCGGGTCGGGGATGGATCGCCGCCAGCGGCGCGCTCTCGCTCGTCCTGGCCGTTCTTCTCCTGGCCGGATTCCCCGCTGACGCCGTCTGGGTCGTCGGCCTCGCCGTCGGCGTGAATCTGTTCGTGACGGGGCTCTCGATGGTCGCCGTGGCGTACGGCGGCCGCCGCCTCGCTCACGACGTCACCCCGCCGACGGGCGAATCCCGTAGCGCGTGAACCGAATTCCCCTTTTTGCTACGCGACGTACTCCCACGAGCCGGTGTAGGCGCCGTACAGGCGTCGAAGCATGCCGGCGTCGGCGAGCAGTTCGATCGCGGTCGACGGTCGACTCGCGACGCGTCGCATCACGGTCGCGGGTCGGCGCGTAACATCGTCGATCGTCAATCCCTCGAGCGCCGCTGCGACCGAGGCCAGGAGGTCGGGGTCCTCGTGTTCGACCCACGCGCCGCGCATCAGCCGTGCGAGCCGGTACTCGGACCGCATCAGCTCGTACAGTTTCCGCGGGTACGCCGACTCGTTTCCGTCGGCGATCAGCGCCGCGAGGAGGTACGCCGATCTGATCCCCTGACAGATCCCTTCGCCCTGATACCGGTTGGCGATCCCGGCCGCGTCGCCGACGAGAAACACGTCGTGCTCGGAGTCGTAGGTGCGGGCGGGATCGAGGCTCGGCCCCCTCGGGATGGTGGCGATATTCACGTCCGCCCGGTCCGGGACAGGAAACGAGTTCCGCTCAGCCGCGGCCTCGAGCGCGCCGAAGTAGTCGTCGGGCCGCCGGTCGCCCGCCCAGCCGATGCCGACGTTCGCGTGATGATCGGTCTTCGGAAACGCCCAGGCGTAGCCAACGTATCCCTCGAAGAAGATCCGCGGCCAGTTCGCGTACGCCGAGAAGTCGCCCTCGACCGTCGCGTTGAGCGCGATCATGTCGCCGGTGTATTCGCGCATCTCTCCGCTCGCTTTGAGCGTCAGGGACGGCTGTCCGGTCGCGTCGATGACGTAGTCGTACGTCTCCACGATGTCGGCGTACTCGCTGGGTGAGATCGATCGGCCGGTCCGGAATTCGACGCCTCTGGCTTCCAACTCCGCCGCCCACCGTCGTTCGACGACGGGTCGCTCGCAGACGTAGCCGGGCTCGCACCGAACGTTCGACGTCGCGAGCGGTCCGGCGTCGCGCGGACGGTTGGTCCCCTCGTACACGCGAAGTTGGAATCCGTCGACATCGTTGACGAACCCGTTTTCGGGCGTCTTCTCGAGCGGGACCAGCGTCGCGTCGTTGATCGCCTCGCCGCAGTCCACGCGCTTCTCGTCGTACTCCTGACGCTCGTAGACGGTCACCCGGTCTACGTCCGCGAGTCGGCGCAGACCCGTTGCCGCCGCGAGTCCCGAAACCGATCCGCCGAGCACCGCCGCAGTCGGCTGCGTGTCGTCCATCGCTGTGTCCCCGCCCGAAACCAACCGTCTCGATGGTAATGAGACTAGTTGATTCTCCATCACTTTCGGACACTCACGGGACGAGAGGGGTCTCGTCGGCCGAACGATTCTCGGGTGCTGGCGGCGACTCGAGTCGACTCTGAGAGCGTTTCTCATCGACGACTGCGACATCGGGGGACGTAGGACCAGAAACAGTTTTCATGATCGGCCCAATACTGTACAGTATGACGCTTCCCATCGATTCTGGCCGTCGCGGTTCGATCTCTCGGATCGCACGGTTCGTCGGAACGACACTGGACGAGCAGATAGCTGGAATCGTCGTCGAGGCCAGCGAACTCATCGAGAATGTCACGGAGGAGCCGTAACCGTGGGCTACCACACGTTCGACGCCGGGCGGGCGGACAAGCTCGAACGGGCCGAACGGCGATACCGATTCCTCTCGGCCGAGGAACTGCTGTGGGCGCTCTCGCTCTCGCCGGACGACACCGTCGCCGACCTCGGCAGCGGGACCGGTTTCTTCACCGACGACGTCGCGCCCCACGCCGGCGCGGTCCACGCGGTCGACGTTCAGGAGGCGATGCACGAGTACTACCGAGAGAAGGGCGTCCCGGAGAACGTTGCCCTCGTGACCAGCGACGTGAGTGACCTCCCGTTCGACGACGACGCACTCGACGCCGCGTTCTCGACGATGACCTACCACGAGTTCGCGAGCGACGACGCGCTCGCGGAACTCCGACGGGTCCTCGCGCCCGGCGGGCGACTCGTCGTCGTCGACTGGGCCGCGACCGGCTCTGGCGAGGACGGGCCGCCGGTCGACGAGCGATACGGCGCCGACGAGGCGGCGACCGCTCTCCGCGACGCCGGGTTCGATATCGAACACGAGGCCGTCCGCTCGGAAACGTTCCTGTTGATCGCGACGCTCGAGTGAGTTTCCAGCCCCGTTTCACCAGTTTTTGATACTTCGTAACTCCCTTTCAGAAACCGACAAGGTAAACCACGTCTATCATATAGTGGATCCAAATGAGTCGTGGTGGGAAACAATCTATAACCGATGCGATCGGTGACGTCACCCGAGCGTTGGTTCCGACCATCACCGAACCCGAGATGCGCCAACACGTTTGCGAGGCGTTCGTCGCGTCGGAGGTGTACTCCGTTGCGTGGATCGGCCGCTATCTGCCGGAGCGAGACGACGTGGTTCCGAACGCCTCCGCCGGGATTGCGGAGCAGACGCTCGAGGACGTCTCCACCGCCGAGGAGTCGCCTCGAGCGGAACTGACGAACGAGGCGGTGCGCACACAGGAGATTACGGTCCGACGGAATCTCGTCGACGATCCGCCTTGCGATGAGTGGCGCGACCACGCCCTCGAGCACGACTACCGAACCTGTGCGGCGATCCCGCTCGTTTACGAGGGGACGCTGTACGGCGTCTTGCAGCTGGCTACCGACCGGCCACGCGGGTTCGAGACGGCCGAGCGAGAATCGCTCGCGGAACTGGGCGTCACGATCGCCTACGCCCTCGATGATGCGGAGTCGCCCGCGAACACTGACCGCGACGAGAGCGCGGAAGCGGCGGAAGAGATGACGGAGGTACCCATCGAGGCCGAGCAGAAACGACGGCTCTACGAGACTATTATCTCTAGCACGCCCGATCTCGTCTACGCCTTCGATCTCGACTACCGCTTCATCTTCGCCAACGACGCGCTGCTGGAGATGTGGGGCCAAACCTACGACGAGTCCATCGGCAACACCTTGCGAGAAAACGGCTACGAGCCGTGGCACGCGGAGATGCACGAACGCGAGATCGACCGGATCGTGGAGACGAAAGAGCCCATCCGTGGCGAAGTCGCGTTCGAACACGCCGAACACGGCCGCCGAATCTACGACTACATCTTCGCACCGGTGCTCGACGACGAGGGCGAGGTCGAAATCATCGCCGGGACGACGCGCGATATCACCGAGCGCAAGGAAGCCGAGGAGGCGCTTCAGAAGAGCAAGGAGCGATTCCGCGCGCTGGTCACCGCGAGTTCGGACGTCGTCTATCGCATGAGCCCGGACTGGAGCGAAATGCACGAACTCGAGGGCAAGGAATTCATCGCCGATACGCAGGAATCGACCAGCGACTGGCTCGACAAATACATCCATCCGGACGATCAGGAACGCGTCACGGCGGCCATCGACGAAGCCATCCGGACCAAGAGCACCTTCGAACTGGAACACCAAATAGAGCAGGTCGACGGCAGCCTGGGCTGGACGTTCTCGCGTGCGGTACCGATGCTGGACGAGGACGGCGAGATCGTCGAGTGGGTCGGGATGGCGAGCGACATCACCGACCGCAAGGAGTACGAGCGGGAACTCGAACAAACCAACGCGCAACTGAAACGCTCGAACCAGGAACTCAAGCGATTCGCTCACGCCGCTTCCCACGACCTCCAGGAGCCGTTACGGATGGTCTCGAGCTATCTGCAGCTACTCGAACAGCGGTACGGAGACGACCTCGACACCGACGCGACGGAGTTCATCGAGTTCGCCGTCGACGGCGCGGATCGCATGCGGGCAATGGTCGACGCGCTGCTCGAATATTCGCAGGTAAGCACCCGCGAGAACGACTTCGAGTCGGTCGACTGCGAGGCGGTCCTCGAGCAGGCGACGGAGAATCTCCGGATGGCGATCGAGGAACGCGAGGCCTCCATCACGTCGGACGAACTGCCCACCGTGAGCGGCGACGAACGCCAACTGATTCAACTCTTCCAGAACATCCTCGATAACGCCATCACGTACGCGGGCGACGAGCCGCCGACCGTCCACGTCTCCGCCGAGCGACGGGACGGCGAGTGGCTGTTTTCGGTCCGCGACGACGGGATCGGGATCGATCCCGAGAAGACGGAGGACATCTTCGAGGTCTTCAACCGCCTTCACGCTCCCGACGAGTACGGCGGAACCGGTATCGGTCTCGCTATCTGCAAACGCATTGTGATGACCCACGACGGCCGCATCTGGGTCGAGTCCGACCCCGGCGAGGGGACGACGTTCTCCTTCACGATTCCAGACGGCACTGGTGGAGAAACGACATAGCGTACGTGTACTGTGGCTCAGCTTGGTGTGGCTCCGTTCGGTGCGTCTACCGTCGTATCGTTGAATCGGATGCCTCGAGCCGTGAGATGATGGGTTACCAGTCGTACTCGTGGTGGAGCTGGCGCCCCTCCTCGTTCAGCACGGGGCCGGTAACATCGCTGACGCCGTCGAGAATCTCCGCCGACCGGACCGTCGGTTCGCTGTCGGTGAAGGCCGGGAGTTCGTCGCTGCCAACGCTGTAGACGACCCGTCCGAACCCGGCGCTGATCATCCCGCCGGCGCACATCGGACACGGCTCCGTGCTCGTGTACATGACCGTCTCGGCGCGTTCGTCCGGGTCGAGTTCTCGACACGCCCGATACGCGAGGTGGAGCTCCGGATGGCGGCGAATGTCGTCTTCCGTGACCACGCGATTCGAATCGGCCATGATGACCGTATCGTCCCGGACGAGCACCGTCCCGAACGGTCGGTCACCGCGATCGACGGCCTCGCGAGCGAGTTCGAAGGCCCGGCGCATGTGCGCCTCGTGGTCGAACTCATCGACGGTCGGTTCAGACATGTCTGTACAGTGGCTCGAGCAGCTACATAAACCGTGGTGGACCGACGTGTGAGAGCGTCCGGAGTGTTGTCACTGCTGTCGCCGATCGTCACCCCCTCGACGGACGCTTGCGAATGCACCGGTGTCCCGCCGGTGAGCACGTTCACCGGCGTTTCTGTCTCGTCGGTGAATAGGATGTCTTCGAAGGTGTGTGTCCCGAGGATCGCGTCGGGGGCCAACTTGAAATTGTTGAATAAATTATCAGTTCCTTCTGGAGTCATCAAATCAGGAGCCTACAGCGGGGCTCAGTCATCTCACCCCCGAAAAACAACTTCTGCTGTGAGTGCCAGAAAAGGGTTCACAGTATTCATGTCCGGGATTCCCGAATCAGTCAGTACAGACACATACGTGGTCGATCGTCACCAGTTTTCTATCTCGTTCACAGGTCGAGTGTGACGCGTTGTCCTCTCTCAGCGGATTCGTAGAGGGCACGGATGACGCGCATGTCGACCATACCGTGTTCGCCGTCAGGTTCGGGGTCGAGACCACGCTGGAGGCGGTTGGCGAAGTAGTCGAACTCCTCGCGCATCTGGTCGACCGGCTCCGGCTGATACTCACTCTCGATGTCCGGTCCGGATACCCGGAGCACTTTCTGGGTGTTCGGGAAGAAGAGCCCCTCGATGCTCAGTTCACCTTCGGTGCCGACGAACCGGAGGCTCGAGGTCACTGTCGCGCTGTGCGTGACTGTACACGAGGCGAGCTTTCCGTCGGGGAACTCTAGCTGGAACGCTGCGTGCTCGTCGGTTCCCTCGTAGGCCGGCTGTTCGGACTCCGTCCGGGCGTACACCGCTTGGGGATCTTCCTTCAGGATGAACCGGATCGTGTTTAGCGGGTAGATCCCAATATCGTTGAGCGTCGTCCCGCCGGCAAGGTCGGGGTCGAACCGCCAACTCGTCTCGTCGGCGGCGTCGAGGATCGTGTCCGACATGTGCCCGAGTATCGAGACGACATCGCCGATTGCGCCGTCCCGGATCAGTTCTCGGGCACGGCGGGCCACCGGTTCGGTCTGGAGTCGGTAGGCGACCATCAGCGGGACATCCGCTTCCCGGCAGGCGTCGACGAGTGCCTGAGCGTCCTCGACGGTCGCTTCCAGGGGTTTCTCGCAGAGGATCGCCTTATCGTGCGCGGCCGCGGCTTCGACGTGGTCCCGGTGGAGTCCGTTCGGCGTGCAGATGTACACCGCGTCGTAGGCATCGGTTGCCGCGCCGTCGGCATACTCGTCGTAAGTGAGGGTACCCTCGATCCCCTCCAGGTCAGCTGCGGCCTCCTCAGCCTTCTCCGTACTGGAACTGACCAGGACCGTCGTCGTGCAATAGTCCGCGTTTTCGACGGCAGGGACCGCGTGCTCGCGCGTCCACCACCCGAGTCCGACCATGGCGAACCGGATCGGATCGGCGTCTGTGGGGTGTTCCCAGTCGCGAGCACTGAAACTGTCGAGATCGAACTCCATGAGCGAGGATTTGCTGCCATAACAGATAGTCTTCACGCACGAGGAGCTACCAATCGAGTAGAGACGATTTCTGGGAGCGTATCCGACAATTCAGTCTCCTACGAGTGCGGTCGTAGTACTTGAAGTTTTATCTGAGTACAACGCCTCAATATCGTGCTTCGCGGCCCAATCGATGAACGCGCTCGTGGATTGGTCGAGTCTGCGTTCCGCCGCTTCGCTTGCCTTATCACCGACTTCTGCGGCCCGTCTAGTTGCTTCCTTGGCCTCTGTCACTACGCCGTGAGAGATCTGCGATGTACGTGGACTGGAACGACACCTTCCCATACTTCGGTAATTCTGAGTCAGACCGTTTCAATCGATATGTGGACCATACCGAGGAGTGCTACATCGGCTGCATTCCCAGATCGATGTTGTAGGGACCGATGCTTCTGGTGTGGTATTATGCTCTTCGAAGGTGTGAATCGTCTCTTCGTCGCAGTGTCGACAGTCAAGTCACGTTTTGTGTGAAATGTTTGGCTCTGTTGTGGCCAGATTCGATCCGGATGTCTCCTGTAGCACAAGTGCAGGAACGAACCACCGACGTGAATCCTCGAGTGCGGCCAATTCTTCGCTGTCAGCAATTGCGTCCCCCCACTCGTTGTAAAGAATCGGCAACTCTCTATCGGCTGTCGCCCATCCTGTGATATCTTGGTCCTCGACGGCGTCAAGTTGCTCGAGCGGCTCTGTTGAAACCCTCAAACTGTGATAGGAACGGCATGCTGAATATACGCTGCAGAGACAGGAGCGGTAGCTGGGCACCGTCTAGTTAGCACAGTTTGAGGAACGAGTAGGTCGGAGAGCGAGGTTGGAACTATGCTTGCAGACCTTCTCAGCGGGTGCTATGCGGCGGAATTTGATGAAGCTTGAGAACGGGAGCGGACGGCGACGTTCACAAGAGCGTAGCTCTTGTGCAGCCCATTAGAACGCGGAGCGTTCTGAGGACGCCCGTCAGGGCGTTCGCTGTCCGGTTCCATGCGACTGGTTGTTCTCTTCGAGAGACACAAGCAATTCTTCGCTCATTCGGCAGTGAAAGGTCTCATCAAGCAATCTGGTACTGGGTTCATTGGCTGGCTGACAGCGTTCCAGACCCGCTGACGGTTTCGCCGTCGCGGGTCGCGGTTGATGAAACCGCTGTCAGGATTAACGGCAACCGATCTTGGATGTACGCTGCAATAGACATCGACACGAAACTCATCCTCGATGTAGCGCTCTTTGAACGGCGGGGCACCGATCCAGCTGCTGCGTTTCTACATGGACGTACCGCGAAACACGATCTATATCACGGCGAACGAGGCCACTTTTGTGACAACATCTAACAAAGAAAAAGAGGCCGGTGGGTACAATACTTCTGACGAACCACTGCCAGTGTAGGTATTTGCGGATGGTACTATCCAGCCGATCAGTCCACATAATGCCTGCTCATGTCAGCATCCATTCCCTCAAATTCTGGATGAAAAAGATGTCTTTGAGACCGCTAAAGCGACTCAAAAGGTTGAAGACCGAATTGAGAAACTCAGAAAGGACGTGCAACTGAAGCAAACAATACTAGACGAGACGTACAACCTACGGAGCGGAGTCGAGCGAATCAACGACGCAGTCAAGGACTGCGGCCTCGAGCACGTTCATGCCCAAGGCCGCGTTCACGCACGAGCGCGGTTCCCCGCACTATGTCTTCGCCTCGTCATCACAATCACCACCTATGGATGAGGAGATAATCCAGGAAGTACTGTGATCATAGTGTGGAAACTCTTCTATGACTCCCTATAACCGACAGCAAGTGCATGAAGTCCTTGAGACCGAGATCCAGTATCAGTATGAAATGGTCAGCCGAGCCGGCTGATCACCGTGCTCTTGAGCTCGCTGCGGATCTGTCGGGCGATCGGACGCGGGTCGTCGAGGTGGAGATAATCGAAGCCAGGGTCGTTGTAACACGAGCGTAGGATCTTAGCCGCGCGTCCTGGCAACGAAGGCCGCTCGACGAACGGAGACTCCTCGCGGGCGATACTGACGAGGTGCTCCAGCTCGCCGTACAGATAGTGCGTGCTGACGCCAGTCTCGTAGCTAGGACTGATTAGTCCAGAACGATCGGTAGCTGTATACCAGTACCAAGCGGGGAAATCCGCCCCCGCACAGGTCGCACAGGCCAGCGACTGCCACATCCGTGGATTGATCTCAACGATGGTAAACTCTCCAGTTTCGGCATCCTCGACGTACTCGATACAGGCCAGCCCATGCCACTCGAGTTCATCGAGGATCGCTCGGCCAGTTTCCTCAAGTTCGGGAATGTCAACTGACTCGCGATAGACGCCGCCGCTACCGGTGTAGGAATCTCCCCGGAGCTGTTTGTGCTGGAAAGTCCCGAGGGGTTCGCCATGGTCGTACAGCGCTCCGAAGAGGTACTCCTCGCCATCGATGTATTCCTGAACAATCGGTTCATGGCCCATCTTCTCGACGAGTGCGTCGATGTCAGGCGTCTCGCCTGCCGGGATATGTTCAACCGATTTAGCAATCCCGGAATCTTCGAACGCCATGTCCTCAAGGTACTCGTCAGTGAGTAAGTTATACCGGGATTTGATGATCCGGTCACCGCTCCAGTCGGTGACCTCGCCGAGCAGTTGCGTATCTGGGATTGCCACGTCCGCCCGAGCGGCCGCCTCCGTGAGGTGCTTCCGGTCGTGGACGTCCCGCAGCCTCTCGAGGTCTGGGACGACGACGTCGACGTGGCGGTCGAACTCGTCGGCGAACTTCGAGAGAAGGTACGTATCGTGTGGCCGGTGGGGGATAATCGTTCTGACGTCTGGCCGAGCGGCCAGTCCCAGTAGCGAATCCTTGTACGCTGGGAGGTCACTCGGCGCCGGAACTAGCACCGATTCGTCGCAGTACCGGGAGGTTGTGACGCTCAAAGACTCGTCAGCGACCGCGGCGATCGTGTGCAGGCCGCAGTCAGCCAGCGAACGGATCGAAGCGTATCCGTGGGGATACCGTGAGGCGGTGACGACGACTGCGTCGCGCTCAGCAGACATCGTCGAACTCCCCCCTCTCGAGCGACCAAAAACTGGAGTCCGTTACGTCGGTTTTCTGCGTGCGATCTGTTTCGGGTTCGAGAATGCGTTTCGTGACTGGCATCGTGAGTAGTGTCAACAGCGTGTATAGTTCGCCGACGCGGTTTTGGCCGCGCAGGTGGGTACGGTACCGGTCGTCAATTCTGTCAGCGTCGAGGCCGGGGAGCTCGTCGGCGAGGTTGGCAGTTCGTTCGAAGACGTTCCCCGCGAACGGCTCCGAGCGGAGCAGTTCGGCGTCGTCCAGCCAGGGACCGTTAGTTAGGTACGGCTTCGGTGATGTCTGGTTGCGAATGTGTTTGTCCCATAGCTCCAGCAGATGTCTGCCAGCGTATTTGATCGGGAACGATCGTGAGAGCGCGACACCGGTGGTTGCGTGGGGAATCGCTGCCAGGTCGGGCGTAAGACGATCGACCGCCTGCCCGATAAGATCCCGTCGGAGTCGGTATCGGACCGGCATCGACAGAGAGAGGTCGATAATACGGTTATCGAGAAACGGCGACTGGTAGGGAAGCATCCGGTGGAGATCAGTATGGAATCGCAGGTCGTCGTCGTTTGAGAGCGGATAGCAGTCGCCGTAGTAGACGAGTTCGTTGAGGGAGTTGTACGTGACACCGTGGTGGATAATTTGCTTGCCCTCTCGGTAGATATTTGCCTCGAGGATCGACTGGAGATCCGTCGAGGTGGGAAGATCGTCGTGGGCCGATTCGAGCAGCAAATTGATGTATTCGTCGACCGTCTCGATCGATTGCTCGATCGGCACCGTTACCGACCCGAGCGGGCCGGCTGACACTGTCGGAGAAGGGACGCTATAGTCATGGAACAGCGAGTCGGCATATAGTCCCGACAGGAGTCCGTCGACTCGGTTGGTGATCTCTGTTTCGAAACCGCTAGTGTAGGGCTGGGTGAACCAGCCGTTGAACGAGCCAGCCCACCGGTTGCGCTTGAGGGCGTCGATCCGGTATTTGGCTCCTCGGTCGAGTACCTCGAAGTCAGCGTCGGCCTCGAGGGCGACCCGTTCAGCGGTGCGGGCCTCGCGATTCATCCAGTCGTTCATGTGGAACGCGGTCGCATCCTCGAGGGTGGCTAGAACGAGCCGCGAGTCTCGACCCCCTGAAAGCAAGACGCCGTACTCGCGGTCGTCGCGGGTCCACTCGTCGACGACTGTACGGAACCGACGCACGAACTCGTCGACGAACCACTCAAAGGACTCATCGCGCGGGCAATATTCGGGCCGCCAGTACTGGTCGCTCTGAGTCGTACCGTCAACTAGCGAAATAGTCGTGATCGTACCCGGCTGGAGTTTCTCGACGCCTTCGAGAGGAGTTGTCACCCCGAATGTGCGCCGAAAGGCAAGATATTCGTGGAGGTACGCCGAATTGAAGGCGGTATCAACGTCCGGGTGGTACGGAAGAAATTGGATATTCGTCGAGAAGACGATTGTCTCCTCGTCCGGCCGTATCCAATAGAGTGGCACCGTCCCGAACCGGTCGGTACAAAGAGTGAGCCGATCGTGCTCACGATCATAGATCAGGAGTGTGAACGTGCCGTTGAGGCCGTTGACAAAGCGCAGTCCGTCGCGCTGGTACAGCGACACACAGTACTGTGCAGGGTCAACATTGGCAGACCGTGTCCTGTATCCGCCGGGTTCGCCAATGGCACTCGCGTCATAGCCATATATGTCGCCAATCACCCAGCAACGGAGCGGCTCATCGCCGTCGCAGGACTGGCTTGCGGTGTGACACCGACCTGGATCAGCCGTGAGTGCCACGTTGTCGGTCACATGCTGAATACCGTCGTCAGATAAATCCCATTCCCCTAGTGTATCCTCTAATTCCGTTCCGTGAATATCAATAATACCGTATGTTCCATTCATTGTTTAATTTATTGCTATTGCAAATATATTTTAAAAATGGTTCTTGGAATTAGTTCTTCACAATCCCCTCGTATAAGTAGTTCGGTTGTCATCTTTTAAGAGATCATCAACTAATTCGGTCTAAGTTACTAATTCTGTTCTGATGGAGTTGTTATTGGCAGCATAACTATACTATCCAAGCGAGAATTTGTAAATTGATTGTTTATAGGCACACAATGATTGTGAACACATACATTATCTATATGAGGAACCTCTGGGTTGGGGAGCCACTAATCAGGCACTGGCCTGGATCCTCGTCGTGTGAGGCCTTGAGGACGAGCTGAGATGCCTGCAGCGACGCAACCTCGTTACGACGGAGACCCAACCGCACAGCGCGAGTACCAGTAATTCTTCACCGGGAGACTCGACAGCGTTGTAGATTCGGCGGACTTGCCGGCTCGAAAGGGCAGAGTTGTCTTTCTTTTCTCGGGTCCAGTTGTATTCCGCATCGGTGTCTGAAGCTGAGTTGAAAGCGGCTTTCGCCCGCTGTTCGAGGTGATCGTAGAACTGGTCTTCGGGAATTGCCTCGAGATCGGCTTCGGACTCGACTGTCCACGGACTCTGTTCGACGAGTTCGTCGATCGAGCCGAAGGTTCTTGCTCTTATCGACTAATAAACAAGAGTTTGAGTGAATATAGCGGTGTCTGTATTATCCCTCCTCTCCCTGTTCGAGCGGGTGGGAGGAACAAGCCCCAAGGTTGTTTATCAGTCATAGTTCCGACGATAGTACCGGTTCAACCGATACGACCACCCGGAAACCTGACCTTCCTCTACGGTCTGTGTACCACTTCACAGAACATTCAGGCCTTACTGGGAGGGACTAGTATCGAGGCCAGCTGTCAACTGGTGCTGTGTCTGGATCCCTGTGTGGAACCGCTGGACGATCTCGGACAGGTGCTCCGGACACGCCAGCGGAATAACGGCCCCATCCTGAACTTGGACCAGAGGATGCGGCGAGTTATACGGGGAGAGGCGGCAACTGGGACACGACACTCCGCCAGCCGGTCGATGATGCAGAAGATCGGCCGTGTCTTCGGACGTCAATCCACAGACCGAAGAGAACTGTTCCAAGTGCTCGTCACAGCTGAGGACAGGGATCGTGAGTTGATCCAGGAGGAGAAACGATACCTCTTGCCATCCGCCAGACTGGACAGCAGACTGGCACGCATCACATCCGATAGCCGACAGCGACTGCTGGACATCAGGTGATGCCATTGTATATCCTCGGGCCGCCACACAGGTAAGTCCTCGTCTACGATGAGTTCAGCTTCTACCCTATACTCCGGTCTCGACACTATCCCGCAGTACTGCGAAATCAAGTCTCTGAGAATGTGTAACTCCGCAGTCGGGACACTCTTCCTACCAGAATCCTTCCGCGTGACTTCAGTGCTCACACTGCCTCGGATCTGCCTCCAACGACAGTAGCTCCCACCCCGGATCTGGCTCTGAGTACAGGGACGCTCCACTTCCGGATCTCAAATTACCCGAGAGAAAAAGCAAAGACGTACTCGTTACTCTCAAGATTCTCATTCGGATACTGGTACGTCGGACGGATGTCTTCGAGGAGTTCCTCGACACTGTCCCAGAGAATCGAGGAAGGAGTTTCGTGTTCGAATGAGATTCCCCAGCGGTCCTCCCCCTCAGCGACTTCGTACTGAATCGTCCGCAAACGGGTCAGTTGCTCCGAATTTCATGCTGTTGCCTCCATGAACTGGTCAGCGATACACGTCGTCAGCTCGTCGAACGTCTCGAGTGTCGGTTCCTCGTAGTCAAGGAGATTGCGGCCGAACTCGATAGGTTGTAATAGTCAGGTACTCCTCGAGCGCAGAGTAGTCGAATCTCAACAGTTCGTCGTCGATCGGGACGTTCGTGCTCAACCGACCTGCCACTCCTCGTAGTCGTCTTCGTTTCTGCCGTCGAGGACGACGAGATCCGCCGTATCGTCCACACCGATGAGTCGAGCGACTGCCGCCGGATCGAAATAGTACTGCTTACAAAATTCAGTGTATGGACAACCACGCTCACACTCGATCCGCTACGGGGCTACGTGCGATGTCCAGTGCTGGGAATAGTACGCTCCCTCGTAGCGAATATCCACTCCCATAGCTTGCGTCGCCGCCGGATTCGCCTCGTTCCGCTTTGATTCGAGTTTCGCGAGTGTCGTTTCCCGTTCCTCGAATCGCTCTCTTCGTCCGAGGCCGAAATCGGACCGCAGGGAGCGGTCTGCTGTGATGCTAGTCCGCGAACGCCGCAGACGCGTTCGACTGCTTTCTCAGCGCCGGTTCGTTCCCAGAAAGTGTCTCCTAACGGTGACGCCCTGGAACAGGTAGGTGTCATATTACTAAATATTGTTTGACTATATTTTTGTGTGGAATGCTAGCGCAAAATAGCGGCCGACAGTGTGGGTGCGAACAATGACCGGGTCGACCCGACGCGAGACGTTGAAGTCGCTCGGTGCCGTTTCGGGGCTGGTACTCGGCGGCACCGGCGCCGACGTTCTGACCGGTGATTCGCCGACGGATACCGAGAGACCACCGGGACGCTCCGGCACCGAGTTCGTGGGAACGTGGACGGCGAGCCCGATGGCGCCGAACGACGAGGGCCTCTCTCAGGAGGGCTTCGAGGACGAGACGCTTCGACTGATGGTTCGGACGAGCGTCGGTGGAAACGGCGTCCGTATCCGCCTGTCCAACACGTTCGGTGACGAACCGGTCACGTTCGAACGGGCGTCCGTCGGGATACGGGCCGAGTCCGGTAGCGCCACGATCGAACCCGGGACGCTCCGGCAACTGACGTTCGGCGGTGACGACGACGTGACGATCACGGCCGGTGGTCGCGTCTTGAGCGACCCGGTGGATCTGCACGTCGAACCGGAGCAGGATCTGGCGGTCAACCTCTACGCGGCGGCGCCAACGGGCCCGACGACCTTGCACCACCTCGAGACCAAGACGTCTTTCGTCGCGGAGAGCGGCGACCATACGGACGAAACCGGCGCAGACGCGTTCACGACGGAAATCTCCCAGTGGTTCTACCTCGACGGGGTCGAGGTAGTCTCACCGGAAACGAACGGCGCTATCGTCTGTCTGGGCGACTCGATCACCGATGGCTTCGAATCGACGTACGACGCCAACGCGACCTATCCCGACTTCCTCGCCGAGCGAATCAACGAGAGCGGGAGTCTACAGAAATCGGTGTTGAACGCCGGTATTGCCGCCAATCGCGTACTCAGCAAAGGCGCCGGCGAAAACGCTCTCGCCCGGTTCGACCGAGACGTCATCGCCCAGACGGGCGTGACCGACGTGCTCCTGTTGGAGGGGATCAACGATATCGGAGCCGGGACGGGTGCGGGCTCCGAAACTCTGACCGCCGAGGACCTAATCGACGGCTATCAGCAACTCATCCGCAGGGCTCACGCGAAGGGCCTGCGGATCATCGGCGGAACGCTGACGCCGATGAAAGATAATCCACACTACACGCCCGAGGGCGAGGAGATCCGCCAGACGGTCAACGAGTTTATCCGGACGAGCGACGCCTTCGACGGTGTCGTCGACTTCGACGAGGCCATCCGGGACCCCGACAATCCCGAGCGGATGCTTCCGAAGTACGATAGCGGCGACAACCTCCATCCGGGGGACGTGGGCTACGAGGCGATGGCCGAGGCGGTCGATCTCTCGCTGTTCCGGGGTCGCGGCCGAAATGGTGGAAAGGGGCACGGCAAGAACGAGGGTCGGGGAGGCAGTCCGGGCAAAGCGGACTGAGGCCACCGCGAATCGGCCCGGTGGTGATCCCGTCGGTATCGCTGACGCGGTCTCCGCTCTTACCGGCTCTCTGAACGTCGACTGCTTGTGGGTCACGGTGCGGTGTCTCGAGTCGGCAGTCACACGGCGAGCGACGGAACGCGGTGGGAGTCGCCGGCAGAAGCTGTCTGCTCGCTTCGCGGAACGAACCGAGTGGGCCGGTTATGTCGACGGAAGCGATAGTGGACGGATCGTCCGGTGAGATCACGAGAGGCGAAGCGATCGTACTGGCTTACTTGTCAGCCTCCACCCTTAACGGAGATCGGTTAAATGGTTCATCTGGCGGGACAGGAGTACTGTCGTTGCCGGCAGCTCTCGTCCGATCCGAGACATCTAGACCCGCCACTAATCGGGAGTATCCAACGTCAGAGGCCAATTCGGTTCACCCCTTCCCACCAATTGACACACCACCATCGACAGGGGGGATCCAACGCCGGGCCCAACCGGCGTTTCTCGCAGGACGCAGTAGTCGAAAGTCGCGAGCCGCGGGTAACGACAACGTCCCGAGACGGTCGTGATCGCCGCGACGACACTCTCTGTACGGCGCGCTGACGAGGGTCGCGGTCACTCCGAAACGGTCGACCGGCTTCGCAGAGCGAGTCTGGCAACAGGTCACCGCCCGATTCTCGAGCGGAATGTCGGCTCGAGAGGCGTTGAAAAACTGCTCGAGAGCGGACGACTGTTCCGAATTCGGCTGAAAGCAAAAGTCCCAGCGGGCCGGGGCAGGCCCACGGTGGCTGACGACAAGGTCGGGTGTGGAGATGGGATCGCTTTGTCGCGTGGGAGAGGTACGCGACAGTGGATGTGTTCGGCGCAAGGGTTATCAACCCAGCCACGATTCCAACAGACTCGGAATCGGCTCTTCACGCCCTGGCACTCGTGGCCTCGACGCGGCTACCGCTCCGTTGGAATCGGTGGCGAGCGATTTCTCCGAACGGGGCTGTTCGCCGAACGACGCTCGATCACGAGAGCGGCTCGGATAGGTCTCCATCTGGCACTCGTTGCGGTCAGTTATCTTTCGATACTTCGCTCTGCTCGGCTTTCGGACGGAATTCTCTCGCTAGTTCAGGATAGATCCGTGCAGTAGCACGCCACCTCTCTTGATCCTTCAAGCAATGACTCTACGAAGAATACTTATGATTCTATAGGTGAACGAAACGAATGGTTTTAAACTGACAATTTCTTCTACGATCTCGGTGGCCATCCGTCTCGACCGTATAACACTACCTCCGCGCTACTTTCTGTGAACCAGACCCTTCCAACCAAACCCAAATTTATTTGCCTTCCAACATCTAGTGGTCTCATATGACGATTGTTGCTTCAGTTGACGATGAGGAGAGATCGAACGCAGTAGTGAGGGAAGCAGCGACGCTAGCCGATCGCTTTGACGAACCGCTTCACGTCCTCTCCGTGTACGAAGAGTCGGAGCACGATCATCTCCTCAACGAGAAAATCGACATCGATCAAAAGCCGACGGATGAGGACAGAAAAGAAATCGCTCGAACGGTCGCTGAACGGGCTTCCGAGGGAATTTCGCGGGAGCACGAAGTAATCGGACGAACGGGAAATCCCGCCGAAGAAATCCTGGAGTATGCAACCGAAGTAGATTCCCGATATCTCGTTCTGGGCGGACGGAAACGATCGCCAGTTGGCAAGGCGCTATTCGGAAGCGTCACCCAATCGGTCCTTCTGGACGCGGACCGACCGGTGGTCGCGGTAATGGACAGCAATTGATCCGCTCTGCTGTTTGATCTCCGCAGATTGTCTGTTGCTCACCGGGAGGCGTTCGACGACTCGCAACCCCACTGAAATGCGAGTGTCGGTGTCGCCAGACCGGTGAACGTGTCGGCATCGTTTTCGGATCATCCGCCGTTCGGAGGCGGAACGTCCCACGTGACTGACAGACCGGAGCGCGTGCGATGAGTGGCAAGATTCCCCCGACGAGGACCGCCAGCAGCAGCGCGGTTCTCAAGCAGGTCGTCACGAAATCAGTTTCTGACGAACAGTTGTATTTGGAGTACCCCGAATGGGGAGAGCCAGTACTTCGAGTCCGAACGGCACTCGAGGAGGTGAGTCGGTGATCGAGGTCGAACAGTATCGTCACTCGGGAATCGGGATGAACTCCGGTTCGACCCGTCGCAACCGACCGGTGCTCTCGAGAAATGAGTGGAGGTCGTCGTAAAGGTCGGTGCCGTCCCCGGCACCGCCCTGCGAGTCTCGCAACGTGTACCAGTCGCCGACCAGCGCGCAGAACCGTTCGGCGCGGGTCACCGCCACGTTCAATCGCCGCGGACCGTCGAGCGGACGGTCGAGGAAGCCGACGTCGCCGTCGGCGTTGCTTCGGACCAGCGAAATCACGATCGCGACCTTCTCGCTGCCCTGGAAGGAGTCGATCGTGTCCACGGTCACCTCGCGGCCGCGCTCGAGTTGGGCGGCCAGCTTCGTCCGAACCGCATCGACTTGCGCCGTGTACGGCGTGATGACGCCGATCTCGGAGGCCTCGAGCCCGGCCTCGGTTCGGAGTTCGTCGACGACGTGCGCGACGAGTCGGGCCTCTGCGTCATTGCGCTTCGAGTGATCGATCGTCTCCTCGCTGCCGCCGACGTCGTAGCCGACGAGCGCCGGCCGGTCCGCGAGCGACGCGACGTCGCGGCCCTGCCGCAGCGCCCGGTCGTAGAAGCGCCGGTTCGAGAACCAGGCGATGTCGCGGTGCATGCGGTACTGCGTCCGCAGTTGAACGCCGACGCCCTCGTAGACACCGCCGTCGGCGTAGAGATGCTCGAACAGCGACATCCCGGCCGCCGATTCCGGCGGGTCTTCGGTCGCGCTGAACGGCGGCAGCTGCTTGTGGTCCCCCGCGAGGACGACCTTGTTCGCCCTCGATAGCGGGATACAGGAGGCGGTACACGTCGCCTGAGTCGCCTCGTCGAGGACGAGCACGTCGAACTCGCGATCGAGGGTGGCGGCACTGCTGTTCGTCGCGGCGACGACGTCGGCCCGACCGTCACAGGTCGCGTACCGCTCGCTGACCACGTCGTTCGACGAATTGCCGGCATTGACCCGCCGGAGGACAAACTCGTCGGCGCCGTGCTGTGCGTAGGCGTGGAGCGACCGTTCGTCGGCCGTTGCCGCCGTGCTCGAGCCGGCGACAAGGTTGTCGACCGCCTGGTTCGAGTCGGCGCAGACGAGGACGTCGTCGCCCGCCTGCACAGATCGCCTGACGACCTCGACGAGCGTTCGCGTCTTCCCGGTGCCCGGCGGTCCGTGGATGCAAAACAGGTGATCGGCGAGGAGGGCACACGAAACCGCGAGCTCCTGTTCCTGATTCAGTTCGACGTCCTGCTGGCTGCTCTTGACTCCGGCGGTGTCACCGAAGGTGACCGCCGTCTCCCCCGTCAGGAGCGCGCGGTGATCGTCGCGCTCGCGAACGCGTGCGATCGCCTCGAGTTCGCGGTCGTAGGGAACGGGGTTCAACAGCAGGGTCACCGCGTACCCGCGTCGCTTCTGTCGGAGGTAGCCGCCGACGGTCGACCGGTCCTCGATGGCGTGCCAGTCGACGGCCAGTCTCACGGTCCGCCCCTCGATCGAATCGACCGTCGCCGCGATCGGGAACGCGTCCGGCGCGCGCTCCGCGCTCGGCGGGACGAGCTGGACCTCGTTCCCCTCGAAGATGCCGAACTCGCGTTGGACGTACCGATACCGGTCCTGCGCCCGGTCGTCGCCGTCGTCATCGATTCTGAACCGATAGGTCCCGTCTTCGGGCTGGCCCAGCGACGAGAGCGAAGGGATGGCACCGAATCCCTGCTCGCGGAGTGCTTCGGGCGTCGACCTGGCCGCTTTCTCCCTGTTCGCGTCGCGCTGGGCGTCCATCTCCGCCCGGACGAACGACTCGAGTTCGTCGAAGAACGACGCCGCGTCGTCACCGGAGAGCGGGTGGCGCGGAGGCTCACGCTCGGCGATCGGCGAGTCGAAGTACGATGGGGGATCGTCGGGCGCGTAATCGGAGTGCCAGAAGCGCACCCGTTCGGCCAGCGTCGACTCGACGAATGCGTCCCGGTCGATCGACTCGTAGTCGTCGCCGTCGTCGTAGACGAAGATTTCGCCGTGGAGCGCGTGATCGGTGAAGGCGATATACTCGCCCGTCAGCGCAGCGCTGTCGGATTCGTGAAGCGGAACCGCGATCCAGTCGTCCTTCTCGTGATGATCGAGTCGGTCGTGGTAGCTCGCGTATTCGACGATGCCATCGATCGGGACGGGCTCGTCACGCGTCGCCTCGAGGTCGCCGTCCGTCGGCGAATAGAGCGTCGCAGTCGAGAGCTCGAAATCTCCGATCGCGTTCTCGAAGAGGAGGGACATATCGATCCGGTCGCAGCACTCGCTCCTAAATCTTCTCGTCGAATTGGTATGTGGGTCGAATTGAAACGGCCGTCGGCGATGCAGCGGTTGATATAGATCCCGGTAATACCGTCCACTGAGTGATAGATCGACTGATGAAGCCCATGCAATAGACGGGCGCGTGGCTATCGGTTCAGAGTTCAAAGCTGAGACGATGACACGAGATGAACGGTTCTCACGCCGCCGGATGCTCGAGTTGACCGGTGTCGCGGCATCGACAGCGTTCCTCGCAGGATGTGGCGGCGGTGGCGGTGGTAACGGCGGCAACGGCGGCGGTAACGGCGGTGGTAGTAGCGGTTTCGAAATCGATCCCGGAGCGACGATCGAGTTTAGCGGTCAGACGACCGAGTGGGAGGGCCTCGCCCCGTCGGCGATCGAGGGCGAATCGAATCCGACGCTGATCTTGCAGGGGGGCGAAGACTACACGATCGGTTGGACCGAGGGCGACGGTTCGGATCACAACATCGAGATTCGGAACGAAAATGACGAAGTCGTCGACGATCTTTCGACCGAAATCGTCAGCGAACCCGACGAGTCGCAGATGCTGGATATCACGGCAAGCAGTGAGATGGCCCAGTACGTTTGCCAGCCTCACTCGTCCCAGATGGTCGGCGATCTCCAGATCGAAGGTGGCGGTGGAAACGGCGGTAACGAAACCGGGGGCAACGAGACTGGTGGCAACGAAACCGGCGGTAACGAAACCGAGGGTAACGAGAGCGGCGGCAACGAGAGCGGCGGTAACGAAAGCAGCGAGTAATCAGTCGCTCTCGATCCGGAGCCGATTTATCGGCGGTACGACTATCGCGAGTCACAACCGTGTATAGCGGCCGTGTGACGAGGTTACAGTCTGAGAACGAACCCCTCGACCGCTGTGATAGGAAGTGCCGGGGTAAGTTATGATGGCACGAGCGGCGGCGGCTGTCTCGTGGAACCCCGGCAGAATTCGTAGCCCTCTATTTCCAATAGTGGTACCGCTTGCAATGGCACCCCGTTTCAACGACCGATTCGCGTATTCTGTGGGTGGCGCGGAGCTGGTCCGCTACGCGCGACACTCCGACCATCGTGCTATTTTGGTTCGGTTCGATTCCGGAAGCAGCGCGACAATCGACGTACCGATCGCGCTGCGTTCGAAGCGTCACGTCACCGATTTTGGTGGGTGACGCGAGCGCGTCCTCGAGTCGTCGGTCTCAGTCGTCGGACGACGCGGTATCCGTCCCGGGGGCGTCGGCGCCGATGTTCATCCCCGTGAGGTCCGTCGTCCGCCACGTCCCGCGCTTGAACCAGAGGTACGCGACGACCGCACCGATCGCGTTCGAGATCGGGAACGCGATCCAGAGTCCGACGGAGCCGATCGCCGACGACCCGAGCCAAGCGATGGGCAACCGGACGAGGCCGAGCGTCACGACCGAGACGACGGCGGCGATCATTGTTTTCCCGGCGCCGCGGAAGCCGCCGGTGTAGGCCCGCATGACGCCCATGAATCCGAACGTTAGGGCGGCGTACCGGAGGAACGTCGCGCTCTCGGCAACGACCGCTGGGTCGTTCGTGAAGACGGCCGCGATCGGCCGCGCGGCCACTAGCGTGACGAGTCCGACGCCGGACAGGATGACGAGCATGGCGCGCGCACCGAAGTGATTCGTCGCGGCGGCCCGATCCTGTTTCCCCGCGCCGATGTTCTGACCGGTCATCGTCTCGATTCCCTGTGAGACGGCCAGCGCCGGGAGGAACACGACCGAGAAGATCCGGGTTCCGATCCCGTAGGCGGCGCTGATCTCCGCCGGAAAGGCGGCCAGCACGAACAGCAGCAGGTTGATCGACAGCGAGCGGGCGGTCCCCTCGATCGACGCCGGGAGTCCGATATCGACGATCTTCCGGCCGAACGTGAGATCGGGCGCCATCTGCGTCAGCCGGATCTTCACGCCCCGGTCGCCGACGAACATGATCGCGAGGCCGACGGCGAACGCCAGCGCCCGCGAGAAGACAGTCGCGATCGCGGCGCCTTCGATCCCCGATCCGGCGTACCCCGTCAGTTCGAACAGTGATGCCTCGAGGCCGCCGGCTCCGAAGAGGCCGAACAGGGGATTGTTCTCGAAGCCGAAGATGAGGATCGGGTCGAGGACGACGTTGAGGGCGACCGAGCCGGCCATCACGTACATCGGGGTAATCGTATCCCCGTACCCGCGCATGAGCGCCATGAACACGGCGAAGCCGAACACGCCCGCGAGGCCGATCGAGTAGACCCGCATGTAGTCGGCGACCAGCGGCGAGATCTCGGGACCGGTCCCGAGGAGCACGAGGAACTCGTCGACGAAGGCGTAACCGACGACGCCGAGGACGAGCGACGCGACGACGGCGTAGGCCATCGTCTGCGAGGCGGCGTACTCGGCTTTGCGCTCGTTGCCGGCGCCGACGTGTTGGGCGACCAGCACGCTGCCGGCGACGGAGAGGCCGAGCGCCAGCGAGATCATCAGGAAGACCATCGGGAACGCGAAACTGATCGCCGACAGCGACGCCGTGCTGTGGCGGCCGAGCCAGAAGGTGTCCGCGAGGTTGTACGTGACCTGAAACAGGTTCTGGATGATGATCGGCAGGGAGAGGTAGAACAGCGGCTTGCCGATCCCGCCCGACGTGAGATCGAACTCGTCGGAGTCCTTGAACAGCGAGTCGACGAACCGGCGCACCCCCATCAGTTAGTCACCACAGGTGACTTGACGGCGCTTTCTCGGCGACGGAAATCGGCGGTGTCGCGTCCGCGGGGAGGGCGACATCTCACCGGAACCAATCCGATTATTGCAGTAGCGTTCATATCGTTCAGTACAGAGGTTACTGACTGGTCAGTCAAAAACGTTCGGGAACGGGATCGATTTGGGTCGTTCGCTCAGACGCTGCCATTCCCCGTGGAGGAATCTTGTAGCCGCGCCATCGAACAGCGATCGACTAACGTCGGGTCAAAATCGACATCCGTGGACTCCTCGAGAGCGGGGTAATGGCCGATTCGACGACTAAAACGGTCCCCGATCCGGACGCGACGATCTCCCGCGCGCTTTGCGAACCAGGGACGCTGGTCTCACGATGTAACGGATTGCCGATGAGTACAGGAATCGATCGCCGGATCCACTCCCACTACGACACCGAGGAAGACCTGCTCGCGGCGTTCTTGGACTACGTCCTCGATCGATTCACGGATCTGGTCCACGAAATCGAAATGACGGCTTCCGAACAGCGCCTCGAGTCGCTGCTCGACAAACTGTTTGTCGAGCGCCATGACCAGCAGGAGTTGCTCGTCACGGTCCTGGAGGGCGGAGTCAGGCGCCGTACAAGAAGCGATTTAGCGACCGGTTCCGACAGAACGACGAGTACGTTCGGTACCTGCTTCGCACGGTGATCGATAAGGGCATCGAGGAGGGCGTGTTCGCCGACGTCGACTCCGATCACGTCTCGCGGGCGCTCATGACGTTCGTCGACGGCGCCCGGACTCGAGCGGTCGCTCACGACGGCGAGAGGAACTGCCGACGAGTACGTACAGGCGGTACTGCTGTCTTCTCCCTCGGACCGAGCGGTTCGCTAAGTGTACTCGCGCGCTTATCACCTGAAAGAGCGTTACGGAAGATATGTGCTCTAAACCGGATTAGTAACCACGTCTAACCTAAGTCTCTTAGATGTTTTTCTAAGATATTTATCGTAGATATAGGGTCGAGCATGTAGGCTCGAAGGGAAACGTCTCGTTTAACAGAACTGAAAATATCGAGGCACAACGGCGAGCGCCTCCTCCCTATCGATCGGCCGACTCCTCGAGTTCGTCGCCGTCGACGTCGACCGTTTTCGTACACCAGTGACAGAACTCGAGTTCCGGATCGAGTTCGTTGCCGCAGTGGGGGCAGTCGATCGCGCCTTCGTCGGCCGTCGCTGCGCTGACTGCGTCCGCGTCCGCGTCGTCCGTCGTCGCCAGGCGAGCAGCCGCGTTCTGGACGTGGGCAAGCAGATACGCGTCGACGACGCTGAGCCCCGCGACGAAGATCATTGGCGCCATCGCCAGTATCGTCTCAGCGTTCATAGTCCCGGCCATCAGTTTCTCGACTGCCGCGGGATCGACGAACAGAGCGGACACGAGGAACGACGCAGCGAGCCACCCGAGCGCGCGGCGCCACCGGCGAAGGTACAGGTGGCCGAACCCGGTGAGAATCGCCGCGAGCAGCGCTGCGAGCCACGGGCGTTTCCGCGATATCGATCGAACCATGTGTTGACTAACCGTTCAGTAAGTAAAAAGTCTTCGTGACCGCTCCTCCTTGTCGTGGAGTCGACGCACGACGGGCGCGGGACGTTGCTCTCGAGCACTCCGTCCCGACGAATCGCGGAGCGTACGGCTCGGTACCGGCCGAACGAACACTCCAACGCGATATACACGCAAACCGAACGCTTACCCGACCGGACGCCGATGTTCCGACTGTCGTTCATGCTTGAAACCGTGATCGCCGCTGTCGGCGGCGGACTCGAGGCCGTCGTCGAGACGGCGACGGGCTGGCCCGGAATGGCCGTTATCTTCGCGTACTCGTTTCTGATCGCGTTCGTCCTCCCTGGCCCGAGTGAGATCGTGCTGATCGCGCCGCTCGATCTCGGGCTGCCCTCGTGGGCGCAACTCTCGAGCGTCATGCTCGTGAGCGCGATCGGCAAAGCCGTCGGCAGCGTGTTGGCGTTTCATATCGGCCAAGAGGTCAAACAGGCCGGTCCGGTAACCCGCTGGCTGCGCCAGTCGCGATGGGACGTGCTGCAGTGGTCCGAAAAGCGCTCGGTCCAGCTCGCACAGCAATACGGGTACGGCGGCATGGCGATCGCCCTGTCCGTCCCGTTCTTTCCCGACACGATCTCGATCTACGCGTTCGCCGTCCTCGAAACGGACTACGTGCGGTTCGCCGCCGCGACGTTTCTCGGGAGTCTCGGGCGGCTTCTCGTCACGGCCGGCGTCTTCGGCGGACTCGTGACGGTGTTTTGAACCCGATCGAATCTGCCGAACTCGCGTAATCGCGACCGGCGCGTTGTCGTTCGGACACACCGAGACGATTCGACCCGTGCGGTGGCCGGTTAGCGCCGCCGGCTCACGCTTCGACGAGGAGATACTCCCGAACGTAGCGCTCGAAGGCGGCGCGGCTGTCCTCGAGGACCTCCTCGTCGTTGTTGGTGACGCGAAGCACCATCGTTCCGAGGAAGACGTTCTGGAAGAGCGCCGCCGTTTGCTGGGGGTCGACCTCCTGGAACACGCCCTGTTCGATTCCCGACCGGATCGTATGTGCGATGTGTTTTCGAATGAAGCGATCGCTTCGGGAGAAATACTCCCGGTAATCGTCGTCGTGGGCCGCCTGCGATCGAAGTTCGACGACCGCCTGCGTGAACTCGGTCGACGTCGCGGCGTCGCCGAAGCCGAACGTTTGGTCAACGATTTCCTCGATGTGATCGTCCACGCCCCCGTCCTGGTACGCGGGGATCTGGCCCTCGATCTCGTCCAGCATGAACTCGAGGAAATCGAGGAGGAGTTCGTCCTTGCTGTCGTAGTGGTGGTACAGTAGCGACTTGCTCTTCGAGAACTCGTCGCCGATCCGCTGGATCGTGAGATCACTGTATCCGTGTTTACAGAGTGCGGCGTACGTCGCGCTCATGATAGCGCCGCGAGTACCACCCGGATTCTCGAGGAATTGCGGAAGCTCCGTCATCGTCCTCGCGTCCCGTCCTTCCCGTGCGTTTCGACGGCGGTCCGACGTCGGTTCCAGGTCGATTCCGTAGTTCCCACCATGCTGACTGCCGGATACGACTACCAGCTATAAAAATCGATTGAACGGTCAGTCCAGACGGATCGGAACGGATTTCTCTCAGGCCCTCCTACCGGGACGAAACAGCCGAAGAGAAAAAGCATATAAGCGTTGATTGAATATTCAGTCAACACATGACAGCGAAACCGAAACGAATGGCCGGGATCACGACCGCTACCGGTCGGATTCGGGGTCGCTCCTCGCTCAGTAGCGAGTCGAGCGCACCGAACGAGGACGGGATACGAGGAGGTCTATCCGCCACATGAGTTGGATCGATGCGATCTCCGACGTGGTCGCGGACTACAGTCGGCCCGTGATCGCCGTCATGCTCGTGCTCACGCTCGTCGTGGGTGCGGGCGCCGGAATGGTCGAGCAGTCCTCCGACCTCGATGCGTTCCAGAGCGACAGCGAGGAAGCGCAGAAGATGGAGTACATCGAGGAGAACTTCTCGGCGGGCCAGGAGAACACGTCGGCCGCGCAAGTGATCGTCAGGGGTGAGAACGTCCTCACGCAGGAGGCGATGGTCGAGAATCTCCAGTTACAACAGTCGTTCCGCGAGAACGAGACGATCAACCGGACGCTCGCCGACGAACGGCCGACGGTCGGCGTGGCGAACCTCGTCGCACTCGCGTCGTTGTCCGAGGGTCAGCAGGCGACACAAGCGGACGAGTCCGGTCAGCAACGGGTCGCACAGGAGGACAACGCCAGCCAGCAACAGGGTGCACAGGCGAGTGCCGCGTCGCCGACGCTGCAACAGCAGATCGACGCCCTCGAGTCGATGAACGAGGCGGAGTACGAACGGGCGCTCGGCGCCGTACTGAGCGAAGAGTCGTCGGGCGAGATGAGCGGACTGGCGTTCATGCCGACGAGCTACGAGCCCGGCTCCTCGAGCGCGAACGCGACGATGCTGATGGTCACCCATCAGACCGACGGCGGTGGTGGCCAAGAAGGGACGGCATCCGATGCGGTCACTGACGCGCAACTGGCCATGCAGTCCATCGCGAACGAGGACGTCGAGGACGGCAGTTCCGAGGTTATCGTCTTCGGCAGCGGGATCATGGGAGAGGAGATCGAGAACTCGATGGGCGACAGCATCGCGATCGTCGGTCCCCTCGCGCTGCTGTTCGTCGTCGTCGCCTTGCTGGTCGCGTACCGCGATCTGCTCGATATCTTCCTCGGTCTGGTCGGTATCGGCGCCGTCCTCCTCTGGACGTTCGGGTTCATGGGTTGGGCGGGGATCGACTTCAACCAGATGTTCATTGCGGTGCCCGTCTTACTGATCGGGCTCTCGATCGACTACGCGATCCACATCTTCATGCGTCACCGCGAGCAGCGTCAGGCTGGCGGTGCGTACGGCGCGGACGACACCCGCGGCTCGATGCGGGTGACCCTGGCCGGCGTCGGCGTGGCGCTCGTGTTAGTGACCGCGACGACGGCTATCGGCTTCCTCTCGAACCTGACGAGTCCGGTGCCACCGATAAAGGACTTCGGTATCGTGAGTGCGGTCGGGATTACGGTCGCCCTGCTCGTCTTCGGCATTCTGGTTCCGGCGCTCAAAATCGAACTCGACGAGTTCCTCGAGTCGCACGGCGTGGATCGGAAAAAGCGCGCGTTCGGGACGGGCGGCGGCCGATTCAGCCAGCTCCTGTCCGTCGGATCGACGGCGGCGCGACGGATGCCGCTCGTCATCATCCTCGTTGCAGTTCTCGTGAGCGCCGGCGGCGCGTACGGCGCGGCGCAGGTCGACACCAGCTTCAACCAGGAGGACTTCATCGCGGAGGATCCGCCGGAGTGGACGGACAACCTTCCCGGTCCGATGGAGCCGGGCGACTACTCGATGAAGGAGAACCTTGAGTTCGTCAATCAGAACTTCGCCCGGGAGGACTCCCAGGCGCAAGTCCTCGTCGAGGGGAACGTAACCGATCCAGAGACGTTACAGCGGCTCGAGGCAGCTGAGAGCGAGGCCGCCGAGAGCGACGTCGCAATCACGCTCTCGAGCGGCGAGGCCGATGTCCAGAGTCCCCTCGGAACGATGCAACAGGTCGCCGCCGAGAACGAATCGTTCAACGCGACGTTCGCCGCGGCCGACACCGACGGCGACGGCGTGCCCGATCAGAACGTCGAGCAGGTGTACGATGAACTGTTCGCCACCGCGCCCGACGAGGCGGGTAGCGTCATCCATCGGACCGACGAAGGGGACTACGAGGCCGTTCGGATGGTCGTCTCGACGAGCGGCGCCGCGTCCATGAGCGACGTCACGGACGAGATGCGAGCGATCGCGGACGACCTCGACGGGAACGGACTCGAGGCCACCGCGACCGGACAGACGATCACGTTCGACATTGTCCAAGACCAGCTGATGGACACGGTCATCGAGAGCCTGCTGATCACGCTCGTGGCCGTCTTCGCCTTCCTGATGGTCGCCTACCGGATCACGAAGGGCAGCGCGACCCTCGGGGCGGTGACGCTCCTCCCGGTTGTGTTCAGCGTTTCGTGGATTCTCGGGACGATGTACTTGCTCGAGATTCCGTTCAACGTCATGACGGGGATGATCACGAGCCTCACCGTCGGCCTCGGGGTCGCCTACAGCATCCACGTCAGCGAGCGCTACAGTCTGGAACTGGAGCGCACCGGCTCGGTCTGGGAGGCGATGTCCCGGACGGTCACCGGCACGGGCGGCGCGCTGTTGGGCAGCGCGGCGACGACCGTCGGCGGGTTCGGCGTCCTCGCCTTCGCCATCCTCCCGCCGCTCCAGCAGTTCGGAATTATCACCGGACTGACGATCACGTACGCGTTCCTCGCCAGCGTGATCGTCCTCCCGTCGCTGCTGGTGCTGTGGACGCGGTATCTCGGCCCCGATGTTTCCTTCGGCTCGCCGAGTAGTTCGCCCGCGCCCACGGCTAGCGACGGCGGGCGACCGGCCGACCAGTCGGAGGGAAGAACCGACGACTAATCCGGCGGGTTCCCCTCCCTCTCCCCGTCGCGGTAGCAGGGACGGTATCCGCGGGAGAACTTCGCGCGTGCGACGCGTATCGACATCTTTGAACCGCTCGAGTACCTGGATCCGACTATGAGCACCGGTATCGCTGTTCTCAACTTCGGCGAACCGTCGGAACCGGACCGAGACGCCGCTGTCGACTACCTCGAGCGGATCTTCCTCGCGAACATGGAAATCGAGGGCGAGACGACGCCCGAGGCAGCGCGCGAACGAGCGCGCTCGCTGGCGGAGCGTCGCGTCCCCGCGTTGATCGAGGAGTACGAAGCGATCGGCGGGTCGCCGCTGAACGCGCACGCCGAGACGCAGGCAGAGCGACTCGAGTCCGAACTCGTCGCTCGCGGCCACGACGTGACGACCTACAATGGGTTCCAGTTCACCGAGCCGTTCGTCGAGGACGCGGCGACCGCCGCGGCCGAAGACGAGGTGTCGAACCTCATTGGATTGCCTCTCTACCCGCTCTGCGGGCCGTCGACGACGGTACAGGCCCTCGAGGACCTCTCGGCCGCCGTCGACGATCTCGACTGGTCGCCGGAGTACCACGAGATCACCGGCTGGCACACGCACTCGGCGTATCTGCGGCTGCGTGCCGACGCGATTCGTGACACGCTCGAGCAAAACGGCCTCGAGTTGGGGACGGACACGCGACTCGTCTTCTCGGCCCACGGCACGCCGCAGTACTACCTCGAGGAGGGGAGCCGATACGCGCAGTACGTCGACGAGTACGCGGAGATCGTCAACCGAATGCTCGGCGACCCCGGCTACGAACTCGGCTACCAGAACCACGAGAATCGCGATGTCGAGTGGACGGAGCCCGACGTCGAGTCCGTCGTCGAAACCCTCGACGCCGAGCGCGTCGTCGTCGACCCAGTCAGCTTCATGCACGAGCAAAGCGAGACGCTCTCCGAACTCGACCTCGAACTCCGCGAGGAAGCCGAGGTACAGGGGCTCGGGTTCTTCCGCGTCCCGGTTCCCTACGACGACGACCGCTTCATCGAGCTCCTGGCCGACCTCGTCGAGCCGTTCGTCGCCGACTTCGATCCGGGGTACTACGGCTTCCAGTCGTGTACGTGCCGGGATAGCCCGAACGCGATGTGTCTCAACGCCCGCCGGAACGAACCGGCGCAAAACGAGTGAGATCCGGGATGCGTATCGGAATCGTCGGAGCGGGGATGACCGGGCTCGCGCTCACGCACACGCTCGCCGAGCGCGGCGTCGACAGCGTCACCTACGAAGCCACCGGCGAACCCGGCGGCGTCATCGACTCCCGCGTCGTCGACGGACGCGTCATCGAGGTCGGCCCACAGCGCTTGCGACTCAGCGACCCGGTCGCGGAGTTAGTCGATTCGGTCGGCTTACGACGGGAACTCGTCGCAGCCAACGACTCGCTCCCGTTGTACGTCTACAGCCGCGGGGCGCTTCGGCGCGTTCCGCGGTCGGCGACCGCGTTCGTCAAGACTGACCTCCTCTCGCCGACGGCGAAGCTTCGCGTACTCGCAGAGCCGTTGACCGGGGATGCGAAGCCTGACGAGTCCATCGCCGAGGTATTCACGCGTAAGTTCGGACGGGAGGCCTACGAAAACCTCGCCGGGCCGATCGTCGGCGGCACGTTCGGCTCCGACCCGGCCGAGATGCCTGCGCGACACGCGCTCGAGTCGCTGTTCAAACTCGAGCAGCGACACGGAAACCTGCTCGTGCCCGCCGCCAAACGGCTCCTCGGCTCAAGCGAGTCGCCCCCGCCGGTCTCGTTCGAGCGCGGATTGCAACGGCTCCCACGGGCGCTCGCGGACGCACACGACGACCGGGTCCGGTTCGAAACGCCGATCCGATCGATCCGTGAGTCGGGAGACGAGGTCGTCGTCACGGGAGTCGATGGCGACGTCGAGCGATTCGATCACGTCGTCGTGACGACGCCGGCGAGCGAAACGGCCGACCTACTTCGGGAGAGCGTCCCGAAGGCGGCGGCTCTCGAGGAACTCACCTATAACCCGCTCGCGCTCGTGCATCTCGTCTCCGACGCCAACGCGACCGGATTCGGCTACCAGGTTCGACGCGGCGAATCGCTTCGGACCCTCGGCGTCTCCTGGAACGCGAGCCTGTTCGACCGTGACGGCGTCTACACGGCCTTCCTCGGCGGGATGAACGACGCCGAGCTCTGTGATCGGGCGGACGAAGAGATCGGCCGGATCGCGACGCGAGAGTTCGAGCGCGTCCTCGGCGCCGAGGCCGACGCGTTGCACGTCGAGACGCTTCCCGCGGCGTTTCCGGCCTACGATTCGTCGTGGAGCGCGCTCGAGCGTGTCGATCTCCCCGAGCGGATCCACCTCGCGACGAACTACACGTCACGAATGGGGATCCCCTCGCGCGTCCGGGAGGCGAACGGTCTCGCGGAGACGTTCGCGGACGAAGCCAGCTAGGGCTGCCCAAACTCGGGTGGTCTCACCGTTTCCGATCGGGAACGGACCGAGCTACTCCCACTCCCAGTTTTTCGCGGTTTCGACGAACGCCGCAACCGACTCGATCGGCGTCTCCTTGCCGACGCCGTGCCCGAGGTTGCAGATGTACCCGCGGGGACCGGCGGCCTCGATCATCTGCACGGTTCGGTCCCGAACCGTTTCGGGATCGGCAAACAGCAGTGTCGGATCGAGGTTACCCTGCACCGGCGTCGCCCCGAGTTCCTCGCGCGCACGCTCCAGGTCGACGGTCCAGTCCAGCGAGACGGCGTCGGCGCCGCCGGTTCGCAACTGCTCGAGCCGGCCGCCCATCCCGCGAACGAACAGGATCGTCGGCGCGTCGACCGCCGACAGAATCCGCCGGTGCAGCGGACGCACGTACTCCTCGTAGTCCGCCGGCGGGAGGACGCTCGCGTAGGTGTCGAACAGCTGGACAACGTCCGCGCCGTGGTCGACCTGCAGTCGGAGGTACTCTGCGACGACGTCCGCGAACCGCTCGAGCAGGTCCTCGAACGCGGCCGGCTGTTCGGCGCGGAACCGACGGATCGCTCCGTTCTGACGGTCGGCGCCGCCGGCGACGGCGTACGACGCGAGCGTGAACGGCCCGCCGGCAAAGCCGATGACGGCGTCCGTCTCGGCGACCGACGCGGACAGCCGATCGAGCAGGTCGTAGACGAAGTCGAGTTCGGTCTCGACGTCGCGGTGGTCCTTCGGAACGTCGGCGGGTCCCTCGACCGGGTTCGGGACGACCGGACCGACGCCGGATTCGATGCGGTAGTCGAACCCGAGGGGCTCGAGACACGTGAGGATATCCGAGAACATCACGACGCCGTCGACGTCATACCGCTCGTAGGGCTGGAGCGTGATCGTTTCCGCAATCTCCGGCGTTTCGATGGCCTCGCGAAACGAGTGCTCGTTTCGGAGCTCCCGGTACTCCGGGAGGTGGCGTCCGGCCTGGCGCATCATCCAAACCGGCGGCCGTTCGGTGCGTTCGCCCCGCGCCGCTCGAACGAGAAGTGGTGTGGTCATACTCGGACCTTGCTCACCGGGTAAAGAGTAGTTTCGGTTGCCGTCCGCTCGAATCGACTCGGATACTCGCCGCCGTGGTGCTCGCGGCGTGTTCGCCGGCCGCTGCTGCAGTCGCTGCACTCGTGGGTCGACTGTTGGAATACTGGTTCTCATTCCGGGATCGGTCGAACATACCGTTCGTGGGAATGCCAATCGACCACATCCGCTGGACGGCGGTCGGCTCCTCGAAGAGTCCCGCCAATTTCTCTACACCGTACCGTAGCGGTTAGAACAGTATCTACCACAATCCATATATATTCTTCTGTCTTGATCGCTAACCCTTGACACCCATTATATGTCGGTGGTATTCTCGAATTATTACATACATACAACCGTAAAATTCTCCGGGAAAACGTCCCGTTTCGGTGGTGGCAGTGATTCTACCTGTGTGGGAAATTATACGGGTAGAATAACACCCGCTGCGAGACCGATAAGCAATCAGACGACGGTCGGTCTTTCCACCGGACGGGCAACCGGTCCGGGGTCTCGGAATTGACGCGAACAATCCGGTCGTCCCCAGGAATTTCGAGCTATTGACACGAAGATGGAGAGGGAGAGAGATCATCCATCATCCCGTTCGAGGGATCAGAACTCACAGAGGTCGCCCGACCCTCGAGTCGATTTCTACGATTCGAGAGGGTAGCAAGCAGCAATAACTCCCGTCGTGTTACGACGGCGTGTCGTTCAGTCGATTGGGTCCCTCGTACGCCTCAGTTTCCGGGTTGCTCGAGCGGGTAACGGTTCGTTTCGGTGCTGGAACATCGCGGTCGCAATTTCGGAACACTCCTCTCTCCGTCGCCGTCTATTCGACACTAATCGACGGAACAGTCGTCGGAAATCAGCACTAACGTTAGCTTATCCTGTCGTAAGCCGCGGACGAAACCGACGCCGAGACTACGGACTGCAAATGCGAGCCACGCGATATGTAAGGGACGGCTATCAGCCGCTAACCGTTCTCGTTCCATCGATGGCGTACCGCCGACCACGATCGCCTCGTCGCGACCGCACCGAGGCGACCGCCCGTCGAAATCGTTTGGGCCTCCGCGGGGCGGCGAGCACGCCCGCGATCAGGTCACAGCGATGGTATCGGCCCATCCCGGCGCGGCCGTCGTACTCGATCACGTTCCTCGTTCTCGAGCGCGGGTGAGTGGCGGCGGTGGATCTCGAAAACTCGAATCGAGGGTCGTGGCCTCCCGGGAGGGCGATCATCGAACGACCGTCACCGGCATCGAGGCTCGCCGGACGACCTGCTCCGCGACGCTGCCCAGCAGCACGCGCGAAACGCCCGAGCGACCGTGGCTGCCGATGACGATCTGATCGACGTCGTTTTCCTCCGCGAACTCGACGATGTCGCGAATCGGTTCTCCGACGACGGTTTCGGTCGTCAGCGAGGCCTCGCGGCCGTGCTCGTCGGCGATCTCTCGGGCCGTCTCGAACAACGTTTCGGCTCGCTCTTCCTCAAGTTCGACGAGTCGTTCGAAGTGGAGGTGGGTGTCTGTCCGATAGGTCGACATCGAGGGGTTGACGACGTGTAACGCCGTGATATCCGCGTCCGGAAACGTCGTCACGGCGTGTTCGATCGCCGCTCGCGCCGGTTCGGAACCGTCGATCGGGACGAGGACGTGCATGGGAGACCTTCGACGACCAGCGACATATACGCCGGGTGAATTCTCGTTATACGGGACTGCGGGCGAGGGTCTCGGATCCGAGCGGAGCGCTCGAGCGACGACTCGGTCGATGGCCGGACACTGCGCTGCCGGTTGACGAACGCGCCGACGCGACCCCGTCAACCACCTTCTTCGAGATTGAACGGAATCGTACGACTGCGTCTCATCGGGCCGCTGCTCTATCGCTTCCCGACGGCACACCGCGCCGCGTCGCGTGACTGTCCGTCCGGTCCTTCCCAGTGGACTCTCGCGCTCGAATCGTCGCTTGCCATCCCGCGGAGTAATAACGGAGGCGGTTGGACGTCCACCCACGGATGTACTCCGACGTCCTTCTCGCGACCGACGGCAGCGAGTGCGCCCGGGCGGCGACGTCGCACGCGGTCGACCTCGCGGCGACCTACGGTGCGACACTACACGCGCTCTACGTGATCGAAACCCGGATCGGCTATGACAGCGGCGTCATCGATCCGGCGACCATCGAGGACGACCTCCGCGCCGAGGGCGAGTCCGTCCTCAAGGCGGTCGGCGATGAGAGTCGGGCGCGGGACGTGACGCTCGTTGATCGGATTCGGAAGGGTGTCCCCGAACGGGAGATCGCCGACTACGTCGAGAGGGAGGGGATCGATATCGTCGTCGTCGGGACGCGAGGGAAGTCCGCGTTCAAGACGATCCTGCTCGGGAGCACGAGCGAAGCGCTCGTCCGTGACGTATCGGTTCCCGTCGTACTGGTGTCCGCGGACGGCGAGACGGACTCCGATACCTGAGGGGTTCTGACGAGTCGGCACGGCGGGGCGGTCGAGCCGTTTGCCGTCTGCCCCTACCGGGCGTCTAGCGCCGTACGTGCAGCGTTACCGCTATATATCCCGAGCAGTCAGTACGACCTAGGCGCATGTCCATACCGGCCGAGCCGAGCGGGGAACGCGGAACCCGGTACGCGCTACTCACCGTGTTTCTCGTCGGACTCCGGCGACGAGATCCGGGCGCAGTCATGAACGCCGTCGCCGCGGCGGTCGGCACGTACCTTCCCGATTTCGTCGAACGCGCGTACGATGTCGAGCTTCAGCCGTGGCAGCGGGCGTACGTGAACACCGCGCTACTCAATCACGCCGTCGGGATGCTCGGTCCGTACGACGACGTCTGGTGGTGGGACCACCTCACGCACGCTCACTCCTCGTCGATTCTGGGCGGGGTGATTTACGCCGCCAGCCGTCGGCGGGGACACGATCCAGGTCCGCGGGTCGTCGCCGCCGTCGTTTGTCTCGGCCTCGTCTGGGAGTTCGTCGAGTACGCCGTTCACACCGCGGCGAACCGTCTCGGGCTCGAGCCGGTACTCGTCACGTACGGCCCGAAGGACACCGCCCTCGACATCGTCTTCGACCTGGTCGGCGCGTTGCTCGTGCTCGCGTTCGGAGACCGCATCCTCGACGCGTTCGAGGACGTCGAGTAAGTCTTTCCCCCGCTCCGCTCTCCTCCCCTCCTTCTCGACCTCTCCCTCGAGGCAATCGATCCTTCGATGGGCCGACGACATCCAACGAACCCCGCGTTAGACCGCGAGACGCCTCGGCGAGCCGATCACGACGAACGCACCACGAACAGTACGGGGATGTCGACTATCCGCAGGAGTGTCGAGGTGATGCTTCCGAGGATTCGGCGACCGAGGCTCGACCGACTGCGGGCGCCCATCACGAGCAGGTCGATATCGGCCTCGACGACGTACTCGCGAACGCCGGCCGGGACGCCGTCGAAGGACATCGTCCGGACGACCGCGGTCGTGACGGCCGGCGCCGCGTCCTCGATCTCCGCCGCCGCGTCCTCGACGATCTCCTCGCCGTCCACCTCGAGTCGTTCGACGAACTCCTCTCGTAGCCCGCCCGCGGCGAACGCGCCGCCCGCAGCCTGCAGGTCGACCACGTTCAGCACGTGGACCGTCGATCCGTACCGCTGTGCGACCGCGGCGCCGTGCCGGCCGGCGACGATCGCGCGTTCGCTTCCGTCCGTCGGAACCAGCAGGTCGGAGTAGTCGGTCACCGCGTCCGACGCCCCCTTCGGGACGACGAAGACGGGGACGTCGCTTCGATGGAGGAGCCGTTCCGTGACGCCGCCGAGGAGTCGCTTTCCGAGCCTCGTGAGCCCCTGCCTGCCGACAACGATCAGGTCCGCATCCCGGTCGGAAGCGAACGCAACGATTTGATCCGCGGGCTTTCCCTCGGCCAGTTCCGTCGTTACGGACCGGTCGAAATCGGACGCGAGCGCCTCGATCTCCTCGAGCGCCGCTTCACCCTGTTCTCGCAGACGAGCCGTTTCGCCGCCGGGGCTCGCGACCCGCAGCGCTTTCGACTCGACGACGTAGACGACGTCGACGGCCGCATCGAAGACGCGCGCGAACTCGAGTCCGCACTCCGCCGCTCGTGCGGCCTCGTCGCTCCCGTCGACCGCGATGAGGATTCGGTCGTACATGGCCCGACGTTCGACGCCGACGGTCTTCGTTCTTTGCGGCTGGTCGAACCGACTACACTACGGCCGGACGGGGAGCTCGGCACGTCCGTTCGTCCGCATTACCGCTCGATTTCGCTCCGGCCACGCCAGGAGCCGCTCCCGAAGCGGCTCGCCGGTTTCGGTCTCCGGATCGTAACCGACGAGCGTTGCAGTCACCGCCAGGACGATCCACCCGCCGTAGCCGAGAAAGACCGTTACCGGCGCGAGGACGACGATCGAAACGGCGACCCGCACGAGTCGCTCCCTGAACGAGGGATCGGCGGTGGTATGGCTGTCTGGTGCCGAGACCATACTCGAACGTCCGGCCTGGAAGATATTCAAACCAAAGGTGACCGAACCTCAACATGAACCGACACGGTCCGTTCGGAGTCGAGTAGCGACGCGACCCCTCGTCTCCCGATCGAGTATCCCTTCTGGACGGAGACGTATACTCGTTCCCACCCCTGTTTCCACGAGGAGTAGGTTTAAGTCCTGTCTGCTGTATCAATGATACATGGGACTAGAAACGGTCGTTCTCGTCTGTAAGCCCGGCGACGAAGGATTGGGGTCGAAACTCGCGGAGACGGTCGTCGATATCGCAACGCCGGCGAACGCCCGCGTGGAAGTCGCACAGGTGTTCACGGACGACGAGTACGAGAATACCACGACGAGTCTCGGTCTCGACGACGAACCCGAGATCGCCCCCGAACGGATCGCAACCCAACACGGAACGTTTCGGACCATCGTCGATCGGTTCGACTCTGAGGGGCTCGAGTACGACGTGAGCACCTCCATTGGGTCGCACGCGGACACCATCGTCGACCTCGCCGCCGACGCGGATCTCCTCGTCATCGCCGGCGACAAGCGGTCGCCGGCCGGAAAGGCGATCTTCGGGTCGACGACCCAGGAGGTACTGCTCTCGTCCCCCTGCCCGGTGGTATTCGTCCGACGGGAGTGAGCTCGAAGCGACGGACCGGAATCCCCCGCCTCGAGTGTGAAGGGTATCCACGAACTGTCGCAAGCTGATCGAGAATAGCGAAAATATGGCTCTGTTATCATACCACCTATCTCCTGGTTCTATTTTTCAGATACTGTTATGGACACTGATAATACATCTATTGGAGTACGAAACTGTACTCTAGTGAGTCGTCGATCGATGTTCGATACTCGTCCCGATTATCGTCCCCCTCGATTAGTCTAGAAGGCGGAATACCGTTCACTACAGTCAGTTCGCGCAGTCAAATCACTGCGAAGAATGCTCGTACTGTCTGAGTAAGTCACTACTCGTTCATGCTTTGGATATCTCCCGAGAACTATGTCAGCACGACCATTTTAATTTCGTATACTCGACTACACTAGATACGGTGGTCGGCGGTTATCCGGTCGTAGATCCGTCCTGAGAAGATACATGTTCGGACTATATTTGAACTATATTTAGACGGATAGATCGGTATACCTCTCGGATACGAATCTGTTCTAGAATCCGAAGATACCAACGGCGACTACTCAGTCCAAGTCAGTCGAGAGTACACGAACGAAACAGTTCTGAAGGCGACAGAACACGGGACGGATACTGTTCTCGAGACGATAACCGCCCTTCTGCGAACGCCACCGTTCGATCTGGAGACAAGATCTGATATTATCGGTTACTGTCGCTCGTCTTCCGTCTGAAAGCGATAACGAGGACACCCCTCACGGCTGCGCTTCGGCGGCGCTCTCGCGGTACTCTTCGAGCGAGAGATCGATCTCACTCGCCTGCTCGCGGATTGCGTCGGCGTCGACTGACGTGACCTCGCCGTCGTCGACCAGCACGTTCCCGTCGACCATGGTAAAGACCACGTCGTCGCCGTGAGCACCGAAAACGAGGTGCGAGAGCGGATCGTGCAGCGGCGTGGCGCGGGTCAGGTCCGTATCGAGGCCGACGACGTCCGCGCGCCACCCCTCGTGGAGCGCGCCGAGTCGGTCGAACCCCGCGACCTTCGCGCCGTTGATCGTCGCCATCTCGAAGAGCGTCGCTGCCGGTGCGGCGACCGGGTCGAGAGTGTCAACCTTTTGCAGGAGGCTCCCCTGTCGCATCTCGGTGAACGGATCGAGCGTGTTGTTACACGGCGGACCGTCGTTGCCCAGCGCGACGTTGATCCCGCGCTCTATGTAGTCGACGACCGGCGCGACGCCGCTGGCGAGTTTCATGTTCGAGGACGGGCAGTGCGTGACGTGGGTCCCCGTCTCGGCGAGCAGTTCGCGTTCGCTCTCGTCGGTCCAGACGCAGTGGGCGAGGACGACGTCCTCGCCGGTGAGCCCGACCTCGTCTAACCAGTAGATGTTCCGCATGCCGGTGTCCTCCTCGACGGTCTCGATCTCGCCGCGGTTCTCGCTGGCGTGGGTGTGAATCCGGACGCCGTCGTACTCGTCGGCGAGTTCGCGCGCCCCGCGCAAGCACGCCTCGCTACAGGAGACGGCGAAGCGCGGCGTCACCGCGTACCGGATGCGGTCGTCGAACGCGCCGTGGTACTCCTCGATCAGTTCCCTGCTCTCGGCGAGAGCCTCGTCGGTGTCCTCGAGCAGGGCGTCGGGCGAGCGCTGATCCATCAACACCTTCCCGAGCACGCCGCGAATGCCGATCTCGCCGGCCGCTTCGAACGCGCGCTCGGCGTGGTTCACCGAGAGGTGGTCGACGCAGGTCGTCGTCCCGCTCTCGATCATCTCGAGGTAACCCAACTTCGCCGCGATCTCCATCTCCTCGGGCGAGAGCGACGCCTCCATCGGGAGGACGTACTCGAAGAGCCACTCGAGTAACTCGGAGTCGTCGGCGATCCCGCGGCCGAGGCTCTGGACGGAGTGGAGGTGTCCACCGACCAGTCCCGGCAGGAGGATGTCGTAGCGCCGTTCCTCGCGGTCCGGATACCGGTCGCGGAGGTCGTCGCGTCGACCGACGGCGTCGATGCGCGACCCGTCGACGACGACGGCTCCGTTCTCGATGACGGTTTCGGAGTCGGCGATGACCGTTCCCGAGAGTATCATACCACGCGAGAATCCAGCCGCACGCACAAAACGATTCGCATTCTGTCGGTGCTCTAGCGGAATCCGATCCCGGCATCCGTGAGACGAGCGAACGTTTAGCTATACTGATAGGACACGCGCACCCCCAGAACCCCGTCCACAATTACAAAATTACTAGTATCTTCCCTCTTGTATCGGGATCGCGTCAGGTATCGTGTTCGGTGAACGCCTCACCGGCATCTTCCGCCATCTCTTTGGCTTCGATGTGCGAGTACGATTTGCGGACGACCTCCTCGCTGTTATCCAGCAGTCGAGCGGCGGCGGTGAACCCGCGCTGGCGAACCATCACTTCGCCGGCGCCGCGGCGTCCGCCGTGCGGGGCGAGGTAATCGTGTTTCCCCTCGAGTTCGAGATCGGCCTCCTCGCAGAGCCGACGCATGATCCGGCGAGCGCCGTCGGTGTTGATAGAGGGCGGCGACAGGTCGCGTTCGCGCAGCGCGTCGAACACGTCGGTCTGTCCGGTGAGTTCATCGACGACGGTTTCGATTTCGTCGGTCGACCAGCTGTATTCGTCTCGTAACCCAGTACGAAGCGTCTCGTACAGCGAGGGGAGGTGAAACGTCGGAAACACCGGCCACTCGTCGCTCGCCGGATCGAGCAATCTTTTGTATCGCCGCATAGGATTTACGGCCTGTTTCGTCAGTGATCGATCGGACCAGTCCTGCTTCTTGGCGAGGACGGTCATTTTCTGGTCGTCGAGCGAGACATCGCCCCACCGAAGGCCGTTCCGGCGATCGTCTTTCGGATCCGCGAAGATCTCCCCGCCGCGGACGCCGGAGTAACAAAGAACGTAGACGAGCGCCCGGTCGCGGAACTCCCGAATTGCGCCGAATCCCTTCTCGTCGGCGGCGTCGTGCGCTCGTTCGTCGACGTGTCGCGTGATCAGGAGTCGGTGTTCGTCGGTCCAGGCCTGCTGATCGCCCGACCGACGGCCGTCGTTCTCCGGAAGCGGCTCCTTCGCGACGTTTCGCTGGGCGTAGTTCGCCTCGAGGAGCCCCTCCCGGACACACCAGCCGACGTATGCACTCACCTGCGCGTAGTAGGTCCGGATCGTTCCCGGCGCGAGGTCGCGAGCGGTGAGATTCCGGGCGTACCGGCGAAACGTCCGTTCGTCGAGTTCATCGAACGTCGTGCCAGATTGGGCGTCCGCCTCGAGCCACTCGAGGAAGTCCTCGACGCATCGCTCGAGGTTCCGACGGTAGTTGCCGCTCCCTTCGCCGCCCTTCGACTTCGATCGAAGGAACGCCTCGAGCGGGTCACCGACCGGCGTCGCCGCGTTCACGCGTGATCACCGCCTCGTGTCCTGTTACAGCCCATCGTTCGTGATCCAGAGATGGATCGAATCCTTATAAAACTATACTAATCAAGTGTGTTTGGGGGGAGCGACGGCTCCACTGCGGCCAAACTTCGAGTACAGCACACGGATGCGTTCTGGAATAAATTGGATACCGATTCATCCAACGTCACTGCTACGCGATCTCGCTATCGTCGATCACGTTACGTTCGTCGGCGAGCTGGTTCGACTGAACACATCGCACAAACGGTGAAACCGAGACCACGCCGATCGTCCGTTGATGTCTATCTGCTGGTGAGCGCGCTGCCACCCATCGGCTCGTCACGGCCCGTCTGCCGCGCTTCCTTATCCCGTATTTTTCATCCCGGCAGCGATCCCTTTGACCGTCAGCCGGAGCGTTCGCTCCTCGATATCCGTGCGGTGGTTCCGGTCGAGCAGATGCACCTGTAGCATGTTGAGCGGGTCGACGTAGGGATTCCGTTGCTCGAGATTCTCGCCGAGCCAGTCGCGGGTGTGGAGGCGATCGCGTCGCCCGATTTCCGTGATCAGTTCGGTCGCCCGCTCGTACTCGCCGGTCACGCGCGGGAAGAACCGTTTGCGAAGCGTCGCATCGGCCATCCCCGCGTACTGTTCGGCGATCTCGAGTTCGGTTCGCGAGAGCGAGAGTGCGGCGTTGTCGAGCGTGGTACGGAAGAACGGCCACTCGTCGTACATCTCCTGTAGCGTCTCCATCGAGCCACCATTGTCTCGCGGCTCGTCGCCGCTCGACTCGTCCGAGGAGCGTGGCTCCTCGCTCTCCAGGTACGCTTCGATACCGGTCGCGAGGGCGTACCAGCCCGGGAGGATACACCGCGACTGCGTCCAGGAGAACACCCACGGGATCGCCCGCAGGTCCTCGACGGTCCGCTCGCCGCTGCGGGAGGCCGGACGCGAGCCCAGGTTCAGGTCCTCGATGACCGTGATCGGCGTCGCCTGCTCGAAGTATTGGACGAAGCCGTCGCTCTCGAGGAGATTGCGGTACTCCTGCCGGGCGGCGTCGGCCATCGTCTCCATCGCGTTGATCCACTCCGCGGGGATCTCCTCTGCTGGCCGGTCGATCGCCTGCTTGCGCGCCCGGAGTTGGGCGTTGAGCATCTGCTCGATGTTACGCTCAGCGATGCGGGGATTGCCATACTTTTCGGCGATCGCTTCCCCTTGCTCGGTGAACTTGACCTGGCCGGTGATCGTGTTGTTCGGCAGGGCCAGCAACGCCTCGTTCATCGGGCCGCCGCCGCGGGAAATCGAGCCGCCGCGGCCGTGGAACAGCCGCATCGTCACGTCGTGGTCGTCGCAGATCTCGCCCAGACGGCGCTGGTTTTTGTACAGCGACCAGTTCGCGGCCAGGAAGCCGTTCTCCTTGTTCGAGTCCGAGTAGCCCAGCATGATCTCTTGGGTTCGCCCGCGGGCCTCGAGGGCCTGCGCGTAGGCTTCGTTCTCGAACAGCGTGCCCATGATTCGGCGGGCCCCAGAGAGGGCGTACTCGGTCTCGAGCAGCGGGACGATGTCGATCCCCGCGTGCTCGGGTAGCGAGACGACGCCGGCCTGATCCGCGAGGAATAGCACCTCGAGAACGTGGCTGGGCTCGTCGGTCATCGAGATGGCGTAGGTGTCGATGGCGTCGACGCCGTACTCGGTCTGCCAGTCCCCGAGGCTGTCGAAGAGTTCGAGGACGCGGGCCGAGTCGTCGGTCAGCCCGTCGGTCTCACCGAGGTCGAGCACGGGTTCGTCCTGCAGGACGGCGTCGGTCAGGAACTCGACGCGCTCGTCCTCCGAGAGGCCGTGGTAGTCGATCCCCTCCCGCTCGAGGGCTTCGGCGATGGCGTCGGTGTGTTTCTGCTGGTGGTCGCGCAGGTCGAGGCTCGCGAGCGAGAAGCCGAACGTGTCGACCCGTCGGCGGATGGGATCGACGTGGGCTTCGACGACGGTCTCGCCGCCGTTGGTTTGCAAACTCGTCGCGATGACGGCTAAGTCCTCGAGGAGGGCGTCGGCGTCTTCGTAGCCGCCCGGTCGAACGTCGCCGACACGGCGGAGCCGCTCGCGCATGAGCTTGAGCTTCTGGCGGTAGGGCTCGCCGGGGTACCGCTCCTCGGCCGTGCGGGTGACGCCGGGCAGCCGTTCGCGATCCGTCTCGAGCGAAGCCTGAAACGCCGACCCCACGTCGATCCGGCTACCGTCCTGACTCAACACGCCCGACAGGCGCTTGAGTTGCTCCTGGTAGCGCTCGAGGACGACCTCGCGCTGGCGCTCCAAGATGTTCGCCGTGACCTCGGGGGTCACGTAGGGATTGCCGTCACGGTCGCTGCCCGCCCACGAGCGGAACTCGAACAGCTTCGGGATGTCGACGTCGCTCGAGAGTTCCGAATCAATCGCGTCGTCGAGTTCGTCGTAGATTTCGCCGACGACGTCGAACAGGGTGTTCTCGAGGTACCACTGCACGTTTCGTGCCTCGTCTTCGGGCTCGGGTTGCCGATTTCGCACCTGCGGCGTCTGCCAGAGGCTCGTCACCTCGGCGTCGATGTCCCGCCAGACCTGTTGCTCCTCCGTCTCGGTCAGCAGCCGCTCGTCCAGCGTCTCGAGGGACGTTGAAATATCCCGCAGTTTGGATTTCACGGTCTTCCGACGGGCTTCGGTCGGGTGCGCCGTGAAGGTCGGCTCGATGAGGATATCGTCCAGAATCTGCTGGACGGTTTCGTCGTCGGCCTCGCCGAGCTCCGCCGCCGCGTTCTCGAGGCCGTCGTCGAGAGTCCGCTCGTGAGAGCCCGTTCGGATCGTTCGGATCCGCTCTCGTTCCTCCGCGAGGTTGATCAGCTCGAAATAGGTCGTAAATGCCCGCGCGACGGTCCGCTGATTGTGGGTCGACAGTCCCTCGAGCTCCGTAATTAGCGGATCGCGGGTGTCGAGATCGCCCGTGCGGTAGTCGATCGCGGCCCGTCGGCACGATTCGACCGTCTCAAAGGCCTCGCGGGACGTCTGCTCCTCGAGGATGGTCCCCAAGAGCGCGCCGAGTTCGCGAATATCTTGACTGATAGATCTGTCGTGGAGCTCCATATACCCTGAATATCGCTTTGGCGTTAAAAATCTCTCGCCGAGACAGAAGGGGACATCGGTCCGTTCGCCGAGCGTGCACTATTGGAGACACCACGTCCCGAAACCCCGAGCGGTGCCGTCAGTTTCGAACGGCCGGTTTCCCGGCCGGTCGACGGACCGAAAGCGAATGCTTCTTGCGGTCGGCAGGGGTGGACAGCGATGTGAACATCGGAATCGCGTTCGCCGGCCTGGCCGCGTTGCTCTATGGAACGTCCCTGTTCGTGATGAAGCGGTGGTTCGCCGACTACTCCTCGCCGACCTTCCTCTCGATTACGTACGCGATCTCAATGGTCCTCTACCTCCCGGTGGTCGTCGCCGCCGACGGCCCCTTCCTTCCTGCGTCGAATCGAGTCAGCGTTCTCGGAGCTATTTTCGCGGTCACGGCGTTGACGGCGCTCGCCATGGTATTCCTGTTCCGGGCGCTCCGAATCGGCGAGGTCTCGTACGTCTCGCCGATCAGCAAGATCATCCCGGTGTTCGTCCTTCCGCTGGAAGTGGGGCTACTGCGACAACAACTCTCCGCACTTCAGGTCGGAGGCGTGGTCGTCGCAACGATCGCGATCTACGTCGCCAACTGGGAGGGAACGACGCTCCTCGCCCCGATAAAGCGGGCCAGTCGGTCCAGACCAGCCCAACTGGCGCTGCTGTCGGCCGCGACGTTCGCGGTCGTCGACGTGGGCAAACGCGTGCTAATGCAGGAGCTGGCCATCGCACCGACGACGTACGTTCCGTTGATGTTTTTCGGCATCGCCGGGTTGATGGGGCCGCTGGCGATCCGCGCCCGCTGGCCGGACGACTGGTGGCGCGACCTGCCCTTTTTCGTCGTCACGGCACTGGTCATCGCGGCCGGGAACCACGTCGTCTTGCTCTCCTTTCAGCGATTGCCGGCGAGCATCGTTTCCCCGGTCGTCAACGGACAGGCGATCGTCGCTGTGATCCTCGGTGCGATCTTCCTCGAGGAGTCCCACCTTCGGACGCGTCTCGCTGCGACCGGCTTGGCCATCCTCGGTATCACGATGATCTCTCTTGGGTGAGCACGAATAGTCGTCTGGGAGTGCTCGCTTTTGCGAGGGCGATTTCTGGCGACGGACGGAGGCGACTGGTACATCCCGTCGAATCGAATGTATACAGGCTGAACCCCGGTGTTTGTGCCTCTCAAACGCGTGGACGAGGCCGGATGCGATAGTTACGCGGATACGACCGAACACCAACAGAGAATTACGCCAGTACGGGTGTAAACAAACGAGCGGCTACTGCTCCGTTTCGATCAGCAGTGAACGGGAGATCAACCGACTGAGAATCAGCGTTATTCGCCTCATTCGGCCGTTTGTAACGATCAAACGCGGTGAGAAACCGGATCGAACCGAGAAATTGGAGCGAGAGCGATATCGCTTCTCACTCGCGTACCGAAGGCAGAAATTCGTTCACGGGAATCGAGAGGAGAACGCGAATACCGTTTTGTTCTCTCAAACGCCATCTTCTTACCCTCTCACATCGGGACTGCGTGAAGACGTGTCAGCAGGGAGGGTACGCTGATACCAAGCGCCGAAATTCGGCGCTGGTTGTTCCGGACGGAGTCTGCGATGGACCATCCCGTTATCCGAGACGGGAAGGTATAAGGGTCGTTCGAGCCACAGTGTAGATATGTTCGAGGAAGACGCATACAGGCTCGGATTCGGGACGTACAGTCTCACCGATGAGGACGGGATCGACGCCCTCGTGACGGCGATCGAGTCGGGATACCGGCACCTCGATACGGCCCGCCTGTACGGCAACGAGGAAGAGGTCGGCGAGGCCATCGCCCGAGCCGACGTCGATCGCGACGACCTGTTCGTCGCCACGAAGATCGCCCACTTCGAGGAACCGGAGAAGACGCCGGAGTACGTTCGAAACGGCGTCGAAGAGAGCCTCTCTCGGCTCGGAATCGAGACGATAGATCTGCTCTACCACCACTGGCCCCGCGGCCGGGACGACATCGAGACTGTGCTCCCAGTCTTCAACGACCTCGTCGATGCGGGACAGGTCGAGCGCGTCGGCGTGAGCAACTACACACCCGCCGATCTGGAACTCGCCGACGAACTCCTCGAACAGTCGCTGTACGCGGTGCAGGCCGAGATGCATCCGTTCCTGCCCCAGGACGAACTCCGCGCAGCCGTTCGGGACCGCGACGCGTACTTCGTCGCCTACTCGCCGATCGCGCAGGGCGAAGTGTTCGATACCCCCGAGATCTCGGCGGTCGCCGACAAACACGACGTGAACGAGGCCGTCGTCAGCTTAGCCTGGCTCCTCTCGAAGAACGGCGTCGTTCCGATCCCCCGGTCCCAGACCACGGAACACATTCGGAGCAACCGCGAGGCGCTCGAGGTCGACCTGGACGAGGAGGATATCGAACGCATCGACGGTATCGATCGCCGGCTCCGCTGTGAGGACCCCGACTGGATGGAGTGGGAGTAAGCGAGCCCACAACGGCACCGCTTGAAGACGACGCGTTCTTTCGGTCGACCTCTCTGCGCTCGGCGAATCGATCAGCGGCGTCTACCCGGCTCTTGTGGCCGCAGTCAGTGATAGCGGGGGAAGTACTGTCTCGAAAAGAACGGACGGAGCGCGACGAGACCACCATCGCGCGTCGTTGTCACGACGATTTCGCGGGTGCGCCTCGGTTCGACCGTGACGGAACGGCTTGCGACTATCGGCTGACGCTGCTCGCCTCGCCTTCCTCGTCGTACGTTCGGATGAGGTCGGCGATGAGTTCGACGTCGCGCTTCGATTCCTCCGGCGGCGTCCGCGGCTCGGCCTCCCCCTCGATACACTCGAGGAAGTGTCTCAGTTCGCGTTTGAACGGCTCGTCCGACGACGGGGTGTAGCGGGACTCCGTCGTCTCTTCCGTCCCGAGTTTGGTGCGGACGTCCGACGGCGTGTTCTTGATGAACGCGTTCGAGAACTCGATCGACGCCGATCCCTCGGGAGCGTCGACGCGGATGCGCTCGTCGTACCACTTCCGATCGGTCGCGCCGGACTCGAGGATACACCGGCGGTCTCCTTCGTATCGGAGCTGAGCGGTGACGTACTTCCAGCCCTTGAACACGTCGACGTGGTCGATCCGTTCGACCGATCCGAACGCGGACCGGAGCGCGTTGACGTCGTGGCAGATGCTCTCGAGGTGGTACTCGTAGGCTTGCGTGAGCGTCTCATCGTCGGTTCCGACGGCGGCCTCGACCTGTTGTTGGCGCTTCGAATTGCTCTCTTCGATGAACGCGTCGTCGAGGTCGGCGTAGACGATGTCGTAGTTCTCCTCGATGACCGCGCCGACGTCCGGCGGAATGACGGTGCTCGTGACGAGATCGATATCAGACAGCTCGTCCACTTCGGCCTGGAACTTCTGGAAACCGGGATCGAAGCGCTTCATGTAGCCGACCATGCAGACCGCGTCCGTCTCCGCGGCCGCATCGATCACCTGCTGGGCGTCGTCGGGCGTCACGGCGACCGGTTTCTCGACGAACGTGTGCAGATCCGCCTCGAGGGCGGCAACGGCTACCTCCGCGTGGGTGTGCATCGGCGTGGTAATGACTACGCCGTCGAGCGTGTCGGCCTGATCTTCGATCAGCGCCGTACTTTCTGTGTACCGATGGGAGACGTTATACCGATCGCCGAACGTCTCGACCACGTTCTCGCCGGGGTCCGCGATTGCGTGGATGTCCGCCTTCGGCAGTTCCGCGAGGTACGGAACGTGCATGATCTGTGCGATAGCGCCGACACCGATGACTCCGAGCTTCATCTCAGCAGTGGGTTAGTCAGCATCCCACAAATAGCTTACCAACCCATATGACATGGTAGCTATCGAGGGAGAGAACCGGACGAAAGACCCGCACGTCCAGGCAAAAACCATCGACCACTTTCGGACGATCACTGACCGCTGAGACGACAGCTATCGCCCGTCGAGTCGAGTCCACGGGGGCTTTTCCCATACTTTTATAACCGCCTCTGCCGATGTCTGGGATAGACAGACAATGAAAGCGTTACTGCTTGATGCGGAGTGGAATCCGCGCTCCGAGTACGACCTTACGGATAGCGAGCGGGAAACACAGAAAGCACACAATAGCGCCCAGGTCTGGCAACATCCCGAGATGAACGTCGAAGACAGACCCCGACCGGAACCTGAAGACGACGAGGTGCTTATCGAGGTCGCCTATGCGGGTGTCTGTGGCAGTGACTGCTCTATGATTCAGACCGACGAAGAAGGGTACATGCACTATTCGGCGTACACACAGTTCCCAAACGTAACCGGTCACGAATTCTCGGGGCGGATCGCCGAGACCGGTGATGACGCAAACCTCTTCGAACCGGGCGAGCGAGTGACCTCGGAGGTCGTCGACTACTGTGGCCGATGTCAGCAGTGTCGGCGTGGCTTCCACGGCCACTGTGAGAACTTCGAACAGGTCGGCTTCACGATCCCCGGCGCGTTCGCGGAGTACGTCACCGTCCCAGAGAAAATCGTCTGGAGCGTCGAGTCACTCGCGAACGCCTACGAGGACGAAGATGAACTGTTGCGAGCAGCAGCCACTATTGAGCCCAGCACCATTACCTACCACGGTATTTTCGTCCGCTCTGAGGGTGTCTTACCCGGCGATCACCACGTCTACCATGGAACGGGGCCGATCGGTCTCACTGGAATGAATCTCTCACGAGCGGCGGGTGCAGGCAAGGTTATCGGGTTCGATCCGTCACCTGAACGACGGTCGATCGCGGCCGACCTCGGGTTCGACCACGTATATGACCCAACGGAGCAAGATCCCGTCGAGGTCATCGACAAAGTCACCGATGGTCGTGGTGCTGATGTCCACCTCGAAACTGCAGGTGCTGTTACTGAAACCTATCCAGTCATCCAGGAGACGCTGGCCGAGGAGGCTAACGTCGTCCACGTCAGCAATGCCAGCAGTGCGCCCAATCTCGCGACCAGGAAGTATCAGGGCAGCAGTGCACAACTATACGGCACGGAGGGACACACCGGACAACAGATTTACCCGCGAGTCATCCGTCTGATGAGCGCCGGACGACTCGATAATACGTCAATTATCACGTCGACGTATTCGCTATCGAATGCTGACAAGGCCATCGAACAGGCAGCAAAACGGGTCGACGGGAAGGTACTCATAGAGATATAATACGAACAGGTCCTCGAGAAGAGTCTCTACTGTACCGATTCGATTGGAACCGTCTTTGTTCTAGCTGAAGGTCGCTCCGCTCGACGATCGGCTTGTCCTTACGCGCCGGTCGCGTCGTTCCAGTGGTCGATGTTCCGCTTCGCGTGGACGAGCCTGTCGTCGCGTTCGTTCTCGATCTCGATCGTGATCTGCCCGTCGTAGCCGATTTCGTCGAGCGCCTCGTCGACGGCCTCGAAGTCGATGACGCCCGCGCCGAGGTCGACGAACGACGTCAGGAACACGAAGAGGCTATCGTACTGGACGTTCCCCGCCGAGAGGGTGTCGACGTGGTCCTGGAAGTCGACGGTCGGGTCGATGTCCTTGAGGTGGACGTACGCGATGTCGTCCGCGAACCGGTGGATGCCGTCGATGACGTCGCCGTAGGGCTGGTAGTGAGCCGTGTCGTACAGCAGTTCGAGGTTGTCGGGCGCGCGCTCGAGCCACTCCTCGATCTCTTCGGGGCTCTCGATCTTCGAGGCGCCGTGGTGGTGGATAACGGGCGTGACGCCGGCCTCGTCGGCGGCCGTACAGATCCGATCGAGCCACTCGTCGAACGTCGCGTCGTTGGTCTGGCCCCGCGGCGGCGGCAGAATGCCGAGGAAGCGCGCGTCGAGTTCGGCCGCGATGCCGGCGCCGTCGACCGCCGCTTCGACGTCCTCCTCGTCGTTGAGCCAGCCGGCCATGACGCAGTAGATGTCGAGGCCGTGTTCCTCGAGGGACTCCTGAAGTGAGTCGACGCCGATGTATTCCACTTTCCCGAGCCCGAGTTCGACGCCGTCGTACCGGCACGCGGCGAAGTCACCGAGACCCTCGGACAGTACCTCTGCTGGGTCGTACATGATGGTCGTGTATCCTACGCCCATACAGAGTGGAGGACCGTCCGAGATAATAAATCATGGGGATAGCTGTCGCGGCGGATGGACTCGAGCGCGACGGTCGACCGACCGTCGATAACGCGTTTCGTGAGTGCGGTCGATCCGACCCAGCGAAGTATGCGCCTTCACGGGGTGTGTGAACAGCAACAGATGATGACCCTTTCAGTAGCTTTGTATTACAGCGGCTCGGACTAGCTGGTATGACTGAGAACGTCGTCGTCCTCGGCGCCGGGTACGCCGGGGCCGGTGCTATCGCAACGCTCCAATCGAGACTCGAGACCGACGCTCGGCTGACGTGGATCGCCGACGTCGACTACCACCTCGTGCTCCACGAGGCCCACCGCGTCGTTCGGGATCCGGACGTCCGCTCGGACGTCACCTTCTCGGTCGACCTGATCGCCAATCCGTCGACCCAATTCATTAGAGACGAGGTAACCGGTCTCGACACCGACGAGCGGGTCGTCGAACTCGCCGATAGCCAGGGCGTCGAGTACGATTACGTCATCGTCGGTCTGGGCAGCCAGACCGCCTACTACGGTATCCCCGGTCTCGAGGAGCACTCGCTGACGCTGAAGAGTCTCGACGACGCCCTCGAGATCCACGACACGGTCGAAGACGCCAGTCTGGAGGCAACCCGCGAGGAGCCCGCACAGATCGTCATCGGCGGGGCCGGCCTCTCGGGCATCCAGACCGCCGGCGAAATCGCGGAGTTTCGCGACAACCACCGCGCGCCGATCGACATTCATCTCGTCGAGGCCTTGGAAGAGATCTTCCCAGGCAACGATCCCGAAATACAGCAGGCCCTGCGCGACCTACTCGAGGAGGCCGGCGTCCAGATCCACACGGACGACCCGATCACGGAAGCCACCGAGGATCACATCGAGTTCGACGAAGGCGAACCACTCGACCACGACATCCTCGTCTGGACCGGCGGCATCACCGGCCGCGACGCCTTCGACGACGCCGACCTCGAGGACGAGCACAATCGGATGACGACGGGGGCGAACTTCCGGACCACCGACGAGCGCGTCTTCGCGATCGGCGACTCGGCGCTCGTCGACCAGGGCGATCAGCCCGCACCGCCGACCGCACAGGCCGCCTGGCAGGCTGCGGAAGTGGTCGGCGAGAACGTCGCTCGCGCCATCGAGAACCGGCCGCTGAAGACCTGGGAGTACGAGGACAAGGGAACGGTCGTCTCCGTCGGCGAGGAGGCCGTCGCTCACGAGGTCACGCCGGCGTTCGGCGTCTCCCTCCCGGTCGACACGTTCGGCGGCGTTCCCGCGCAGACCCTCAAAAAGCTGATCGCGGCCCGCTGGATCGCGGACATCACCTCCTGGAACGAGGCCCGCAAGTCCTGGTCGTCGCTGTAAGCGGTTTCAGAATCGCTGTTTTCGATCGGTTGGCTGAGAGTTATCGGCGGGACGCCCGACTGTCCGTCGCGATGTGCTCCGGAGTTCGCGTCGAGCCTCGAGAAGCGCGTCGATAGTACGTCGCTCGCTCGCTGCGGGACTATATTTCGATCAGGACCTTCCCGTCGACGCGTTCGGCTGCCGTTCGAATCGCCTCGTCGGCGTTCGAGAGATCGAACGTCGACGTGATCAGCGGTCGGTTGTCGAGCTGGCCGGCGGCCATCAGCCTGATCACGCGCGGGTAGACCTGCTGTCCGGTGTGGCCCTCGGATCCGTAGAGCTGAGCGTTGTTGCCCTGGTACTTCCGGAGCGCGATGTCAGGATCGCTCGCGGCGTTGCTGATGTGGACGACGTTCGCGCCCTCCGCCAGCGAGTCCTCGATCGCGGGGTAGGTCTGGGAGACCGCGCCGGCGGTCTCGACGTGGACGTCGGCGCCCTCGCCGTCCGTGACCGACGCGATCGTCTCGACCGGATCGTCCTCGATCGGGTTGTAGACGTGTTCAAACCCAAGCGTGCGGGCGACCTCGCGGCGTTCGTCGGACGGTTCGAACGCGATCACCTTTCCGGCGCCCGCGGCCCGGGAGACGTTCATCCCGGTCAGGCCGATCGGGCCCGCGCCGTGGTAGACGTGGTAGTCGCCGGGGAGGACCCCGTCGGCTCGAGCGAACAGCCCGTGGTACGTGATGGTGCTGGGCTCGATCGTCGCGGCGGCCCGAAGCGCCTCGTCGTCCGTCTCGTAGGCGTCCCGGAGCGCCGAGACATCCCAGCAGAGCTTTTCCGGAACGGCGGCGTACTCCGCGAACGCGCCGGGGATCGTGAAGCCGAGCTGCTCGAAGTTCTCGCAGTGGCCCATAAATCCCTGCCGACACATGTTACAGCGGCCGCAGTAGCCGGTAACCTCCGCGGTGACGAGGTCGCCTTCCTCGAACAGTTGCGCGTCGTCGCCCGTCTCAACGACCTCGCCGACGAACTCGTGGCCGGTCACGTTCGGCAACCGGAGGTACGCCGAGTAGTGGACGTAGCCGTCCTCGTCCGTCTCGAGCATCGAGACGTCGCTCCCGCAGATGCCCGCGTAGCGAACGCGGACGAGCACTTCGTCGCCGTCCGGCGTCGGGCGCTCGCGTTCGGTGACGCGAAGGTCGGGATTTCGCCACACCTGCGAGGCGTTCATCGCCTTCTTTGATTCGCGTTCGGCGTTCGAAACGTCGTACTCCGCTCTGGGGTCCCACTCAGCATCCACCACAAGGGATTCCATACCACACCATTTGCCAGCATCCGGTATAAGGATTCGGAGCCGCTGCGGCCGTCGGCCATGAAGAAGAGAGCTCGGCCGGCGGGAACTCGACGGACGGGGGCGGCGCCGTCAGTCGTCCCGTTCGAGGTCGGCGAGGTCCCACTTGCCGGTGACGATCGCACCGGAGTCTTCGTTGTCCGGTTCGACGATGGCTTCGACGAGCGCGGGGCCGTCGTGGGCCAGGGCCTCCTCGAGCGTCTCGGTCAAGTTCTCGGGTTTGATGACGCGTTCGGTGAACTCGACGCCGAACGATTCCGCCATCTGAACGAAGTCGACGCCCTCTTCGAACGGCGTGTTGAGGACGCGGTCCCAGCCGTACTTGTCGACCTGCAGGTTCCGGATCGACTTCCAGCCGTCGTTGTTCACGACGAGCCAGGTGACGTCGACGTCGTGTTCGACCGCGCAGTTGACTTCCTGGTTACACATCATGAAGCTGCCGTCGCCCTCCACGTCGACGACCTGCCTGTCGGGCCGGGCGAGCTTCGCGCCGATGGCGGCGGAGACGCCGAAGCCCATCGTCGAGAAGCCGCCACAGGAGATGTTCGTCCGGGGCTCGTACACCGGGAACTGCGGATTCGTGACCTCCTGTGGCTGGCCAGCGCTTGAGACGACGATCCCGTCTCGTTCGAGCGCCTCGCGCAGGCTCGCCAGGGCGCGCGAGATTGACATCGGCACGTCGTCCGTCTGTCGCTCTTCGACGAGTTCCTGCCACTCGGCCCACAGCCGCTGGATCTCGTCGTAGTACTCGTTGTCTTCGGTACCGACGGGATCGACGCGGTCGGCGACTTCCTCGTGGAGCTGTCGCGTGACGACCTTCGAGTCGCCGAGGATGCCGACCTCGACGGGGTAGTTCTTGCCGATCTCCTCGTTGTCGATGTCGACGTGGATGAGCTTGCTCGGCGGGATCTCGAAGCTCACGCCCTGTTCGAACGAGGACGTGTGCATGTCCGTGAACCGACAGCCGATCGCGAGCACGACGTCCGCGTTGCTCGCGAGTTCGTTGCCGGCCGTCGAGCCGATCCAGCCCGCGTAGCCGACGAACAGCTCGTGGTCCTCGGGGATGATCCCCTTCGCCTGGAAGGTCGGAATGACGGGCGCCTTGAGGTGTTCCGCGAGGTCCTGGACCTCGTCCCAGGCCTCGCCGAGCATACAGCCGCCGCCGGGGACGATAACCGGCCGGTCGGCCTCCGCGAGCAGGTCGGCGGCCTCGGAGACGGACTCCGGATCGCCGCCGGGACGGCTGTGGGTTCGCGTCTCCGCCGGCTCCGGAATCTCGACGTCGGCGGCGCCGCCCTGGACGTCCATCGGCACGTCGACGTGAACCGGGCCCGGCCGGCCCGTCGTCGCGACCTGGAACGCCCGTCTGAGGACTCGAGGCAGGCGTTCGACGTCGTTCACGACGAAGCTCTTCTTCGTGACCGGCTCCATTACGCTCGGGAAGTCGCCGGGTTTCTGTCGTTCGATCTCCTGGAGGATCCCCTGGCCGTACTCGTGGGTCTGAGGCGCGCCCGTGAAGACGACCATCGGAATCGAGTCGACGTAGGCCGTCGCGACGCCGGTGACCGTGTTCGTCGCGCCGGGACCGATCGACGTGAACACGGCGAGCGGATCGCCGCTGGCACGCGCGTAGCCGTCCGCGAGGTGGGTCGCGCCCTCCTCGTGTCGCGGTTGGATGACCTCGACCTCGGAGTCGTTGAACGCGTCGAGGAGGTTCGTGCTCCCGTGTCCGGGAATGCCGACCAGGTACTCTACACCCTCTTTCTCCAGATACTCGGCGATAATCTCGCCTCCGGTAAGCGTGGGCATATGTAATGAATTACCCCGATGTGCCATAAATATTCGCCCTCACGTGTCGGTGGGCGAAGCCGGGCGACTGGAGGTGAGCGGTAGCCGTCTAGGCGCAGTCGTCGCCGCTCGCGTCTCGAGCCGGAATCCGCCGAAGCTGTGGCACCTGCCCACCACGCCGGCGGTCGAGTACGACCGGCTCGCGACCACGGACGCGCTCAGCTATTCGGTCCGGCGTTCGACGCTCACGGACTCCGAACCGTCGACCGTAATCAGATAGCCCTCATACTCGAACCGAAGCGCCAGTGACGACGGGCCCGCTGTGGCGGAATTCACTAGGGCGTCGAGTGCCCCCGGATCGATGGTGTCGTATAATGGCGGTAACTGACTGGCTTCCCGGTCCGAAGCCGTCGCGACGCGTTTGACGACTTTCATCGAGACGGATTCCGCCGGGTGTCCCGCTCCAAAGGGGTCGGTTTTGTTTCTGTGTCCCATCCCGTTGCTCACGATGACGTCGTGCGGGCACAAGAAGATTTTTCAGCGCAGAATGGCACTTCGACCAGCGGATATTTCGCGTTCGCCGGAACGCCGCACCGCTTCAGCGGTGGCAGTCTGTGTGCCTGCAATGTCCCCCGAGAAGCTCGGTAATCAGTGTCCTTCTCCGCCTTCCGCCGATAGCGGCCCGTCGACGCCCGCAGGGATTTCGCGCGGTGGTTCGAACCGGACGTCGTCCCGAACTCGGTCGCACGAATCGGTACGCTCTTGCCCGATTCCGCGCTCACGTGTACGTATGGGAATTCACAGCGACTGGAGCGATTGGCTTCCGCAGGCGATCGAGTCGGCCGAACCGGACGGCGTCGCCGTCTGGTACCTCGGCTGCAACGGGTTCGTCCTCAAGGGTCGCGAGGGAACGACGATCTTCGTCGATCCGTATCTGGGCCTCGGCGATCCGCCGCGGATCATCCGGATGATTCCGGTCCCGTTCGAGCCGAACGACGTTCGCAGCGCGGACGCGATCCTCGCGACCCACGAGCACGTCGATCACGTCCACGGGCCGTCGCAGGCGCCCATCCTCGAGAAGACGGGCGCGTCCTTCTACGGACCGGACGAGTCGGTCGCCGTCGCTCGAGACGACGAGGAGTGGGCAAACGACTACGACGTGACCGACGAGCAGCTGATCGAGGTCACAGAGGGTGACTCGTTCGGCGTCGGCGAGTTCGAGATCCACGTCGAGCCGGCCCACGACCCCGACGCGAGCCACCCGGTCTCGTACGTCGTCGAACACGAGGCAGGCACGTTCTTCCACGGCGGCGACTCGAAACCGGCCGCGGAATTCGACGCGATCGGATCGCGCTACGACATCGACCTCGGCGCATTGGCGTTCGGGACGGTCGGCGTGATGCCCCATCGCGAGACTGGGGCGCCGACCGTGACGAAGTGGTACAACGACGACAATCAGCTGCTCGAGGCCGCGAGCGATCTCCGGCTCGATCGGCTCCTGCCGAGCCACTGGGACATGTGGAAGCGGCTCACCGCGGATCCGACCGCACTACACCATCACGCGCGAAGCTTCGAGCACCCGCAGCGCCTCGAGATCGCCGAAATCGGCGACCGCCTCGACCTCTGAGCGGCGAGCGGCGTCGATCCGGTTCGAACGGCGACGCCGATTCGAGTTCGACTAACCAGCCCACGGCAGTCGGTGGAAACGGGAGCTACAGCGACGGGATGACCTCGTCGTTCATGACCTCGAACAGCTGCTCGGGTTCGGGGCTAGTGTTCCCGACCGCGATCCGATCGAAGCCCATCTCGGCGTACGCTTCGAGCTGGGCCGCGATCTCCGCGGGGTCGTCGGCGATCAGGAACTTCTCCTCGATCTCCTCGCGGGTCGCCTTCTCGCCCTCGGCCTCGATCTCGCGCGGGTCCGCCAGCGCCCGGTCGAAGACGTTCTGGGTCGTCGCGTGCCACGGTCGCGTCGCCTCAAGCGCCCGCTCGTAGTCGGGGTGATAGGATGCCGTCACGAGCAGCGTCGTCTCGATCGCGTCCGGGTCGTTGCCCTCCTCTTCGGCGTAGCGACGGATCGCGGGGTAGAGCCGGTCGGTGTACTCCTCGCCCTTCTTGACCGTGACGAACCCGTCGGCGTATCGCGCCGCGAGCCGGGCGGTGCTCGGTCCGTTGGCCGCGATATGGATCTCCGGCGACCGCTCGGCCATCGTATACAGTTTCGCCTCGTCGAGCTCGAACCGCTCCCCGTCGTAGGTGACGAATCCGTCCTCGTCGATGCGCTCGCGGACGTCGTCGCTGACCCACTCGTCGTCGCCCCAGAGGGCGCGGATGATCTCGAGGGCCTCCTCGAGTCGGTCCCGGCGTTCGGGGTACTCGGGCCAGTCGAACCCGAGCGGCGTCTCGTTCATCGCCTCGCCAGTGGAGAGCCCGAGCAGCACCCGGTCGTCGTGGAGTTGCTGGAGCGTCGTGAACGCCTGCGCGATCATGCCGGGGTGGTAGTGGCCCGTCGCGGGCGTTACGCACGTGCCGATCGGTCCGTCCAGTCGTTCCGTTGCGGCGCCGAGCCAGGACCACGCGAACGCCGACTCCGCGTCCGTGTGGAACCACGGGTGGAAGTGATCCGACGTCCAGACGGTCTCGTAGTCGCCGGCCGTGGCCTGTTCCCCGTAGTCCAGCAGCGCGGACGGATCGTACTGCTCCTGATGAGCCATGTAATCGATTTCGACCATCGTCGACTGACAGTACGGAGAAGAGCGCATTAGGCTTTGTGCTCGGCGACCGCGCGATCGCCGTCGGCGATCCGTTACCGACGGCTCGAGGGCGCGTGCAGTCAGTAGGGACGGGCGGCAAAACAGAGGGACAGTGACGGAAGCCCCGTCGGCGGATCGGCGCGTCGAGCCGACCGCTCCGCGAGGGACTACGAAGGCGGTGGTGCGTTAGGTACGCGGTTTCCGGTGTTCCTCGACGACGTCCCAGTCGAGTTTGATACCGAGTCCCGGTTCGTCGGGGACCTCGAGGCGCCCGTTCTGGATGAGCGGCTCGTCGCGCGCGACGAGGTCGTCCCACCACGAAACCTCTCGAGCGTGGTACTCGACGGCGACGAAGTTCGGCACCGTCGCACCGACGTGGGCGGTCGCGACCGTCGCGATCGGGCTGCCGATGTTGTGGGGGATGAGTGCCTGGTAGTAGGCCTCGGCCATGTCCGCGATCTTCTTCGTCTCGGCGATCCCGCCGGTTTTGGGCACGTCGGGGGCGAGGAAGTCGACGGCCTGCTCCTCAATCAGGTCGCGGAAACCGTGGCGACCGTAGCGGTTCTCGCCGGTCAGCAGCGTCGTCTCGACGCTGCGTTGCAGTTCTCGCATCGCGTCGGTGTTCTCCGGCGGCAGGGGATCCTCGACCCAGGCGAGGTCGTACGGCTCGATCGCCCGACAGAGCTTCTTGGCCGTCTCGGGGCTGAAGTTCCAGTGGAGGTCGACCGCGACCTCGGCCTCGTGGCCGATCTCGTCGGTGACGGCCTCGACGACCGAGCGCTTGTGCTCGACCTCCGGCGGGTCGAAGTGCCGCGAGAGGGTGTCGATGTCGCGGCCGGACGGAACGTCGAGGTCGAACTTGATCATATCGAACCCGTCGTCGACGGCCATGCGCGCGGCCTGGGCGTACGCTTCGGGTTCGTACGTCGTCTCCTCCTGGCCCTCCTCGGCCGAGGAGACCATCGCCTCGCCGGCGTGACAGTCGGCGTAGACGCGGACCTCCTCGCGAGTCTTCCCCCCGAGCAGCTGATAGATTGGCTGGTTGAGCAGCTTCCCAGCCGCGTCCCAGAGCGCGATCTCGACGCCGCTGATGGCGATCGTCCCGACGCCCCACTGGGAGCCCCGCCCCGAGAGGCTCTCGCGCATGAGGTTGTAGAGCCGCTCGACGTCGAGCGGGTTCTCCCCGACGAGCACCGGTTTGAGGTAGTCCGTGACGATCTCGTGGACGCCCGGCGAGGGGTAGGCCTCGCCGATCCCGGTCACGCCGCGATCGGTCTCGACGGTGACGATCGTCCACGGGAAGTTGCCGTCGATGACGAACGAGTCGATGTCGGTGATCTCGGCCGTCGGGCCGTCCCGTTCGGGCTGGTCGTCGAAGTCGGTCCACATCGTCGCCGCGAGCGTGGATGCAAAGTCCTCGTACATGGTCTGTGTCGTGTCGAATGTCAGCGTGTGCGTTTCGCAGTCGGTTCCGTCCGTCGTTCGGACGGTGCGATTCCGTCGCGGACGCGCTCCGCGACGAACCGGCCGTCTGACCGGACCGACGCGGTCTCGCGCGGCGCGTCGGTCTCGCTCCGCCCGGCCGACTCGGAGCGGCGCGACTCGCTTCGACCGTCGCCGGTCCCGCGACCCCGCGTCGGACCGCTCGAGTCCCAGGGGGTGATAGCGAGTCGCATTATCAAGTCGATTGCGGAGACGCCTGTTATAGTTTCCGGTGATCGGAGGCGAGTAACCGCGAGCGCCGCTTTACACGGCGACACCGCTGAGGGCTACGCGACGATCAGTTGCCGAGGCAGTACTGGCGAAAGAAACGCTCGCTCGAGCGCGTATCGCCGGTCACGGTGCTTCGCGGCTCGATGACGCCGGTATCAGCTGTACCAGCGTTCGATCTGGATGGTCTTCTCGGTGTAGAAGTTGACCGCGTCCTCGCCCTGGGCGTGGAGGTCGCCGAAGAACGACGCCTTCCGGCCGCCGAAGTGGAAGAAACCCATCGGGGCGCAGACGCCGACGTTGATCCCGATGTTGCCCGCGTCGACCTCGTACTTGTACTGGCGAGCCTCGCTGCCGGACTCGGTGTAGAGCGAGGAGGCGTTGCCGTACTTCGTCGAGTTGACCATCTCGATGGCCTCATCTAGGTCCTCGGCCTCGGCGAGACAGAGCACCGGCCCGAAGATCTCTTCCTGTGCGATCTCCATGTCGGTCGTGACGCCCTTGAGGAGCGTCGGACCGAGGAAGTTGCCGTCCAGTTCGGGGTGTTCGAAGTCCCGGCCGTCGAGGACGAGTTCGGCGCCTTCCTCGAGCGCGTTCTCGATCAGGCCGAGCACGCGCTCGCGCGAGTCGTCGGTAATCAGGGGGCCGACTTCGGTCTCCTCGTCGACGCCGGCGCCGACAGTGAGGTTCTCCGCGGCGTCGATCAACTGCTCGCGGAGGTTGTCGTAGACGTCGCCGACGCCGACGACGACGTCGTTGGCGAGACAGCGCTGCCCGGCGTTGCCGTAGACGGAGCCGATGATGTTCGGCACCGCGTCGTCGACTTCCGCGTTTTCGGTGACGACGGCGTAGTTCTTCGCTCCGCCCTGGGCCTGGACACGCTTGCCGTGCTGGGCGGCGGTTTCGTAGACGTGCTTGGCGACGGGCGAGCTTCCGACGAAGGAAACGCCGGCGATATCGTCGTGCTCGAGCAGCGTGTTGACGGTCTCGGCGCCGCCGTTGACGAGGTTGACGACGCCGTCGGGGAAGTCGACCGCGTCGACGGCCTCGAAGATGAGCTGGGAGCTCAGCGGGACCTTCTCGCTGGGCTTGAGGATGAACGTGTTCCCGGACGCGACCGCGTACGGCAGGAACCACAGCGGGATCATCGCCGGGAAGTTAAACGGCGTGATGGCGGTGAACACGCCCAGGGGTTGGCGGACGGCGTGCTCGTCCATGCCGGATGCGACGTCCTCGACGTTGCCGCTGCCCTCGCGCATCATGTTGGGCATTCCGCAGGCGACTTCGACGTTCTCGATACCGCGCTTGATCTCCCCGCGCGCCTCCGCGATGGTCTTCCCGTGCTCGCGGGAGAGGGCCGTCGCGATTTCGTCGAGCCGATTCTCGAGTTCGGTCTTCAGGTCGAAGAGGTACTGGACGCGCTCGACGACGGGCGTCTGTCGCCACTCCTCGAACGCTTCGTTTGCGGTCTGTACTGCGTCGTCGACGGTCTCGACGGTCGAGTGCTCGACCGTCGCGAGTTCGTCTCCCGTCGCGGGATCGACGACGGGCTGGGACGTCTCGCTCGCGGGCGTGGTCCACTCGCCGCCGACGTAGTTGTCGACGTGGTCACGAACGGCTGGTGAAACGGCTCGCTCTCTTTGCTCGGACATGCGAGTGAGTGGTTGTGGTACGCACACAAATACGTTACGCTCGAACCGATGTTATCGCGCGAGACACCCCCGACCGCTCCCGTCGAACGGGGCTCGGGACGAGTCAGATTCTCGATGACGCTCGAGAGCGCACGTTTGAATCGATCAAACAGTATTCTCGTTTGTCACACACAAACAATTTAGTGGCAGTGAGTGTTTGTCTGGCGCATGGCAAAGACGACGAAACCGAGAACGATTCAGGCGGTGGGGATTACGCTCGAGATTATCGACTACCTGCACGAGCACGATAGCGCCCGGATCACCGAGATCGCGAACGAACTCGGACGAGCGAAAGGCACCATCCATTGTCACCTGGCCACCCTGCTCGAGAAGGAACACGTCATCAAGAATGGGAACGAGTACCAGCTCAGTCTCCGCTACCTCGAACTCGGCGAGGGAGTGAAGGATCGGCTGGGGTTCTACGACGTCGTCACCGACGAACTGGACGAACTGGCCGAAGAGTCCGGCGAGTTGGTGCAGTTCGCGACGGAAGAACACGGCCGCGCGGTGTACCTGTACAAGACGGGCGGCGAGCGGGCCGTCCAGACCGCCTCGTCGGTCGGGAAACGGGAGTACCTCCACTGCCTCGCGCTCGGCAAGGCCATCCTCGCGTACACCCCGCGCGAGCGCGTCGAAGAGATCATCGATCAACACGGGTTGAAGCGGTACACGCCCCAGACCATCACCGACCGCGAGGAACTCTTCGACGAACTCGAGACGATCCGCGAGCGCGGGTACGCACTCGACAAGGAGGAGAAGATCGAGGGACTACACTGCGTCGCAGCGCCGGTCATGGCCGACGAGGACGACGTCCTCGGCGCCGTCAGTCTCTCCCGACCCTTGAGTCGGATGACGGGCGATCAGTTCCAGGAAGAAATTCCGAATATGGTCACCCGCTCCGCAAACGTTATCGAGATCAACGCGAAGTACTCCTGAACACTCCCTATTTGAAGCTGTCAAACGGTGCTTTACGATAGTGGAGTGTGAACAAGTCCCGCGGTTGTTCGAAACCGACCGGTCAGTAGCGGGCGTCTGAAGGCTAATTTCGGCCCTTTCAGGGAGTATTGTCCGTGACTGCTCGATCGGCTGATGGAGCACCGCTCCCCCTAGGAACTACCGAGATAGTGGGTCAGCGATCGTTGATCGATTCTATTTACAACTGTATGGGTGTAATATATAGGAGAGTAACTGGACTCGCGTTCGGAACAGACAGCGCGACCCGTGATCAGGGGAATTTGAACCTCTCAAACGACGGTTGTCGCTCCGTTGCAAACGGGATTCGAACGTCTATGTAACTCGAGTAGCCGATCAGCACGACGACGAGGCTAGCGAACGAGCACGGAGCGGCCTCATCGCAAAACCGTCGGGGAGACTATATGCAATCGCCGAAAAGAAGCGCACGTACCCATGCGCGCTGTCGCACTGTTTCCGGACGGCCCAGAACTGCGTGTCATCGAAAAACCGAGACCGACCCCCGAGAAGGGCGAGGCGCTGATCCGAACCGTCGCCGTCGGAATTGATGGCTCGGACAGGCGCATCGCGGCCGGCGAAATCGGCGGCGACGTTCCCGACGGCGAGGACCACCTCGTCATCGGCCACGAGGCGGTCGGCGTCGTCGAAGAGCCGAACGGAACCGACCTGACGAAAGGCGACGTCGTCGCCCCTCTCGTGCGACGACCCGTCGACGATGAGTCGAGATTCGCGGCCAACGGCGAACTCGACATGGCTCCACCCGAGAGCCTTCACGAGTGCGGAATCACGGGGGCACACGGGTACATGGCAGAGTTTTTCACCGCTCGTTCCGAGTATCTCGTTTCGGTCCCCGAATCGCGTGCGGCGTACGGGTTCTTCGTCGAACCGACGAGTCTCGTCGAGAAGGCGCTCAATCAGGCGGCCGCGGCGCGGTCCGGGTTCGAGTGGCGGCCGTCGAGCGCGTTCGTTCTCGGGAACGGCAACCTCGGACTGCTCGCACTGACGCGACTCGAGACCGGCGACGAGTTCGAGCGAACCTACTGCCTCGGCCGCCGGGACCGACCGGATCCGACGATCGACATCATCGAAGGCGTCGGCGGTACCTACGTCGACTCGAGGGAACTCTCGCTCGAC